>NZ_QETK01000009.1 GCF_003105155.1 Pseudomonas sp. SDI | reverse complement strand
GTTGCGGTTTGTCGGAGGGGCAGGGCAGGCGCTGGGGGAATGGACGCAGCGCACGGCGATGGGGATCAAGTTGGGCAAGGTGGCGAATATCACCAATGCACCGATCGTGCAGAACAGCGGTGGGGTGTTGCCGTTGGTGGTGATGGTGTTGAATGTGTTGAATGCCCGGAAGTATCTGTTTGAGTTGCAGGCGGTGGCTCGGCCGGATGAGCAGAGGGTACATGATACGGCCTCTTCCGTTTTGTATGCCGGGGCTGCTTTAACCGCTGTTATAGACAATCAAATCAGGAAGTCATTTAGGCTAGATGCATTTGCCTTAGGTAAAACCGCTGTCCCTTACATGACCGCTTTTGGGGCATTGATTGGAGTCCTGTCAGCGGGTGCAGCAGTGAAGGAATTGCAGTCCCTCGAAGCTCAACTCGAAAGCAGTTCGTCGGTAGATCCATGGTTGCAGATGCGCCGAAATGTAGCGGGTGGGCTTGCAGCTAGCTATGGATTACAGGCACTTGCAGGGTTCTATTGGACAGCAAGGGTGCTTCTCGGGTTGTCCACGGTGGGTGCGGCCATCGTGGGATATTCCTTGTGGGTAGCCCCCGTTCTTATCGCAGTTGCAGGCTTGGGCGTTTTGTATTTCATAACTTGGTTATTCCAGCAAACACCGTTGCAACGGTTTCTCGACGACTGTTGTTGGTCAAAAAACAAAGCCAGAAATTTAGAGCCAATTGTTATAGAGGCTCAACGTGATGAACTGGAACGGCTGATCGGGATTTTGCATACCCCACGTGTCAGCTTTTCGAGCAGCAACCACGTGATCTCATCTCCTCGCTCACCCAGAAGTATCGAGGCTGTCAGTGTGATCGACGCCTTGACCATTGATCTGCCTGGTGCTGACCCGAACTACATGAACCTCGAATTGGCCATGATTGGCTACGCAGTCGATCAGGAGCAATTGGATGGTCAGGCTGCCGGGGTGTTGCCAAAAACCCAGAAACCTCCGAGAGAGTGGATAGACCTTGTGCCAACCTGGTTGGCCAAGAGCAAGTGTAAATGGACCCCCGCAGAAGAGGGACAAGGGTTGCGATTAAGTGGGAGTTTTACGGGTTCACGGAATTTGTCGAATCCAACCGAGGTGAACCTGCGAATTAGATTTAGAACGCCTTTTATGGCCTTGCTGGGAGAAACCGTTTTTGTCGGGGGTAAATCAGGGATGACATTTGCCTTGAGTAACAAAAATGGTGTTCTGAGTATTCGCAATGAAGCGCCTGAAGGGCCTGGCTATAAAACCAACTACGTGTTGGCCCGCGATACTGAGTGTTCAGGGTACTTGCAGCCGGGGGTAAAAATATGAGTGGCTGTGAAGCGGGTTTTGTCAAGCGTCGAATGTTTGGTCGGGACGAATATTTAGCGCCATTGCCGTTGCCCACTGGTCAGAAGCCGGCAGATTCGTTGAATATCATGTGGCGTAAGAACAACGAGTTTCTGGACGTAGGAAACTATGCTATCGGCGCCGCCGTCTGCCTCTTTTGGCTTCAGTTTGTCCTTGTTTTTTCGCTGGCTTGTTACTTTCAGGGAATCGCTGACATTTTGTTTGGCATAGCACTTTTGGGGCCTCAACTGATCTATCTGGTTGTTAGACTCACCGCCAAAGTCCACCCTCCGACCCGCTTCAACCGCCAACGCCGCGAAGTCTGTGTCCCCCAGGCAGACGGCAGCTACTGGCGGGTCCCCTGGGAAACCGTCACCGCCGCCGCCACCCAGAAAACCAGCGTCGGCCGAGGCGGTTCGGCCTCGATGGGCATGCTGTTTATCGGTTTCGAAAACCCCGACCAAACACTCCCTGAAGAAAAGCGTCATTACGTCATGGGCTTCGGCTGTGGCGGTGGTGAAACGGCCATGGCACTCTGGGAATGTATCCGCAGCTACATGGAAATAGGCCCGGAGGCTGTCCCTGAATGCCAGGTCGGCGCTTCTCCCTATGAAGAAACCCAGGTCGGCGCGTTCGTGACCGCCTGGCGTAACGATGACGTGGTCGAAGTGCTGAAGGGGCTGTTCTTCCTGACGATACTCGGCAGCTACTTCGCCGAGAAAGCCCAGGACCTGAAACTCTCGCCGCCTCCCGAGCTCGACCATCCCGACATTATTGAATGGTCCAAGCCCCTGCCGCCGGAACAATGGGCAAAGCGCTCCGCCGAACTCGACGCGGCCATCCGCAAGCGCGAAGCTGAACTCGCGGCAAAGGGCTGAGCCGGCCCCGTCAACCTCAACCCACCTCCAGCACCTGATCCGCCGCCCGCGCATACAGCGCCGCATACGCGCCACCTTGCGCCAGCAAGGCCGCATGCGGCCCTTGTTCGACAATGCGTCCCTGGCGGATCAGCACAATCCGGTCGGCGTCGCGTACCGTGGCCAGGCGGTGGGCGATGATGATCGCCGTGCGCCCCTCGCACAGCCGGCGCAAGGCGCGTTGGATACGTTGCTCGGTCTGCACGTCGACCGCCGAGGTCGCTTCGTCGAGCACCAGCACAGCCGGGTCGGCCAGGTAGGCGCGTACCAGGCACACCAGTTGGCGCTGGCCATGGCTGAGGTGACTGCCGAGGTTACCGACTTGCGTGGCGTAGCGGTGCGGCAAGCGTTCCAGCACTTCGTCGGCACCCAGCGCGCGCGCCGCGGCAATCAGTGCTTGATCATCCGCCTCGGGCGCCGCCAGGCGCAGGTTGTCGAGGATGCTGCCGTTGAACAGCACGTTGTCCTGTAGCACCACCCCCACATGCCGGCGCAACTGCTGCTGGCTCAGCGCGCGTATGTCCACGCCATCCAGGGTCACGGCACCGCCATCGACCTCGTAGAAGCGCGTCAGCAATTGCACCAGGGTGCTTTTGCCATGTCCCGACGGGCCAACGATGGCCAGTACCTCGCCGGCCCGAATGTGCAGGTCCAGCCCGTCGATCACTGGCGCGCGGGCCTGCCGCTCATAGGCAAAACGCACCTGCTCGAAACGCACCTCGCCACGTGCCGTTGGAAGTGCCAGCGGCTGCGCCGGGTCAAGCACCTGCGGCGCCGTGTCGAGCAGCAGGAAGATCCGCTGCGCCGAGGCCGAGCCGGTTGCATAGCGTTCGAACAGGTCGGTCAATTCCTGCAACGGGCCGAGGAACAGCATCACGTAGAACAGGCTTTCGCCGATCTGCCCGACTGTTACCTGGCCCTCGGCCAGGCTGTAGCCGCCGACCAGCACCAGCACTGCCATGCCGCTGGCTGCCAGCACCGCAGTGAATGGGGCAAACCAGCCCGAGCGCAGGCTGCCGCCGATCAGCGCGCGGTTGAATTCGTCGAGCAGGTGCCGGTAGCGGCGCAGGTTCGGCGCTTGCTGCCCGGTCTGCTGCAACAGGCGCACGCCGCTGACGCTTTCGACCAGGTGTGAGGTAAACCGGCTACGTTGCTCGGCCACCTTGGCCCAGTTGCGCTGGGCAACCCGCTTGAACGCCCAGGTCGCCAGCAGCAGCAACGGTACGCTGCCGATCAGGCTGAAGAAGAACAGCGGCTCGATCAGCCACAGCATGACTGCTGCCAGCGTGCAGCGCAGCAGGGCGCCGAGCAGCTCCGGCGGGCCCTGGATCAGCAGCGGTTCGAGGGCATCGACGTCGCGGTCGGCGCGGGAAATGATGCGCCCGGCACGGGTGCGGTCGAAGTAGCCGACGCTCAGCGCCTGCACATGGGCGAACACCCGCACGCGCAGTTGGTTGAGCACGGCAATCGCCGCACTGCCGGCGATGTACTGCGAGACCCCGGCCAGCACGAAGCGCCCCAGCCAGCTCGCCGCCAGGCCCAGGCCGAGCCACAGCACCAGTGGTGGGTCGAGCAGCCAGGTGTTGCCGTCGTGGATCAGCCCGCGGTCGAGCAGTTCGCGCACGAACCATGGGCGCAGAAACACCGTGAACACCAGCACCAGCTCCAGGGCGATGACCCAGGCGATCTGCCGGCGTACCGGCGCGAGCAGCGGCAACAGGCGCTGGAACATGCTGCGGTCCAGCGCTTTCTTCGCCAGCAGTTCTTCGATTTCGATATCGCTCAGGGCAGTGCCCGGCAATGCATTAGCCATGCTCGATCCCCAGCAGGTCACGGTAAGTCGGGTTGCGTTGCAGCAGTTGCGCGTGGCTACCGCTGTCGACGATACGGCCGTTGTCCAGCAGCAGCACGCGGTCGGCCAATTGCAGGGTGCTCAGGCGGCTTGAAATCAGCAACAGGGTCGGCGCCTGACCTTCGCGCCGGCGCTTGCGCAGGTTGTCGAGCACACGCCGTTCGCTGAGGGTGTCGAGCGCGCTGGTGGCGTCGTCCAGGCACAGCAGGTCGGGGGCGGCGAGTAACGCGCGGGCCAGGCACAGGCGTTGGCGCTGGCCACCGGAGAGGGTCACCCCACGGTCGCCGAGCGGGCTGTTCAGCCCCTGCGGCAGGCGTTCCAGAATATCCTCGGCAGCGGCCCGTTGCAGGGCGTTCAGCAACTCTTCGTCGCTGGCCTGTGGCGCACTCAGGCGCAGGTTGGCCGCCAGGCTGTCGGCAAACAGGAAGGTCTCCTGCGCCAGCACATGCACGCGCCGGCGCAGGTCGCCGAGGTCGAGCGTGCGCACCTCGCGCCAGCCGTCCTGGTCGTTACCCAGCAACACGCGGCCGCTGTCGGCATCGGTCAGCCGCGGCAGCAGGCTGGCCAGCAGGCTCTTGCCGGTGCCGGTGGCGCCGACCAGGGCCACCACTTCGCCGGGCTCGATGGCCAGCGAGCAGTCGCGCAGGATCGCCTGGCCGCCGCCCGGCGCCGCTACGCTGACCCGCTCCAGGCGCAGGCCCAAGGGGCCGGCCGGTGTTGACAATGGCCCACCGACAATCTGAGGCGGGGCATCGAGCAGTTGCCAGATGCGCCCGGCAGACGCGCGGGCATCGGCGAAGGTCTGCATCACCCGGCCGATGCCTTCGATGCGAAACACCAGGGTGGTGACGATCAGCAGCGCGGCCACCAGTTCACCGACGCCGATCCGCCCCTGCGCCACCAACTGCGCGCCGTACACCAGTACCCAGACGTGGCCGAGCGCAACCACCGCCTGCGGCAGCGGAATCCGCGAGCTTGCATAGGCCAGGGCCTGCCGGGCATGCCCGCTGAACACCTGCACCTGGGCAGCGAAGCCGTCGATGCGCTGCGCCTGCAAGCCGAACGACTTGATCACCCGCACGGCGCCGATGCCTTCGGCGAGGTCCTGGTTGACCCGGTCGTAGGCCGCGCCGACGGCGCGGTCGAGCGTTACCAGGCGCTCGGTCTGCATGACGAAGATGGCCAGGCCGAGTACCGTCAGCAGCAACGGTCCCAGCGCCAGCATCGGGTCGTACCAGGCCAGCAGACCGACCGTGGCGAGTACCGACAGCGGGGTTTCCACCACCTGCCGCCAGAAGCTGATCAGCGCGTCGCGGACCTTGTCGGCATCGCGGGTGGTGCGGGTGATCATCTCGCCCATGCCATGCTGCCAGTGATAGCCCAGGTGCAGGCGCAGCACCTGTTCGAGGATGCGCTCGCGCAGCCGGGTCAGCAGGGCCTGGCCGAGCAGCAGCGAGCCGACCGCCGCCGCGTACTGCAGAACGGCGCGGCCCAGGGCCACTGCGGCAATCAGCCAGAACCAGCGCCAGGCCACCTGGCCGTCGAGGCTGCCGTCGGCGTGACGAACCACCGCCAGGCCGGCGCTGACATCGTTGAGGGCCTGGCCGATCAGCCATTGCTGCCAGACCAGACCGAGGTTGATAAGCACAAATAGCCCGGCGACCAGGGCAAAGCGCCAGGGCATTTCGCGGTAGATCGCCAGGCTGCGCAGTAGCTGGTGTCGAGGGCTCATGAACGGCTCGAAGACAGAGAATGAAGAACGCGCGAGTCGCCCCGCGCGGTGGTATCAGTGGCTGGCACCGGCCTTTTGCTTGGCCGCGAGGATTGCCGTGTACTCGCCGGGGTCGATACCGTTGAGGTAGTAGTTGCCGACGTGGTGCAGGCGCCAGCGGATCGGGTCGTGGGTGGTGTGCACGCGGGCGTTGCGCCAGAAACGGTCGAGGTTCCACTTGCTCAGCGACGCGCTGGCACCGAGCAGCGAGAAGATGTCGCTGGCGATCTTCAGCGCGGCGCCGTCGGAATGCGCCCGGGCACTGGCCACCGAGAGGATCAGCTCGTCTTGCAGCGCTTTGTTATCCGGGGCCTGTTCGTGGGCGTCGAAGGTCCGCGCGGCATCGCGCAGCAGCGATTCGGCGGCGCGCAGGGCCACCGCGTATTCGCCGATCTGGCGGATGATGTGCGGCTCCTCGCTGGCCCGCTCCACCTCGCTCTCGACCCACGGCCGGGCGTGCTGGTTGAGGTAGTCGATACCGGCCTGCAGGGCGCCGGCGGCGATGCCGGTGTCGATGGCGGCGTGGAGGATCTGCGGGAAGGTTAGCCCGGTGCGCTTCATCGGCCCTTGACGACGCAGCACGTAGCGCTCGTCGAGGACGACGTTGTCGAAGATCACCGTGCCGCTCACCGAGTTGTGCTGGCCGAACGCATCCCAGTCGTCGACCAGGCTCAGGCCGGGGCTGTCGCGGTGCAGCAGCACCCCGGCGCCGCCGTCGTCGCTGGCGGCGGTCAGCGATATCCACTCGGCCAGGTACGAACCGGTGGAGTAGAACTTGCTGCCATTGAGCACCAGGCGGCCGTCGTCCCGTCGCTCGATGCGGGTCTTGAGGGCGAACTTGTTCTTGCCGCCGACCTCGGCCAGGGCATTGCCCAGGCGTTTGCCGGCCAGCACATCGCTCAGCACGCGGTCGCGGACTTCGTCCGGGTAGCCGCTGAGCACGCCGCGCAGCATCACGTTGTGGATCTGCAGCAATTGGCCGACGCCTCCGTCGGCACGCGAGACAATGCGCACTGTCTCGACAATGGTTTCCACCGAGGCGCCCAAGCCACCGAAGGCCTGCGGCACGCCGATGGCGCTCAGGCCACTGTCGGATAGCAACTGGGCCTGACGCCGGGGCAGGCTGCGGTTGTGCTGGGGATCGGCGGCGAGGGCGGCGATTGTTTCGGCGATCTCATGGGCGGCGGCAATCGCCTCGGCCGGGCTGTGCAGACGACGGGGCAGGGTACTCACGATAGGGGCTTCCTTGAATGAACCGGTTGCAGGGCGTTGCCGGGCTGGAGCAGGTTCTGTGCCAGTGCCGGCAAGGCCTTGATCGGCAAGGCTTGGCGCCGGATCGCAGGGCCCAGGGTGTTGCTGGGGCAGCAGTCGGCGGGCGGTTGTTGCTCTGGCAGCAGCAGGGCAGCTGGCGGGCTGCTGGTAGAGCAGCAGTCGTGGTCGGCGTGGTGGATAAAAGCTAGCCAAAACAAGGGCTTGCCGAGTTGGCACGGGCGCTGCAACAGCGCTGGCAAACCCGCTTGTTGGAGCTTGCCCATGTCGATTGCTGCTACCTTGCCACTGCCTGCCGCAGTGGCCCTGGAACAGATCTGGTTCACCCGCTGCCCAGTGCCGACCGCCTCCGGTATCGCCTACACCCTCGGCTGGCTCGGCGAGGAATTCGCCGCCGATGGCCTGCCAGTGAACACCCTGCAAGAGGCCCGGCAACTTGGCCATCACCACTACGATCACCAGTTGCCGGGGCTGTTTCGCGAAGGCGGCAACGTGCCGGCCCTGGCGGCCCGCGCCGCCGGTGCGCCGAGTCGGCTGATCGGCCTGACCTGGATCGAGGAGTGGCAAACCATTCTGGTTCGCCCCGACTCGGGCATCCGCAGCGCTGCCGACCTTGAGGGCAAGCGCCTGGCCCTGCCGGCCTGGGGCGAGAACCGCCCTGGCAGCATCGCCCGGGCCATGAGCCTGCACGGCTACAAGGGCGCGCTGAGCCTGGCCGGGCTGAGCTTCGACGACGTCGAGCTGGTGGAAGTGGCGCTGCAAGCCCAGGACGCAGCGCCAACGCCGCAGCAGGGCCTGCAACGGCTATGGTCGGGCCTGGATTACCTGGTGCGCGGCGAGGTCGATGCCGTCTACGTCAAGGGGGCCGCCGCAGCCGATGCCGCGCGGCGGTTGGGGCTGGTGGTCGGCGTTGACCTGGACCTGAGCGAAGACCCGCGCTACCGCATCAACAACGGCACGCCACGGCCGATCACCGTACACCAGAGCCTGCTCGACGAGCATTTCGACCTGGTGGTGCGCTTCCTCGCGCAAACCCTGCGCGCCGCCGAGTGGGCCAAGCATAACCGCGAAGCGCTGCTGCGCATCCTTCAGGAGGAAACCCGCGCCGGCGCCGAGGGCGTCGCTCAAGCCTACCGCGACGACTTCCACACCAGGCTGGCCCCGGACCTGTCGCAGCAGCGGCTGAATTTCCTCGATGTGCAGAAAACCTTTCTCAACCTGCATGGCTTCCTCGAAGCCGATTTTGCCCTGGCCGACTGGGTCGATCCACGGCCCCTGGACGCTGCCCAGCAACTGCTGGCCGAACGCCGCGAACGCGCCTGAAGGAGCATTGCCATGACCGTACTGACCACCGAACAGCTGATCGATGCCGAGCTCAAGGCCTTTGTCGAAAACGTCACCGAAGAGGCCCAGCAGGCGTTCACGGTGTTCCGCGAAACCCACACCATCACGGCCAACGGTACCGTCGGTTTCATCGAGCGGGTACCGGGCCGCGACCTGCTGGTGTCGGTGAACTACCCGGGCCCGTGGGACTACCGCAAACCGCTGCAAGCCACCGTCAGCGACTTCCACGGCAACCTGATCCACGGCAAGGGCAAGGGCGGTTTGAGCCGTTACACCCGGCTGTTCCAGCAGCAGCCGCAGATCACCACCGTGTCCCACGTGCACTCGCCGTACCTCGGTGCCTGGGCGCAGACCCACCGCAGCTTCCCGTTCCACTACGTGCCGGTGCAGCGCTTCCAGCTGGCCCGCGAGTTGCCAGTGTATATCGACCGCCGCCAGGACGAAGTCGACTTCATCCTCGACAGCCTGGCCGATAACCCGTTCACCCCGGCGATCCTCGAAGCCAACGGCGGTTCGACCGTGTGGGGCAGCCAGGGCCTGCGCGCCACGGCCGAGTTCATCCTGTTGCTGGAGGAGGGCGCGCAACTGCAACTGCTCGCCGAAGCCATCGGCGGCTCGCGGCCTTACGGGCCGGGTGTGCTGACCCAGCAATGGAAGATGAGCCAGCTGATCGAACGTGCCAACGAACTCGGCCTGATCCCGGCCACCGACCGCTCGCGCGGATAAGGACACCACCATGGCAGTCAAGATTCTCTGGTACCTCACCAGCCCCGATGGCCCTTATCCATGGGAAGCCCACGGCCGCTGGAAAACCGATTTCGCCCACCTCAAGCAACTGGCGGTGGCCAGCGACCGGCTTGGCTATTACGGTGCGCTGCTCGGCTCCAGCCCCAACGAGAGCCTGGCGGTTGCGGCGGCGCTGATCGATGCCACCGAGCACCTGCGTTTTCTGGTGGCGCAGCACCCGGGCGAACTGTCGCCGGCGGTGCTGGCCAAGTGGGCGCTGACCTTCGACGAGTTCTCCGGTGGCCGTCTGCTGTTCAACGTGGTCAACGGCAGCGATGCCGGGCTGGCGACCCTTGGCATTCATTACCCGCACGACGAGCGCTACCAGTTCAGCCTGGAATACTGGCGGGCGTTCCAGAGCATCTATGCCGGCGAAACGCTGGGCTTCGACGGCCAGTACGTCAAGCTCGCGCCGCGTCCGGCGGCTGCGGCCCGGCATCCGCTGGGTGGCTGGCATGCGCCCAAGCGCCTGGCGGTGCCACTCTGGGGTGCCGGCACGTCGGCGCCGGGTGTGGCGCATTCGGTGCAGTTGCTCGACGTCTACCTGAGCTTCGCCGACACCCCGCCGAAACTGGGCGACAAGTTCCGCCGGGTGGCCGCCGAGGCGGCCAAGGTCGGCCGCGAGCTGACCTACGGCACACGCTTGCAGATCATCGTCCGCGAGACCGAGGAAGAAGCCTGGGCCCACGCCGAGAAACTGCTGCAACAGACCTCGCTGGCCACCGCCCGCGCCGCCATTGAACGGCAGTTGCCGCCAGGCCAGACCCTGGAAAGCTTCCACAGCGACGATCCGCAGATCCAGCGCAACCTGCAGAGTATCCGCGACGGCCGCCTGCCGCGCGCGCGCGAGCTGGAGATCTACCCCAACGTCTGGACCGGGCCGAGCCTGTTCGGCTTCAACATCCTCGGCCCGGCGGCCGGCACCTACCTGGTCGGCAGTGCCGAACAGGTCGCCGCGCGGATCCGCGAGTACGAAGCGCAAGGCACCTCGGCGTTCATCCTCTCCGGCTTCCCGCTGATCGATGAAGCGCAGCGGGTCGCCGACCTGCTGTTCCCGCTGTTGGACCTGGACCACGGCTTCGAGATCCCGCGCCTCGGCGCACGCACGGCCGCGCAACCGGCTTAAGGAGCTGCCCATGGCAAACGCATTTTCCCGCCGGGTGTTTCTCGGCAACAGCCTGGCCGTCGGTGGCGGCCTGCTGCTCGGTTCGAGCCTGCTCAGCGGTTGCGACGGTGGCGCCGGTTCCGTGGCTGCCCCGCAGCGCTCGACCCAGCCGGTGCGCGGTGGGCGCCTGCGCGTCGGCATCATCGACGGCGATCAGGCCGGCAACCTCGATGCGCACAAGCCGTCCGGCGGCGGGATCATTCGCGGCTGGGCACTGTACAGCAAGTTCTGGGAGTGGAACGACGACGTCAGCACGCGTCTGGGCCTGGCCGAGTTCGCCGAGCCGAACGCCGACGCCAGTGCCTGGACCATCCGCATCAAGCCGGGGCTGGAGTTCCACCACGGCAAAAGCATTACCAGCGACGATATGCTGTTTTCGATCCTGCGCCTGACCGATCCGAAACTGGCCTCGCCGTTCGCCGGGCTGGTCGGGGCCATCGACCGCCAGGCGCTGCGCAAGCTCGACGAGCGGACCATCGAGATCCGTTTCAAGCAGGGCCGCAGCTTCTTCCCGCTGGACGAAACGCTGATCGCCTTCGGTGGCATCGTGCCCACCGACTACGACCCGGTCAGCAACCCGGTGGGTGCCGGCCCGTACCGGCTGAAAAGCTTCGTGCCGGGCCAGCGAGCGCTGTTCAGCCGTTTTGAGAACTACTTCAAGCCGAACCAGCCGTATGCCGACGAGCTGGAAATCATCGAATTCAAGGACCAGGTCTCGCGGGTCGCCGCCTTGCGTGCCGGGCAGATCGACGTCGCCAGCGGTGTGCAGGCCGAACACAGTGCCCTGCTCAAGGCCGACCCACGCCTGCAATTGGTGGTGTCGCCGACCACCTCGTTCAGCGGCTTCAATCTCAACACGGCGAAGGCGCCGTTCCAGGATGAGCGGGTGCGCCAGGCGTTCCGTTTGCTGGCCGACCGCCAGGAACTGGTCGGCCGTGGCCTGAACGGTTTCGGGCGCATTGCCAACGACCTGTATTCGCCGCAGGACCCGACCTACAATCACACCATCGCCCAGCGTTCCTGCGACCTCGACCAGGCGCGTTCGTTGCTGCGTCAGGCCGGGCAGAGCGACCTGCGCATCGAGCTGACCACCACCGCCAACGAAGTGAATGCCGCCCTGGTGTTCGCCCAGCAGGCGAAAAAGGTCGGCGTCGAGGTCAAGGTGACCCCGGTCGACGGTTCGGTGTTCAACGGCCCACAGAAGGAACAGTGGCTGATGTCGCCGGGCTCGACGCCGGCGCGTGGCTTTCTCGCCACCGGCCTGCACAACGATGCGCCGCTGGCGATCTACAACCGCAGCAACTTCCGCGACCAGCGCTTCGCCGAACTGTTTACCCAGGCCCTCGGCCAGCCCGACCTGGAGCGCCGCAAGCAATTGGTGCACGAGGCTCAGCGCATCCAGCATGAACGCGGTGGCTTGCTGATCTGGGGCTTCACCGACGTGCTCGACGCGGCCTCGCAGAAGGTCGGCGGCCTGCACGGCGAACAGACCACCTTCGCCTCCTGGCGCTTTGACAGCGTGTGGTTGAACCATGCCTGAACCGTGCGCGACGACTCGTTCTGCTGCTCCCCGCTTGCCGGCCTGGCTGCCATGGTTTGTCGGCCGCCTGGGCTACGGCCTGCTCACCGCCTGGGTGATCAGCCTGGTGGTGTTCGTGGCCACCCAGGCGCTGCCGTCGGACCCGGCACGGGTCATTCTCGGCCCCGACGCGCCGCTGCAAAGCATCGAAACCCTGCGCGAGCAACTCGGCCTGAACCGGCCGATCCTGCTGCAATACCTGGGGTGGCTCGGCCAGGTGCTGCACGGCGACCTGGGTACCTCGCTGGACTCCAACCAGCCGGTGGCGGCGATCATCCTCGGTCGTTTCGGCAATACCCTGGCGCTGCTGGCCGGGGTGCTGCTGCTGGTGGTGCCGCTGGCCCTGGGGCTCGGCGTGAGCCTGGCACTGCGCCGCGACAGCCGGCTGGACCGCTGGGGCCTGTCGACGCTGATCTTCCTCAAGGCGACGCCGGGGTTCCTGCTGGCCATCGGCCTGGTGCTGCTGTTCTCCATGCCGCAGGTCAACCTGCTGCCGGCGGTGTCGATTCTCGACCCGGACAAGCGCCTGTGGCAGCAACTGGAATTTCTTCTGCTGCCGATCTTCGCCCTGAGCCTGTCGTCGTTGCCGTACCTGGCGCGACTGGTGCGTGCGTCGATGATCGAGGCGCTGGACGCCGACTACGTCAGTGCGGCGCGGCTGCGCGGGGTGGCCGAGTGGCGCATCGTCTGGCGGCACACCTTGCCCAATGCGCTGGTGCCGGCGATCCAGGGGGTGGCGCTGACCTTGCGCACGCTGATCGGCGGCGCGCTGCTGGCGGAAGTGATCTTCAGCTATCCGGGCATCGGCACCCAGCTCAACAGCGCGATCCAGACGCGCGACCTGCCGCTGATCCAGGGCGTGGTGCTGGTGATGACCCTGGGGGTGGTGGCGATCAACCTGTTGGCCGACCTGCTGACGGTGCTGCTGACCCCGAAATTGCGTACGGCGCGTCGCGCCACACTGATTGGCCGCAGCCGCCGTGGCATCCAGAGCTGGTGGCGGCGGCCGGCGGCGAAAGCACCTTGAAAGGAGTGAAGCATGTTCGATGCACGATTCTGGCGTGAGCCGCACATTCGCCGCGGTGGCCTGGTGACCCTGTTCATCGTCCTGCTGGCGCTGTTCGGCCCCTGGCTGGCGCCGCATGCGCCCACCGACATGGTCGGCGGGGTGTACGGCGCACCGAGCGCGCAGGCGCCGCTGGGCAACGATTTCCTCGGGCATGACGTGCTCTCGCGGTTGCTCAGCGGTGGCCTGTCGATCCTCTGGATGTCGCTGGCAGCGGCGGCGATAGCGCTGCTGCTCGGCACCTTGCTGGGAATGCTGGCGGGGTTGTCGCGCCAGCGTCTGGACCAGGCGATTACCTGGTTGGCGGATGTCTGGCTGGCGTTCCCGGATCTGATCCTGGTGTTGCTGATCGTGTCGATGCTGGGGCGGGCGCCGTGGCTGATCGTGCTGACGGTGGCGATTGCCTTTACCCCCGGGGTGATTCGTCTGGCCCGGGGCAGCGCGGTGGCAGTGGCCAGCCAGGAGTTTGTCGAGGCGGCGCAGATGATGGGCTTTTCGCGCACGCGGATTCTGCTGCGGGAAATTCTGCCGAACGTGCTGACGCCGTTGCTGGTGCATTTCGGCAACATGCTGACCTGGGGCGTGGGCATGTTGTCAGGGCTGAGTTTCCTCGGTTACGGCGTGGCGCCACCCGCGGCGGACTGGGGCTTGATGATCAACGAGAACCAGGCCGGCTTGCTGGTACAGCCGTGGGCGGTGCTGGCGCCGGCGCTGCTGATCGGCGTGTTTGCCTACGGGACGAATATATTTGCCGAGGGTGTGGCGCGGCACAGTGCGGGGGAGCGGTGATGGTCAGTCAGGCCCTTGAGGTCTCCAATTTGCGGGTCGAACTGTCCAGCGGCCCGGACATCATCGACCACATCAGCTTCAGCCTGTCCGCCGGTGAAATCCTCGGCCTGGTCGGCGAATCCGGTTCCGGCAAGACGACCCTGGCCACTGCTTTGCTCGCCCATGCCCGGCGTGGTGCGCGGCTGGCCGGCGGGCAGATCGACATCGCCGGCACGCCGTTGCTCAGCGTGCACGGCGAGGCCTTGCGCAAGGCCCGTGGCGGGCTGATCGGCTACGTCGCCCAGGACCCGGCCATGGCCCTGAACCCAGCGTTGCGCATTGGCCATCTGCTGTTGGAAACCTTGCAGGCGCACGAACCGGCGCTCGGCCGCGCCGCTCGCGACGAGCGCCTGCTACAGACCCTCGACGATGTCGGCCTGCCAGGCGACCGCGAGTTCCTCCGGCGCTTTGCCCATCAATTGTCCGGTGGTCAACAGCAGCGGGTGATGC
This sequence comes from Pseudomonas sp. SDI, assembly GCF_003105155.1. GTDB lineage: Bacteria > Pseudomonadota > Gammaproteobacteria > Pseudomonadales > Pseudomonadaceae > Aquipseudomonas. The sequence continues at coordinate 145,618 of NZ_QETK01000009.1, read as the reverse complement.
TGGCCCTGGCGTTCATCCTGCGGCCCAAGCTGATCGTCCTCGACGAGCCGACCACCGCGCTCGACGTGCGCACCCAGGCGCACATCCTGCAAACCCTGCGGCGGCTGTGCAAGGAGCAGGGCGTGGCGGCGGTGTATGTGTCGCACGACCTGGCGGTGATCAAGGACCTGGTCGATCGGGTGATGGTGATGTATGCCGGGCGGATCGTCGAGGTGGCCGCGCGCGAGCGCTTGTTTGCCCGGCCGAGCCATCCGTACACCCTCGGCCTGCTGGCAGCGATCCCGGATGTGGCGCGGCAGCGCCCGTTACGGGCGATTGCCGGGCATGCGCCGGCGCCGGGGCAGCGGCCGCAGGGCTGTGCGTTCGCGGCACGTTGTGCCCGGCGCAGTGCCGCCTGCGAACAGGCCGAGCCGGGTTTGTTGGCGCTGGAGGCGGCGCATCAGGTGGCGTGCCTGCATCCGCAACTGACGGCGTTGCCGGCCGAGCCGTTGGCGCCGCCGCGTGAGGTGCTGGCCGCGGCGGCGCCGTTGCTGGCGATTCGTCGGTTGAACCTGACGTATGACCGGCAGGTGTTGTTCGATGTGTCGTTGCAGTTGCAGGCGGGGGAGTGCCTGGCGGTGGTGGGCGAGTCGGGCTCGGGCAAGACCAGCCTGGCGCGGACCCTGGCCGGGCTGGGCGACAACGCCAGTGGCGAGCTGGTGTTCGACTGTGCGCCATTGAGCCTGTTGGCGCGGCAGCGGCCGGCGGCGTCGCGGCAGCGGATTCAGTACATCTTCCAGAACCCGTACCGGGCGTTGAACCCGCGGCAGACGGTTGGGCAATGCCTGCAGGCGCCACTGGCGCATTTCTTCGGGCTCACGGCGGCGGCGTGCCGGGCGCGGATCGAGGCGGCGCTGCAGCGGGTGGCGTTGCCGGTGTCGACGGTGGACAAGTTGCCGCATCAATTGTCGGGTGGCGAGCGCCAGCGGGTGGCGATCGCGCGTGCGCTGGTGTGCGAACCGTCGGTGCTGATTTGCGATGAGGTGACCTCGGCGCTGGACGTGTCGGTGCAGGCGGCGATTCTGGCCTTGCTCAAGCGCTTGCAGGGGGAGGGGCTGACCCTGCTGTTTGTGACGCACGACCTGGGGGTGGTGCGGGCGATTGCCGATCGGGTGATGGTGGTCAAGGATGGGCGGGTGGTGGAGCAGGGCGCGGTGGCCGAGGTGTTGGATCGGCCGCAAGTGGCTTACACGCGGGGCTTGGTCGAGTATTCGCCGAGCATAGCGTGAGGTGGCGGAACCTGCTCGCCGACCGTCACGGGAGCGACGCCAAATCCCGAGAGAGCTGCTTGAGCAGTTCGCCGACGGGCCAATGACCGTTGCAGCCATCCTGCCCTTGGCCCAGCGGGCCCTCAGGCACTGAGCGTCAGGTATCGCGCAACAGGTCATGGGCATCGAGCAGTCGCCAGGCGATCTCCGGCTGCCGGTCGAGGCTCCGGCGGATCGCCGCCGGGATCGCCTTGCGCGTCTTGCGGCACAGGCCGGGCAGGTCCTCGATCAGGATCTGGATCCCGCGCGACGAGCGCACCTCGTTGAAACTGGGCAGGATGCTCAGGCGGATCCCCAGGTTCTCGTACAACCGCCGCTGCATGTGCTCAAGCTCGGCCAGGCTAGCGAGGTTTTCCAGGCGCTCCAGCAGGATCCGCTCTTCCTGGCGGGTCAGGCGCAGGATGCGCAGATCCTCGGCCAGCGCCTCACGCCCACAATCGCAGGCGCCGGGTGGGCAGGGGGAACGGCTGGGAAAGCTCGGCGTGGTCATGCGCCCAAGCATAGCGACAGGTGTCGGCGTTTGCCCATGGGCCGGCGCTACGTTCCGTCAGTTGGCGGCGAGACGATGGCAATCGCCCCGCGCCCGGAGCGCTTTTTCGGCGGCGCCGCCGGCGGGCTGCCGGGGATATCGGTTTCGATCCGGCGCAACAGATACGGGAAGAACGGATTCGACGCTACCCGCATCAGCGCATCCAGATGCACCATCAGCACACCGCGTTCGCCACGGGCGGCCAGGCTGCCCAAATGAATACCGAAGTCCTCGCGGCTGTCCGGCTCGCGGCCATACAGCGCATCGCTGCTGGGGAACGGCAAGGCCACGTGCGACAGTGAAAACAGCTCGCGTGGGTACGTCAGGGTCAACGGCGTTTCGCTGCTGGTCCGGTTCAGGGCCAGGGTGCTGACCTCGACCATCGCAGTGCTGCTGGCCGATGCGTTGGTGACCACGCTGGTCTTGTAGTTGCGCGGTGGCGCCGGCAACAGGCGCTCCAACGCGTTGTCCAGGCCAGGGTTGAGCAGACCACCGAAATCGCTGGCGCGGTTCAGGTCGAAAATCACCAGTTCGCTGCCGTTGGCCGGCAGGAAGCGATACAGGCCACTGACCAGCGCCGGGGTGCTCACGGTGTAGTCGACCAGCGACTGAAAGCTCAGGATCGGCGGCAGCGCGTTCAGGTTGTGCTGGCTGGCCAGCCGCGCCAGCTGGGTTTGCAGGGCATCGGTGAGCAGCCATGACTGGCGTGCGGCATTCACCGGGAACGAGTTGTACTTGAACGGGTTGAACTCCGGCAGTCGGCTCAGCCAGGCCGCCTTGCTGAACGCCGGCAGCAGCGCTGGCAAGCCGGCCAGCCCGGCAAAGCGTGCGTAGCGGGTGACGCCGATCATGGGCGAGATCAACACCAGGCGGTCGGCGGTCGGCAACTGACGGTCGCCGAGCGCATCCAGCGCATATTTGACCGCCAGCGCACCGCCATTGGAAAACCCCACCAGGTGCAACGGCGCCGGTGTCGGTACCTGCTGGCGGGCGGTGCGCACGGCCAGGCGGGTGGCGGCCAGCCAGTCCTGCCAGCGCGCGTCGGTGAGTGCCGCTGGCACGCTGCCATGGCCGGGCAGACGCAGGCCGATGGCGAGAAAGCCCAGCTCGCGGTAGCGCTGGGCGATGTGCCGCAGGCTGTAGGGCGAATCGGTCAGTCCGTGCAGCAGCACCACCACGCCACGCGGCGTGCCCTGCGGCTCCAGCAGGTAGGAGCGGTTCCAGTCTTGGGCGAAGCGTGCCGGGTACACCGGGCTGCCCGGCTGGTAACGGTTGATCGACACGCCCGCCAGCGCCGGCAGGCGCTCGCTGACCGCCTTGCGCACTTCGGCGAACACCGCATCCTCGGCGCGCAGCCAGGCCGTCCAGTCGCTGCCGTCGAGTTCTGCCTCGCTGAGTTCGTGTGGCACGTGCAGGTGCCAGGGTTGCAGCGCCGGACCACGCTCGGTGTCGTAGATCCGCCAGGCGAGCAGGGTCAGCGCGCAGGCGCCGGCTACCAGCAGGCTGCGCCACAGCAGGCGGGCGAGACCGGCGCGCATTCAGGCCAGACGGTCGCAGGCATAGGCCTGCGTCTGGTAGGGGAAGGCCTGGGCGCAGAGCACAGCGTCGACCGAGGCGGCGGCCAGCGGCAGGTGCTGGGCGGTGCCGGCGAGAGCGGCGACCTCGGGCAACTGGCTGGCGAACTGTGCACGCATGGCGGCGACCGGTTCGACGGCGCTAAGTGCGCCGGGTTGAAGACGCTGCAGCAGGTGGGTGAACTTGCCGGTGCTGGCTGAGCTGTGAGCGTCGGGCATCGGTGGCTCCGGTGGCGGGGGTCGTAGCCAGTCTAGAGGCTGGTTTTGGTTTTTGCTTCAGGGCCTCATCGCGACCCGACTTGTCCCGCGATTGAGGCAACGCCGACCTATACTCAACGCCATGAACCGGCCCGCCGTGCTGCTGCCCCTGCTGATCGCCCTGTGCCTGGCGCTGTGCGCCTGCGCCGGCCAGCGCCGTATGGCCGAGCCGCCGCCGGTGGCGTTGTCGCCGGCTACCTGGCAACAGATCGACCGGGAAATTGTCGACGCCTCCCAGGGTGTGGTCGGCTCGGTAGAGGGTTATGCGCGCCGCTCGATGAGGGTCTGGCGCGAGCGCGTGCAGCAACGTACCGAAGCGTATTTCATCCCCTGGTTCACCGGCTACTGGACCCAGCAATGGCTCACCCTCAAGGTGGCCTGGTACAAGATGAACGCCACCCAGCAGGGCAGCGATACACCCGGTAACCGCCTGGCAGTGTACGTGCAGGAGCAGTACCACGAGCGGGTGCTGGACAAGGTGGCCGAGGAGATCAACCCGGAACTGATCCGCGAGCGCTCCAGCGAGCTGTATGTCCAGCTCATGGGCCAGCAGTTGCAGGCCATTGCCCAGCGCCACCGGGCGGTGCCCGAGCAATTTGCCCTGCACTTGAACCGCATCCCGGCGATCCACCTCGGGCCGCCGGCGTCGCGCAACGCCACGCTGTATCAACTGCTCAACGCCAAGCCGCTGATCCAGTTGCAGGCCTACCTGGCGCTCAACGACAACATCCGCAAGGCGGCTGCGGTCACGGCCAACGCGCCGTCGGCCAAGGGCCTGTCGTCGGTGGCGCAAAAAGCCAGCGCCAAGCTCGAAAGCACGCTGGCGCCGCGCGGTGCGGCCAGTGCGGTGGCGGCGGCGGTGGGCAAGGCGGCGGGGCTGTTCATCTCGCTGGCGTCGGCCGGGATCGGCGCGATGATGCACGAGAGCGAGCGGCCGGAGAGGGTCGAGCAGTTGCGGGTGATCCTCAATGTGGCGCTGAGCGAGGAATGGCAGAACCTGATGGAGAACCCGCTGACCGGCGTGATGGCCGGGGCGTATTACCTGGATAGCCAGGTGCAGGAGAGTTTGATCAGTGGGCTGTTGCCGCCGGCCCGCAGCGAGCCGGCACCCTAGCGCTAGGGCTCACTGTGTGCAGGCCTAGCCGGCGATAGCGAGCGCACTGGCCGCATCGCCGGCTCCCACAGGTACTGCTTAGGCCGCGTTCGAGCGCTGCTGCAGTTCGCCGCGAACCTGCTTGCGGCAGGCATCGCCGAACGCTTCGAACATTTTCACCGAATCCGGGTTCTGCGCCGCTTGCCACTCTGGGTGCCATTGCACGGCGAAGAGGAATGGCGACAGGCTCGGTGCATGAATCGCTTCCACCAGGCCGTCTTCGGCGAAGGCCAGCGGCTCGATGCCCTTGCCGAGGTTTTTCAGGCCCTGGCCATGCAGCGAGTTGACGCGGATTTCGTCGCTGCCGAGCAGTGTCTTCAGCCAGCTGCCATCAGCCAGGCGCACGCCATGGACGGCGCTGTACTGCACGTCGACCGGATCGTCCGGGTTTTCCCGGTGATCGTTGAAACCGGCTTCGGCGTAGACCTTCTGGTAGATGTCGCCACCCAGCGCCACGTTGATTTCCTGCATGCCGCGGCAGATGCCGAAAATCGGCAGGCCACGGGCCAGCGCGGCTTTCACCAGCGGCAGGTCGAACAGGTCGCGGTCACGGTCCTGGGCTTTGCCCGGGGTTTGGTTTTCCTGGCCATACAGGGCCGGATCGATATTGCTGCCAGCACCGGTGAGGTACACGCCATCGGCCATGTCCAGGTACTGATCGAGGTCTTCGACGCCGCAGCAGGTAGGGATGAGGAGCGGTACACAACCGGCGTGTTCGACCAGCGGGGTAATGTACTTGTGGGTCATGACCTGATAGGCATGGCCCTTGCGTTCCTGGGTACCCATGGTCATCAGGACCACAGGCTTGCGAAGGGTTTGTTTCTTATTGCCAATGTTGCTGTTGGGCATATGTCACCTTGGGACAGGCTCGGCCTGTCATTGTTGTGCAGGCGCATCGAACCAGCCTGACGCTACCTGAGGTTTCGAGCACTGCCGAGAGCGCGCGCGGGCGCCAATTCCCGGTCGAAACCTGCCATATAGCTTGCCAGAGCCGTTAAATATATCAAGCGAGGCCAGCCGGGTGCCTTGGCATAGTGACATTGCAGCGGCGCAATGAGTGCAGGAAAACCCCGCAAACAGGGCTCTACGTCGCGGGTTGCCGCGACAGGCAGTTCAATATTGTTGACGAGCCGCGCCGGCTGCTTTTGGCGCAAACAAAAGGCGCCACCTATACTTGTGCGCATCCGCAGCAGGTTGCCGTCGTTGACCGGATCAAAGACGTCGTTGTGCCTGTGGTCGTGCCGTCTCCGAAGTAGCCGCAAGCGTGTCGTCACTCAACTAGCGCTATAGAGGATGCACAAGATGGATATCGTCACTCTGATCGTTCAGATCATCAGCGGTGTGGTCGGCGGCAATGCGGCCGGGCTGAGCAAGCAGGGCATGGGCCCGTTACTCAATTCTATCTTCGGCGGGGTGGGCGGGGTGATCCTCGGTCAGGTGCTGGCGGCGCTGACCGGCGAGCCGGGGGCGGTGGCCGCCGGTGGCGGGCTGGACCTGCCGGCGCTGATCAGCAGCGTCGCCGGCGGCGGGGTAGGCGGTGCGCTGTTGACCTTTGTTGCCGGGTTCATCAAGTCGAAAATGCAGTCGCAGTGAGGGCCCTGTCGCGGGACGAGTCGGGTCGTCCCGCGATAGCGATCTCGACGTTAGTGCAGAATCTGCGCCAGAAACGCCTTGGCCCGGGCACTCTGCGGGTCGTTGAAGAAGCGCTCCGGCGGGCTGTCTTCGATCACCTGGCCACCCTCAAGGAACAACACCCGCTGCGCCACCTGCCGGGCAAAGCCCATCTCATGGGTAACGCAGAGCATGGTCATCCCGGTGTCCGCCAGCTTCACCAGCACGTCCAGCACCTCGGCGACCATTTCCGGGTCCAGCGCCGAGGTCGGTTCGTCGAACAGCATGATCTTCGGCTTCATGCACAGCGCCCGGGCAATCGCCACGCGCTGCTGCTGACCGCCGGACAGCTGGCTCGGGTACTTGCCAGCCTGGCTCTCGATGCCGACCTTGTTCAGATAGAACCGCGCTCGCTCTTCGGCCTCCGAGCGCGACAGGCCGCGCACGCTCATCGGCGCCAGGGTGCAGTTGTCCAGCACGCTCATGTGCGGGAACAGGTTGAAATGCTGGAACACCATGCCGATCTCGCTGCGCACCTGGGCTGCCGCGCGGTGGTTGGCGGCAAGGTCGGTGTCGTTGACGCGGATGCGGCCTTTTTCGGCAACCTCCAGTTGATTGATGCAGCGGATCAGCGTCGATTTGCCCGAGCCGGACGGCCCGCAGAGGACGATGCGCTCGCCCTCACGCACCGTCAGGTTGATGTCGTGCAACACCTGGAACGTGCCATAGAACTTGTTCAAACCCTCGATGCTCACCGCCACCCGACGCGGGTCGGGGGTGTCGTTCGGGCGCACGGCTGCAAGGCTGAGTGAAGCGGTCATATTGTTGTTCTCCCGCAGGTATCAGTTGAAGCGATCCGCGCGATAGGGCGCCGGGTCGGTGAAAGGCGTTTCGCCGGTCATCATTTCCGCCAGCAAGCGGCCGCTGACCGGGCCCAGGGTCAGGCCATGGTGGGCGTGACCGAAGTTGAACCACAGGCCCTTGTGCTTGCCGGCCGGGCCGATCACCGGGCGCATGTCCGGCAGGCACGGGCGACGCCCGAGCCAGGGCGCCGGGTCGAGTCGCGGGCCCAGCGGGAACAGCGTGCGCGCCACGGCTTCGCAGCGCTTGAGCTGGATCTCGTTGGCCGCTGCGTCGGCCGCCGCGAACTCGATGCCGGTGGTCAGGCGGATACCCTGGGCCATCGGCGCCAGGACAAAGCCGCCATCGACATCGCAGATCGAGTGCTTGAGCTCATGCCCAGGCTGGGCCTGGTAGTGCATGTGATAGCCGCGCTTGACCTCCAGCGGGAGGGTGTAGCCCAGCGGGCGGAAAATCTCGCCGGCCTGCGGGCCGAGGGCAACCACCACCTCGGGCGCGGTGATCGGGCCCTGGCGGCTGTCGACCTGCCAGTCGCCGGCCACCTGGCGCAGGGTCCGCGCATCGCCATGGATGAACTGCCCGCCGCGTTTGACGAACAGCGCCGCGTAGCCACGGGTAAGGCCGCCGGGGTTGGTTACGGTTTTCGGGTCGAGCCAGTGGATACCACCGACTGCCGTGCCGCCCAGGCCCGGTTCGCGCGCGTGCAACTGTTGCGCATCGAGCACCTCGTACTTCAGGCCATAGGGTTGCAGTGCATGCGCATCGGCGCTGGCCTGGGCCAGGGCCGCAGCATCGCGGTATACCTCGATCCAGCCGTTGGCCCTGATCAGGCCGCCGAGTTCGCCGGCTTCGATCAGCGCGTCGTGCTCTTCAACGCAGCGCTCCACCAGCGGCAGCATGGCGCGGGTGGCTTCGGCCAGCGGTGCTGGCGCGGAGTTCTGCCAGTACTTGAAGAGCCACGGGCCGCACTTGGGCAGGTAGCGCCAGCTGTAGCGCACGTCGGAGCGGCGGTTCAGGCCGTAGCGCATGAGCTTGCCCAGCGCGCGTGGGAAGGCATAGGGGATCACGCTGGAACGCTCGATCAGCCCGGCGTTGCCATGGCTGGTGCCGCTGCCCGGTTCGTCGCGGTCGATCAGGATCACCTTGCGCCCGCGCGCTTGCAGGTGAAGTGCGGTGCTGACGCCGACGATACCGGCGCCCAGAACGATGGTTTGGCAATGCATGGAAAACAGTCCTCGGCGATGACGGCTTAGCGCAGGTGGCGGCCCAGTCGGGCTTCGATGTGTTTCAGGCTGCGCCGGACAATCTCGACGATCAGCAGGTAGAGCACGGCGGCCCAGAGGTAGATCTGGAAATCGAAGCTGCGCGAGAAGGCCAACTTGGTCACGCCCATCAGGTCGTAGATGGTCACCAGCGAGGCAATCGCGCTGGCCTTGATCATCAGGATCAGTTCGTTGCCCAGCGGGCCGATGGCGACGATCAGCGACTGCGGCAGGATCACCTTGAAGAAGGTGGTCGAGCGTTTCAGGCTCAGCGCCTTGGCCGCTTCGTATTGCCCCGGCGCCACGGCCAGCAGGCTGCCGCGGAAGATTTCCGCCTGGTAGGCGGCAGTGTTCAGGGTGAACGCGGCCAGGGTGCAGAACCACGCATCGCGGAAGAACCACCACAGGCCGATGTCCTGCCACAGGCTCTTGAACGAGCCGAGCCCGTAGTACAGCAGGAACAACTGCGCGAGCAGTGGCGAGCCGCGGAAGAAGTAGATGTAGCCGGCGGCCAGGCGCTGCACCAGCAGGCTTTTCGACATCCGCGCCAGGGCCAGCAGCAGGCCGAGCAGAGCACCGAGGGTGAAGGAGATCGCCACCAGCTTGCCGGTCACCAGCAGGCCGTCGATAAAGCGTGGGCCGTAGCGTTCGAGCAGGTCGGGGTTGACGATCAGGGCCAGCAGTTCGTCGAAACTCATGGGCGGGCACTCCGCAGGTGACGGCTGTAATACTGCTCGATAAAGGCGAATACCCGCCCGGACAGCGCCGAGAACAGCAGGTAGCCGAGGCAGGCCACGCCGTAGAAGAACATCGGCTCCTTGGTCACGCTGACCGCGAGGTTGGTCTGGCGCATCAGGTCGACCAGCGAGATGGTCGACACCAGCGAGGTGTCCTTGAGCAGCGACAGCCAGTTGTTCGACAGGCCGGGCAGGGCGATGCGCAGCAGTTGCGGGAAGACCACCTTGCGGAAGGTGGTGGCCTTGCTCAGGCCGAGGGCAGCCGATGCTTCGTACTGGCCTTTGGGCACGGTCTTGAACGCGGCCAGCCAGATCTCACTGGAGAACGCGGCGAACACCAGGCTGAAGGCCATCATGGCGGCGAGGAAGGTGTTGAAGATCACTTCGCCTTCGTAGCCCATGGCAGCGAGGAGTTTCTGCGCGGCGATCTGGCAGCCATAGTAGATGATCAGCAGCGTGAGCAGCTCCGGCAGGCCGCGGAACACGGTGGAGAACACCGTGGCGGCGGCGCGCGGCAGGCGCTTGGGCGAACGTGCGGCGAGGGCCACGCCCAGGCCCAGCGGCAGGCCGATGGGCAGGCAGGCCAGGGCCAGCGACAGGGTCACCAGGGCGCCGGCCAGCAAGGCCTGGCCCCAGCCACCGCTGGCGAAAGAAAGCAGGGACAGTTGATCGAGCATGATTCGGAATCTCCGGGGACCCTGATCGCGGGACGAGCCCGCTCCTACGCAAGCGGCCTCGTTCGGCGATGCTCCTACTGGTAGATATCGAAGTCGAAGTAACGACTGGCGATCTTCTGGTAGGTGCCGTTCGCCACGATCTCGTCCAGCGCCTTGTTCAGCCGCTCGCGCAGGGCTTGGTCTTCCTTGCGCACGGCAATCGAAGCGTCGGCGCGGGTGCCGTCGATATCGCCAAGGATCTTGCAGCAGTCCTTGCCGGCCTTGCCCAGCCACTCCAGCAGCGGGAACTTGTCGGCCACCACCCCGTCCAGCCGTCCGGCGGCGAGGTCGGCGTTGGCTTCGTCCAGGGTCGGGTACAGCTTCACATCGGCGCCGGCCTTGCCGTACACGTCTTCGGCATAGATCGCCTGGGTCGAGGACGCCTGCGCGCCGACGGTGTAGCCCTTGAAGGTGGTCTGCGCGTCGGTGATCTCGCTGTCCTTGGCCACGGCCACGGACAACGGCGTCTTGTAGTAGTGGTTGGTGAAGGCGATCTTCTTGCGCCGTTCTTCGGTGTTGATCATCGAGGCGACGATGGCGTCGTACTTCTTCGCCATCAGTGCCGGAATGATCCCTTCCCAGTCTTGCGCTACCAGGGTGCACTGAACCTTCATCTGCTCGCACAGGGCGTTGGCGATGTCGACGTCGAAACCATGCAACGTGTTGTCCGAGTCAACGTAGTTGAACGGCGGGTAGGCGCCTTCAGTGGCGATCTTCAGGGTTTCGGCCTGGGCGCCGGCGATAGCCCCAAACAGCAGCGCGCACGCGCCAGCAAAGCGGAGGACGGGTTTCATGGGTCACCTCTGTTGTTTGCACTCTTGCTATTGTTTGTTCGACGACGTGTAGCCGACGAACTCGTTGTGTAGAGCGGCAGTTGCTTCCAAGCGTTTTTCAACATCCGGGCCGAGCTTCTTGCAGACCTCGTTGACCATCAGGTGAACCCACGACGCCATGGTCGCGGTGGACTCCCAGAACAGATTGAATTCGGTGGGGATGCGGAACACTTCGCTGGCGTTGGCATCGGCCCAGTCACAGAAGGTGTCGGTAACCAGTGTTACCGGGATGCCGGCAGCGTGTGCCTTACGACACAGGTTCAGGGCGTGACGCGAGTAACGCCGGGCTTCGAAGACCACCAGCGCGCAGTCGGCCGGCTCGCTGAGCAGTACCTCGCCGAAGTGCCCGGCGCTGCCATCCACCACCTGCACGCCGTCGCGCAGGTATTGCAGCAGGTGGGCCATGCACAGGGCGATGCCGCGCTCGGTCTGAAAGCCGGCGACGAACACCTTGCGCCGTTCGGCGAGACGCTGGCTGAGCGTATCCCAGGCCGGTGTGCGGCTGTATTCATAGACCCGCACCAGCGCCGCAACTTCCTGCTCCAGGCTGCGGGCGAGGCCGGCATCATCCTTGCCGTGGCGCTGGCGAAATTCTTGCAAGCGATCGCCGACCAGCCATGGGCCGTCACCGAGGTCGTCCTTGAGGTCGTGCTTGAGGGCCTTGAGGTGTTCGTAACCCAGGGCGCGGCAGAAGCGGCCGACACTGGATTCGCTGACACCGACTTTCGCCGCCAGGCTCGCCGAGGTTTCGAACGGCAGTTCGGTGAGATTGCCGAGCATCCAGGTGGCAATCTTGCGCCCCGACGCCGAGGCGTTGGCCAAGCTGCTTTCCAGGCGTTGTTTGATCGGCTGACTCATGGGTCGACTTCTTCTTAGTGGTGCTGGTGAGAGAAAATGAATCTTTTCTGTCATCAAGTCAACAATTGACAGTTTGCTGTCATCGGGGTGAAAGTTCGTCCATTGCCAACGCTGTTGCCCATTCCAAATTTAATAAGGGAGCTTCAGATGTCCGCACCTGTACATCACCTTGCGTTTGCCGATCTTGAAGCACTGTTGCAGCGCATTTTTCAGCGCCATGGCACCTCGGCTGCGGTGGCGCGGACCCTGGCCTACAACTGCGCCAGCGCCCAGCGCGACGGCGCGCACAGCCACGGGGTGTTTCGCATGCCGGCCTATGTGTCGACGCTGAACAGCGGCTGGGTCGATGGGCGGGCGGTGCCGCAGGTCGAGGATGTCGCCAGCGGTTACGTGCGAGTGGATGCCGCCGGAGGCTTTGCCCAGCCGGCACTGGAAGCGGCGCGCGGGTTGCTGCTGGCGAAGGCGCGCAGCGCCGGCATCGCAGTGCTGGCGATCCACAATTCCCATCACTTTGCGGCGTTATGGCCGGATGTCGAGCCGTTCGCCGAAGAGGGGCTGGTGGCGCTCAGTGTGGTCAACAGCATGACCTGTGTGGTGCCGCATGGCGCGCAGCAGCCGTTGTTCGGCACCAACCCGATTGCCTTTGCCGCCCCGTGTGCTGGCAGCGAGCCGATCGTCTTCGACATGGCCACCAGCGCGATTGCCCACGGTGACGTGCAGATTGCCGCGCGCAAGGGCGAGTTGCTGCCCGAAGGCATGGGCGTGGACAGCCGTGGCGAGCCGACGCGCGATCCCAAGGCGATTCTGGAAGGTGGCGCGTTGCTGCCGTTTGGTGGGCACAAGGGCTCGGCACTGTCGATGATGGTCGAGCTGCTGGCGGCGGCGTTGACCGGTGGCAACTTCTCCTTCGAGTTCGACTGGTCGCAGCACCCGGGGGCGAAGACACCGTGGACCGGGCAGTTGATCATCGTCATCGATCCAGCCAAGTCGGTGGGCAGCCGCTTTGCCGAGCGCAGTCGCGAGCTGGTGCGGCAGATGCAGGCGGTGGGCTTGCAGCGCATGCCGGGTGAGCGGCGTTTCCGTGAGCGCGAGCAGTCGGCGCGGGACGGGGTGATGATTACTGCCGAGGAGTGGGCGGGGTTGCAGGCGCTGGCGGGCTAGGGAGCACGGCAACCCCCGTTGGGTTGCAGGCTTGCAAACACCCGTTGCGCCAAAGGTCATGTTCCAACGCCCGCGCTACAGGTATCCTCATCGGCATCTTTGTCCGAACAGTCCTGACCCAAGGAGTTGCGCGCTGTGTTCAAACATGTCGATGCCTATGCCGGCGATCCGATTCTCTCCCTGATGGAGACCTTCAAGGCCGACCCACGGGCCAACAAGGTCAACCTGAGCATCGGTCTGTATTACGACGAAGCCGGCGTGGTACCGCAACTGGCTGCCGTTGGCGCCGCCGAGAAGCGCCTGGCCGAGCAGCCTCACGAAGCTTCGCTGTACCTGCCGATGGAAGGTCTGGCCAGCTACCGTAAGGCCATCCAGAACCTGTTGTTCGGCGCCGATCACCCGGCGGTGAGCGGCGCTCGCGTGGCCACCGTGCAAACCGTCGGCGGCTCCGGCGCGCTGAAGGTCGGTGCCGACTTCCTCAAGCGCTACTTCCCCGAGTCGCAGGTCTGGGTCAGCGACCCCACCTGGGACAACCACCGCGCCATCTTCGAAGGCGCCGGGTTCAAGGTGCACAGCTACCCGTACTTCGACCAGACCAGCCGTGGCGTCAACTTCGACGGCATGCTCGCCGCCTTGCAAGGCCTGCCGGCCAACAGCATCGTGCTGCTGCACCCGTGCTGCCACAACCCGACGGGCGCCGACCTGACCCAGGCGCAGTGGCAACAGGTGATCGAAGTGGTCAAGGCGCGCAGCCTGATCCCGTTCCTCGACATCGCCTACCAGGGCTTTGGCGAAGGCCTGGTCGAAGACGCCTATGCCATCCGCGAAGCGGCCCGTGCCGGCGTGCCGTGCCTGGTGAGCAACTCGTTCTCGAAAATTTTCTCGCTGTACGGCGAGCGGGTAGGGGGGCTGTCGGTGGTCTGTGACGACAGCGCCACCACCCAGCGCGTCTTGGGCCAGCTGAAGGCCACCGTGCGCCGCAACTACTCCAGCCCGCCGAATTTCGGCGCCCAGCTGGTGGCGGCAGTGCTCAACGATGCCGAGCTGAACGCGCAGTGGGAGGCGGAAGTGGAGACGATGCGCCTGCGTATCCTTGACATGCGCCAGCGTCTGGTCGATGCGTTGCAAGTGTTGCTGCCAGGGCAGAACTTCGAGTTCTTCCTGAGCCAGCGCGGAATGTTCAGCTACACCGGCTTCAGCGTCGAGCAGGTCCGTCGCCTGCGTGACGAGTTCGGTGTGTACCTGATCGATAGCGGTCGGGTGTGCATGTCGGGCGTGCGTCCGGACAACCTGCAACAGGTGGCCGAGGCGTTTGCGGCGGTGCAGAAGCGGTAGACGCCAGCGGCAAGCGGCAAGCTACAAGAGGGGTGGGGCTCCGTAGTCCGGAGCCGGCCACTACTTGCAGCTTGCAGCTTAGGTGCAACCACTCCTCGGACAGGGCTTCTCAAGTGCAACCAATCAGCGCACAATCGCGCCCCTCTTTGATGGCTGGGCTGCGGTGAAGCGTCTGTTTCGCCACTCCTGGCCCTGTTGCAGTCTTGCGAGTGGAGTTGCACCTGGATGAATGAACAGGCCCCGAGCGTTGAACAACGCCTCGAATCGAGCCCCGCAGCCGACCTTGGCCGCTGGGACCGTCAGGACACCACCTGGATGCTGGGCCTGTTTGGCACAGCCATCGGCGCCGGAACCTTGTTCCTGCCGATCAACGCTGGGCTCGGTGGCTTCTGGCCGTTGTTGATCCTGGCCTTGCTGGCCTTCCCGATGACCTTCTACGCCCACCGCGGCCTGACCCGCTTTGTCCTCTCCGGGCGCGATGGCGCCGATATCACCGACGTCGTCGAAGAACACTTCGGCCTCAAGGCCGGCGCGCTGATCACCCTGCTGTACTTCTTCGCCATCTTCCCGATCCTGCTGATCTACAGCGTCGCTCTGACCAACACGGTCGGCAGCTTCATGCAGCACCAACTGCACATCGAACCGCCGCCACGCGCGGTGCTGTCGTTTGTGCTGATCCTCGGCCTGCTGGCCATCGTGCGCTGCGGCGAGCAGGCCACCGTCAAGGTGATGAGCCTGCTGGTGTACCCGTTCATCGTCGCCCTGGCGTTCCTCGCGGTGTTCCTGATTCCGCACTGGAGCGGCGGCATCCTCAGCACCGCCAGTGAAGTACCGTCCGGCTCGGCGTTCCTTCATACCCTGTGGCTGGCGATTCCGGTGATGGTCTTCTCGTTCAACCATTCGCCGATCATCTCGGCCTTCGCCGTCGACCAGAAGCGCCGCTACGGCGCCAACGCCGATGAGCGCAGCGGGCAGATCCTCGGCCGTGCGCACCTGCTGATGGTGGCGATGGTGATGTTCTTCGTGTTCAGCTGCGTGCTGACCCTGAGCCCAGCGCAGTTGGCCGAAGCCAAGGCGCAGAACCTGTCGATCCTGTCGTACCTGGCCAACCACTTCAGCAACCCGACCATCGCCTTCGCCGCACCGTTGATCGCCTTCATCGCGATTGCCAAGTCGTTCCTGGGCCACTACATCGGCGCCAGCGAAGGCCTCAAGGGCCTGATCGTCAAGAGCGGCAAGCGTCCGAGCGCCAAGGCCCTGGACCGCATGACGGCGGCCTTCATGCTGGTGATCTGCTGGATCGTCGCCACCCTCAACCCGAGCATCCTCGGCATGATCGAGACCCTCGGCGGCCCGGTGATTGCGGCCATCCTGTTCCTGATGCCGATGTACGCCATCCGCAAGGTACCGGCGATGCGCAAATACAGTGGCGCGATGTCCAACGTGTTCGTCGTGGCCGTGGGCCTGGTGGCGATTTCCGCGCTGGTCTATTCGCTGCTGAGCTGATCCCCCGACAGCGCACTGTGCACACAGCTGCACAGTGCGTTTGTCCACAAAAGTTGTCTGGCAATTCAACAATTTATGCGCAAGGCATAGGTTGCGGGCAACTTTCATGCTTAACTCTGGGTCCTTTACTCACCCCCCGCATAAGGACTTCGTTCATGTCTCAAGTGACTCTCAAAGGCAACCCGGTTCAGGTCAATGGTCAGCTGCCAGCGGTTGGCGCGCCGGCGCCGGCGTTCTCCCTGGTTGGTGAAGGCCTGGCTGACAAGAGCCTGAAAGACTTCGCCGGCAAGCGCAAAGTGCTGAACATCTTCCCAAGCGTCGACACCCCGACCTGCGCGACTTCGGTGCGTAAGTTCAACGCCCAGGCCAACGACGTGGCCGACACCGTGGTGCTGTGCATCTCGGCCGACCTGCCGTTTGCCCAGGCGCGCTTCTGCGGCGCCGAAGGCCTGGAAAACGTCAAGAACCTGTCCACCCTGCGTGGTCGCGAGTTCCTCGAAAACTACGGCGTTGCCATCGCTGACGGCCCGCTGGCCGGTCTGGCTGCGCGTGCCGTGGTGGTGCTGGATGCCAACGACAAGGTGCTGCACGTCGAGCTGGTCAAGGAAATCGCCGACGAGCCGAACTATGAAGCGGCACTGGCGGTGCTGAAGTAAGCGAGCGCTTCGCCCGCGATAGCCTTTACGCAAAACTGCAATTAATTGCGTAAAGTTGTAACGGCCTGGCCTTAGTCCAGGCCGTTTTTATTTATAGTTCAGCACTTTGCCAACGTCAGTGCTGGGTAAATAGCCGGTAAAGGCGCTTTGCTAATCCTGCTCTACTGCTTATCGTTCAGCCTCCTCAAAAGAATTTTTTCCGCACAATGGTCGACCAACCCATGCAATCCTCCGGTTCCCGTCACACCCGCCGCTGGCTTTCCGGCCTGCTGATCCTGCTGCTGAGCGCCGGCCTCGCCTGGTGGCTGTGGCCCGCATCGCCGGCGCATGCGCCCGGCGCGGCGGCCGGCAAAGGCGCGCCAGCTGGCGGCCGCGGCGGCAATCGGCCAGGCTTCGGTGCCTTCGCCGGGGCGGTGCCAGTGCGCGTGGCGCCGGCCACCCTTGGCGACTTCCCGGTGTACTACAAGGCCCTGGGTACCGTCACCGCGACCAACACGGTCAACGTGCGCAGCCGGGTCGCCGGCGAGCTGGTGAAGATCAACTTCCAGGAAGGGCAGCGAGTGAAAGCCGGCGACCTGCTGGCCGAGATCGACCCGCGCAGCTACCAGATTGCCCTGCAACAGGCCGAAGGCACCCTGGCGCAGAACCAGGCGCAGCTGAAAAACGCGCAACTGGACTTGCAGCGCTATAAAGGCCTGTACGCCGAAGACAGCATCGCCAAACAGACCCTCGACACCGCCGAAGCACTGGTCGGCCAGTACCAGGGCACGATCAAGACCAACCAGGCGGCGGTCAACGACGCCAAGCTGAACCTCGAATTCACCAAGATCCGCGCACCGATCAGCGGCCGCCTGGGCCTGCGCCAGCTCGACGTTGGCAACCTGGTGGCGGCCAACGACACCACCGCGCTGGTGGTGATCACCCAGACCCAGCCGATCAGCGTTGCCTTCACCTTGCCGGAAACCAACCTCACCCCGGTGCTCACGCGCTTCCGCAGCGGCGCGCAACTGCCGGTCGAAGCCTGGGACCGGGGTGACACGCAGAAGCAGGCCGACGGCGTGCTGCGCAGCCTTGACAACCAGATCGATGTGACCACCGGCACGCTGAAGTTCAAGGGCTTCTTCGAGAACCACAACGAAGCGCTGTTCCCCAATCAGTTCGTCAACGTGCACCTGCTCGCCGATACCCTGAGGAACGTGGTGCTGGCACCGTCGGCCGCCATCCAGTTCGGCACCAACGGCACCTTCGTCTACGTGATGGAGGGCGACACCAAGGTGCGCATCCGCAACCTCAAGCTTGGCGCCAGCGACGGCGACCAGACCGTGGTGCTGGAAGGCCTGGCCAAGGGCGACCGGGTGGTGCTCGAAGGCACCGACCGCCTGCGCGACGGCAGCGATGTGGAAGTGGTCGACGACAGCGCCGAACTACCGACCACCCCCGGCCAGCACCTGCAGGGTCAGGACAAGAACGACCTATCGACCACCGAAGGCCAGTCGGGCAAGGCTGACGCATGAACCTCTCGCGGCTGTTCATCCTGCGCCCGGTAGCGACCACCCTGAGCATGCTGGCCATCGTCCTGGCCGGCCTGATCGCCTATAAGCTGCTGCCGGTGGCGGCCTTGCCCCAGGTCGACTACCCGACCATCCGGGTCATGACCCTGTACCCCGGTGCCAGCCCGCAGGTCATGACCAGCGCGGTCACCGCACCGCTGGAACGCCAGTTCGGGCAGATGCCCGGGCTCACCCAGATGGCCTCGACCAGCTCCGGTGGCGCCTCGGTGCTGACCCTGCGCTTCAGCCTCGAAATGAACATGGACGTCGCCGAACAACAGGTGCAGGCCGCGATCAACGCCGCCAGCAACCTGCTGCCCAGCGACCTGCCGGCACCGCCGGTGTACAACAAGGTCAACCCGGCCGACACCCCGGTGCTGACCCTGGCGATCACCTCGAAAACCATGCTGCTGCCCAAGCTCAACGACCTGGTCGACACCCGCGTGGCGCAGAAGATCGCCCAGATCAGCGGCGTCGGCATGGTCAGCATCGCCGGTGGCCAGCGCCAGGCGGTGCGGATCAAGGTCAACCCGGACGCCCTGGCCGCCGCCGGGCTGAACCTGGCCGACGTGCGCACGTTGATCGGCGCCTCCAACGTCAACCAGCCCAAGGGTAACTTCGACGGCCCGACCCGGGTGTCGATGCTCGACGCAAACGATCAGTTACGCTCCCCGGAGGAGTACGCCAACCTCATTCTCGCCTACAAGAACGGCGCGCCACTGCGCCTGAAGGATGTCGCCGAAATCGTCGACGGCGCCGAGAACGAACGCCTGGCCGCCTGGGCCAACCAGAACCAGGCCGTGCTACTGAACATCCAGCGTCAGCCGGGGGCCAACGTCATCGAGGTGGTCGACCGGATCAAGGACCTGCTGCCGTCGATCACCGACAACCTGCCGGCCGGCCTCGACGTGGTGGTGCTCACCGACCGGACGCAAACCATTCGTGCCTCGGTCAAGGACGTCCAGCATGAACTGCTGATCGCCATCGTGCTGGTGGTGATGGTCACTTTCGTGTTCCTGCGCCGCGTCAGCGCCACGATCATCCCCTCGATTGCCGTGCCGCTGTCGCTGATCGGCACCTTCGGCGTGATGTACCTGGCCGGCTTCTCGATCAACAACCTGACGTTGATGGCCCTGACCATCGCCACCGGCTTCGTGGTCGACGATGCCATCGTCATGCTGGAAAACATCTCCCGGCATATCGAGGAGGGCGAAACGCCGATGCAGGCGGCGCTCAAGGGCGCGCGGCAGATCGGCTTCACCCTGATCTCGCTGACCTTCTCGCTGATTGCCGTACTGATCCCGCTGCTGTTCATGGCCGACGTGGTCGGCCGGCTGTTCCGCGAGTTCGCCATCACCCTGGCGGTAGCCATCCTGATTTCCCTGGTGGTGTCGCTGACCCTGACGCCGATGATGTGCGCACGGCTGCTCAAGCGTGAACCCAAGGCACACGAGCAGGGCCGCTTCTACCGCGCCAGCGGCGCCTGGATCGACTGGCTGATCGCGCATTACGCCCGCGCCCTGACCTGGGTGCTCAAGCATCAGCCGCTGACCCTGCTGGTGGCCGTGGCCACCCTGGGCCTGACCGTGCTGCTGTACCTGATGGTGCCCAAGGGCTTTTTCCCAGTGCAGGATACCGGGGTGATCCAGGGCATTTCCGAGGCGCCGCAGTCGATTTCCTTCGCCGCCATGAGCCAGCGTCAGCAGGAACTCAGCGCGATCATCCTCAAGGACCCGGCAGTACAGAGCCTGTCCTCATACATCGGCGTCGATGGTGACAACGCCACGCTCAACAGCGGCCGCGTGCTGATCAACCTCAAGCCGCATGGCGAGCGCGACCTCACTGCGGCGCAGGTGATCAGCCGCCTGCAACCGCAGCTCGACAAGCTGGTTGGCATCCGCCTGTTCATGCAGCCGGTGCAGGACCTGAGCATCGAGGACCGGGTCAGCCGTACCCAGTACCAGTTCAGCCTGTCCTCGCCGGACGCCGAACTGCTGGCGCTGTGGAGCGGCAAGCTCAGCGATGCCTTGCAGCAGCGCGCCGAGCTCAAGGACGTTGCCAGCGACCTGCAGGACAAGGGCCTGCAAGTGTATCTGGCGATCGACCGCGACGCCGCCAGCCGCGTCGGGGTCAACGTCGCCGACATCACCAACGCGCTCTACGACGCCTTTGGCCAGCGGCAGATTTCGACCATCTACACCCAGGCCAGCCAATACCGGGTGGTGTTGCAGGCGGCGGCCGCGGCGAATATCGGCCCGCAGGTGCTGGAGCAGATTCATGTGAAAACCAGCGATGGCGCCCAGGTACGGCTGTCCAGCCTGGCCCATGTCGAACAGCGTCAGGCACAGTTGGCGATTGCCCATATCGGCCAGTTCCCGGCGGTGATGATGTCGTTCAACCTGGCCGACGGCGTGTCGCTGGGCGAGGGCGTCAAGGTGATCGAGCAGGTGCAGCGGGAGATCGGCATGCCGCTCGGCGTGCAGACGCGCTTCCAGGGCGCAGCCGAAGCCTTCCAGGCGTCGCTGTCGAGCACCTTGCTGCTGATCCTGGCTGCCGTGGTAACCATGTACATCGTGCTGGGCGTGCTCTACGAGAGCTACATCCACCCGGTCACCATCCTCTCGACGCTGCCGTCGGCGGCGGTCGGTGCCTTGCTCGCGCTGATCCTCAGCGGCAACGACCTGGGCATGATCGCGATCATCGGCATCATCCTGCTGATCGGTATCGTCAAGAAAAACGCGATCATGATGATCGACTTCGCCCTGGAAGCCGAACGGCATCAGGGCATGGCCCCGGAGGCGGCGATCTACCGCGCCGCCTTGCTGCGCTTCCGACCGATCCTGATGACCACCCTGGCGGCACTGTTCGGCGCCATCCCGCTGATGCTCGCCACCGGTTCCGGCGCCGAGCTGCGCCAGCCGCTGGGTCTGGTGATGGTTGGCGGGTTGCTGCTCAGCCAGGTGCTGACGCTGTTCACGACGCCGGTGATCTATTTGTACTTTGATCGCCTGGCGCGGCGCTGGCGCCGTCAGCCTGACGCACAACAGGCCGACGCATGAACCTCTCTGGCCCGTTTATCCGTCGCCCGGTAGCGACCATGCTGCTGAGCCTGGCGATCATGCTGCTGGGGGGCGTCAGTTTCGGCCTGCTGCCGGTGGCGCCGTTGCCGCAGATGGACTTCCCGGTGATCGTGGTCTCGGCCAGCCTGCCGGGGGCCAGCCCCGAGGTGATGGCTTCGACCGTGGCCACGCCGCTGGAGCGTTCGCTGGGCAGTATTGCCGGGGTCAACACCCTGACCAGCCGCTCCAGCCAGGGCTCGACCCGGGTGATTCTCGGCTTCGATCTGGGCCGCGACATCGACGGTGCCGCGCGCGAGGTACAGGCGGCGATCAACGCCACCCGCAACCTGCTGCCCAGCGGCATGCGCAGCATGCCGACCTACAACAAGATCAACCCGGCGCAGGCACCGATCATGGTCCTGTCGCTGACCTCGACAGTGCTGCAGAAGGGCCAGTTGTACGACCTGGCCTCGACCATCCTGTCGCAGAGCCTGTCGCAGGTGCCGGGGGTGGGCGAGGTGCAGATCGGCGGCAGCTCGCTGCCGGCAGTGCGTATCGAGCTGGAACCGGAGCTGCTCAACCAGTACGGGGTGAGCCTCGACGACGTGCGCCAGACCATCGCCAATGCCAACGTGCGCCGGCCCAAGGGCTTTATCGAAGACGCCGAGCGCAGTTGGCAGGTACAGGCCAACGACCAGTTGGAGAAGGCCAAGGACTACGAACCGTTGGTCATCCGTTACCAGGATGGCGCGGTGCTGCGCCTGAGCCATGTGGCCAAGGTTACCGACGCCGTGGAGAACCGCTACAACAGCGGCTTCTTTAACGACCAGCAGGCGGTGTTGCTGGTGATCAACCGCCAGACTGGGGCGAACATCATCGAAACCGTGGCGAAGATCCGCGAGCAACTGCCGGCGCTGCAGGCGCTGATGCCGGCCAGCGTCAAGGTCGACGTGGCCATGGACCGCTCGCCGGTGATCAAGGCCACCCTCAAGGAGGCCGAGCACACCCTGTTGATCGCGGTAGCGCTGGTGATTCTGGTGGTGTTCCTGTTCCTCGGTAACCTGCGTGCTTCGCTGATCCCGACCCTGGCGGTGCCGGTGTCGCTGGTCGGCACCTTCGCCGTGATGTACCTGTGTGGGTTCTCGTTGAACAACCTGTCGCTGATGGCGCTGATTCTGGCCACCGGGCTGGTGGTGGACGACGCCATTGTCGTGCTGGAAAACATTTCCCGGCATATCGACGAGGGCATCGCGCCGATGCGGGCGGCGTTCCTCGGTGCCAAGGAAGTCGGTTTCACCTTGCTGGCGATGAACGCCTCGCTGGTGGCGGTGTTCGTCTCGATCCTGTTCATGGGCGGCATTGTCGAATCGCTGTTCCGCGAGTTCTCGATTACCCTGGCGGCGGCGATCATCGTCTCGCTGCTGGTCTCGTTGACCCTCACGCCGATGCTCTGTGCGCGCTGGCTCAAACCGCACAAGGGCGGTGCGCCAAGCCGCCTGCAACGCTGGAGCGAAGGCCTCAACGAACGGATGATGGCCGGCTACGACCGCAGCCTGGGCTGGGTCTTGCGTCATCGCCGGCTGACCCTGTTCAGCCTGCTGGCGACCATCGTGCTCAACGTCGCACTGTACGTAGTGGTGCCGAAAACCCTGATGCCGCAGCAGGACACCGGCCAGCTGATGGGCTTTGTCCGCGGCGACGACGGCCTGTCGTTTGCGGTGATGCAACCAAAGATGGAAATCTACCGCCGTGCCTTGCTCAAGGACCCGGCGGTGGAGAGCGTGGCCGGCTTCATTGGCGGCAACAGCGGGATCAACAACGCCATGGTGCTGGTGCGCCTGAAACCGATCAAGGCGCGCAAGGAGTCGGCGCAGAAGATCATCGAGCGCCTGCGCAAGAACCTGCCCAAGGTGCCCGGTGGCCGGCTGTTCCTGATGGCCGACCAGGACCTGCAGTTCGGTGGTGGCGGTCACGACCAGAGCAGCTCGCAGTTCATGTATACCCTGCAGAGCGGCGATCTGGCGGCCCTGCGCGCGTGGTACCCGAAGGTGGTGGCGGCATTCAAGACGCTGCCGGAAATCACCGCCATCGACGCCCGCGAGGGCAGCGGTACCCAGCAAGTGACCCTGGTGGTCGACCGCGAGCAGGCCAAGCGCCTGGGCATCGACATGAACATGGTCACCTCGGTGCTGAACAATGCCTACAGCCAGCGGCAGATTTCGACCATCTACGACAGCCTGAACCAGTATCAGGTGGTGATGGAGATCAACCCGAAATATGCCCAGGATCCACGCACCCTGGAGCAGGTCCAGGTGATCACCGCCGAGGGCGCACGGGTGCCGCTGTCGGCCTTTGCCCGCTATGAAAACAGCCTGGCCGAGGACCGCGTCAGCCACGAAGGGCAGTTTGCCGCCGAGGACATTTCCTTCGATATTGCCGAAGGGGTCAGCCAGGACGTGGCCATGGCCGCCATCGAGCGGGCGGTGGCCAAGGTCGGCTTGCCGGAAGAAGTGATCGCCAAGCTGGGCGGCACCGGCGACGCCTTCAGCAAGAGCCAGGAGGGCCAGCCGTGGATGATCCTCGGTGCCTTGCTCGCGGTGTACCTGGTGCTGGGCATCCTCTACGAGAGCTACATTCACCCGCTGACTATCCTCTCGACCTTGCCCTCGGCCGGAGTTGGCGCCTTGCTCACGATGTACGTGGTCGGCAGCGAGTTCAGCCTGATCTCGTTGCTTGGCCTGTTCCTGCTGATCGGGGTGGTGAAGAAGAACGCCATCCTGATGATCGACCTGGCGCTGCAACTGGAGCGGCATCAGGGCCTGAGCCCGGAAGAGTCGATCCGCCGGGCCTGCCTGCTGCGTCTGCGGCCGATCCTGATGACCACGCTGGCGGCGATCCTTGGCGCCGTGCCGCTGCTGCTGGGCACGGCCGAAGGAGCCGAGATGCGGCAGCCGCTGGGCCTGACCATTATCGGCGGGCTGGTCTTCAGCCAGATTCTTACGCTTTTCACCACGCCTGTGGTTTACCTCTACCTGGACCGTCTGCGCCATCGTTTCAACCGCTGGCGCGGAGTGCGGACCGATGCTGCCCTGGAAACCCCGCTATGACCGAACTTCCGATGCCCGCCCGCCTGCTCGGCGCCCGTGGCTCGCGCCTGCTCAGTGCCAGCCTGTGCCTGCTGATGCTCAGCGCCTGCAGCTTGAGCCCGGATTATCATCGACCGGAACTGGCGGCCCCGGTGCAGTTCAAGCAGGCCGAGGGCTGGACCCAGGCCAACCCGTCCGATGCGCTGGCCCGTGGTGCCTGGTGGGAGCTGTATGGCGATGCCCAGCTCAACGGCCTGGTCGAGCAGCTCAATGCCAGCAACCAGACCGTCGCGCAGTACGAGGCGCAGTATCGACAGGCCCAGGCGCTGGTGCGCAGTGCGCGCGGCGCACTGTTTCCCAGCCTCGACCTGAGCGCTGGCAAAACCCGCTCCAGCCAGGGCACCGGCAGCAGCAGTTCGAGCCTGAGCAACAACAGCAGCGGTATCCGCAACACCTACAGCACGCAGTTGGGCGTGAGCTGGGAGGCGGACCTCTGGGGTAAGCTGCGTGAAGGCCTGGCGGCCAACGAATACAGTGCCGAGGCAAGTTTTGCCGACCTGGCGGCGATTCGCCTGAGCCTGCAGTCGGAGCTGGTGCAGAACTACCTGCAATTGCGGGTGATAGACGAGCAGCAACGCTTGCTCGAAGCCACGCTGGCGGCGTATCAGCGGTCGCTGAAGATGACCGAAAACCAGTACCGCGCCGGGGTGTCCGGCAAGGATGCGGTGGCACAGGCGCAGACCCAGCTGAAAAGCACCGAGGCCGACCTGATCGACCTGATCTGGCAGCGTGCGCAGTTGGAGAACGCGATTGCCGTGCTGATGGGCAAGGCCCCGGCGCAGTTTGCCCTGGCCCCGAGCCGCAGTCTCCCGCAGTTGCCCCAGGTGCCGCTGGCGTTGCCGTCGCAACTGCTGGAGCGGCGTCCGGATATCGCTTCGGCGGAGCGTAAGGTGATGTCGGCCAACGCCAGTATTGGTGTGGCGCGGGCGGCGTACTTCCCGGACCTGACCTTGAGCATGAGTGGCGGTTACAGCAGCAGTAGTTTTGGCGACTGGATCAGCGTGCCCAACCGTTTCTGGTCGGTAGGGCCGCAGTTGGCGATGACCCTGTTCGATGCCGGCAAGCGTTCGGCGGAGGTTGACCGTACGGTGGCGGTGTATGACCAGACGGTGGCGCAGTATCGGCAGGCGGTGCTCGATGGCTTCAAGGAGGTCGAGAACTACCTGGTGCAGTTGAAGGTGTATGGCGATGAGGCGCAGGTGCGTGACGAAGCGCTGGCTGCGGCGCGGGAGTCGTTGCGACTGACCGAGAACCAGTACAAGGCCGGCTTGATCGGTTATCTGGATGTGGTGAATGTGCAGACAACCGCGCTGAGCAACGAACGCAGTGCATTGACCCTGCTGCAGGGACGCCTGGTGGCCAGTGTGCAGCTGATTGCGGCGCTGGGTGGCGGTTGGGATGGCAGCACCGAACCACCACGGCAGCCTTGAAGCGCGGGCGCTTTGCGCCCGATCGCTGGTAATGCCAGCTCCCGCAGGAGGGTGTCCGTCACAACCCCTGTGGGCCACGAGTGGTTGACTTTGCCTACAGCCCTGGGCTAGTTTCCTTGCCATGAGCACATTCCAGCACTTGCCTCAGCACAGCATTATTACCGCCATTATCAGATTGGCGGGCTAGCTGGCACTTGCACCTAACCCGCCCTGGAGGCGGGTTTTTTCTCTCTGACTCCTGGGCACTTCAAAAAAACCAGGAGTCACCGATGACCAGCCTTACCGTTTGCCCCGGCACCGCGACCAGCCCGCTGAACCTGCTGTCGGACTATGTACGGCGAATTCTCGCTGCCCCGGTATACGACCTGGCCATTGAAACCCCGCTGCAACCGGCGCGTGCCCTGTCGACGAGCCTGGGCAACCAGGTGCTGCTCAAGCGCGAAGACCTGCAACCGACCTTTTCCTTCAAGATCCGTGGCGCTTACACCCGCCTGAGCGCGCTCAGCCAGGCCCAGCGCGAGCGCGGCGTGATCACCGCATCGGCGGGCAACCATGCCCAGGGTGTGGCCCTGGCCGCGCGCGAGTTAGGTTTGCAGGCGACCATCGTTATGCCTACCACCACCCCGGAGCTGAAAGTTGAGGGCGTGCGCTCGCGCGGCGGCCATGTCGTGCTGCATGGCGACAGCTTCCCCCGCGCGCTGGCCCACGCCCTGCACCTGGCGCAGCGCGACGGTGCGACCTTCGTGCCACCGTTCGACGACCCGGACGTGATCGCCGGGCAGGGCACCGTGGCCATGGAAATCCTCCGCCAGCAGCCGGGCGCGCTGGACGCGATCTTCGTCCCGGTCGGCGGCGGCGGGCTGATCGCCGGGATCGCCGCCTACGTCAAATACCTGCGCCCGCAGGTCAAGGTGATCGGTGTCGAGCCGCACGACTCCAATTGCCTGCAGGCAGCCATGCAGGCCGGCGAGCGGGTGATCCTGCCGCAGGTCGGCAGTTTTGCCGAAGGGGTGGCGGTGGCGCAGATCGGCGCCCATTGCTTCGAGCTGTGCCGGCACTTTGTCGACGAGGTGATCACGGTCAGCAGCGACGAGCTGTGCGCGGCGATCAAGGACATCTACGACGATACCCGCTCAATCACCGAGCCGTCCGGGGCGCTGGCGGTGGCCGGGATCAAGAAGTACGTGGCCAGCCGCGGCGTGCAGGGGCAGACGCTGGTGGCCATCGACTCGGGGGCCAACGTCAACTTCGACCGCCTGCGTCACGTCGCCGAGCGCGCCGAGCTGGGCGAGCAGCGCGAAGCCATCGTCGCGGTGACCATCCCCGAGCAGCCAGGTAGTTTCCGCGCCTTTTGCCAGGCACTGGGGCGGCGGCAGATCACCGAGTTCAACTACCGCTATTACCCAGGCAAGGAGGCTCGGCTGTTCGTCGGTGTGCAGACCCACCCGCAGAACGATCCCCGCGCGCAATTACTGGAAAGCCTGGCCGGGCAGGGCTATGAAGTACTCGACCTGACCGACAACGAATTGGCCAAGCTGCATGTCCGCCACACGGTGGGTGGCCATGCCGGGCCTGCGGCCGACGAAGTGGTGATGCGCTTCGAGTTCCCCGAGCGGCCGGGGGCGTTGCTCGGCTTCCTGGAACGGCTGGGCCAGCGCTGGAACATCAGCCTGTTCCATTACCGCAACCATGGCGCGGCCGAGGCGCGGGTGTTTGCCGCGTTGCAGGTGCCGGCGGCTGAGCGGGCCGACTTGCCGGCGGCACTGGCTGCCATGGGCTATCGCTACTGGGACGAGACCGACAACCCGGCCTACCGGCTGTTCCTCGGCTGAGCGCTCATTGCCCCAGATCAACACGCGGCAGGGCGTTGAGGCGGATCCTGCAGGCACTGAATGATTGCCTGAGGGATCCGCCATGAGCAGCACGTTCTTCATTCCTGCCGTCAATATCATGGGCATCGACTGCCTGAACGAAGCGCTGGAAGCGATAGTCGGCTACGGCTTTCGCAAGGCGCTGATTGTCACCGACGCCGGGCTGGCCAAGGCCGGTATCGCCGAACGCCTGGCCGAGCAACTGGCCGTACGCGATATCAATGCCGTGGTGTTCGATGGCGCCAAGCCCAACCCGAGCATTGCCAACGTCGAGCAGGGCCTGGCGCTGTTGCAGCGCGAGGGTTGCGACTGTGTCATCTCGCTGGGCGGCGGTTCGCCGCACGACTGTGCCAAGGGCATTGCCCTGTGCGCGACCAATGGTGGGCATATTCGCGATTACGAAGGCGTCGACCGTTCGGCCAAGC
The DNA here is from genome assembly GCF_003105155.1 of Pseudomonas sp. SDI. GTDB lineage: Bacteria > Pseudomonadota > Gammaproteobacteria > Pseudomonadales > Pseudomonadaceae > Aquipseudomonas. The sequence goes on along the minus strand of NZ_QETK01000009.1, from coordinate 117,780 downwards.
CGCAGTTGCCGCTGATTGCGATCAATACCACGGCGGGTACGGCCAGCGAAATGACCCGCTTCTGCATCATCACCGACGAAGCGCGGCACGTGAAAATGGCGATCGTCGACCGCAACGTCACGCCCTTGTTGTCGGTGAACGACCCGGCGTTGATGGTCGGTATGCCAAAATCCTTGACGGCCGCCACCGGCATGGACGCCTTGACCCATGCGATCGAAGCCTATGTGTCGACGGCGGCTACGCCGATTACCGACGCCTGTGCGATCAAGGCTATCGAGTTGATCAGCGCCAACCTGCGCCAGGCCGTGGCCGATGGCGCAGACTTGCAGGCGCGGGAGAACATGGCCTATGCGCAGTTCCTCGCGGGCATGGCGTTCAACAACGCCTCGCTGGGTTACGTGCATGCGATGGCGCACCAGTTGGGCGGTTTCTACGACCTGCCGCACGGGGTGTGCAACGCCGTGTTGCTGCCGCATGTACAGCGTTTCAACGCGGCGGTGAGTGCCGAGCGCTTGCGCGATGTGGCCAAGGCGCTGGGGGTCGAAGTGGCGGGGTTGAGCGCGCAGGCGGGCAGTGCAGCAGCGATCTATGCGATCGAGCAACTGAGCCGGGACATCGATATTCCGGCCGGGTTGGCGCTGCTCGGCGCACGTAAGGACGATGTGCCGACGCTGGCGGTGAATGCGCTGAAGGACGCCTGCGGCCTGACCAATCCGCGGACGGCGAGTCAGGCGGACATTGAAGCGATCTTTATTGCGGCGTTCTGATCGCCCCGTGGGTGCCGCGCCCTTGCCGGCGCGGCATTGGTCGGCCGCCGTTTGTCACGCCGTGAGCGTGGCCATGTCGATGACGAAGCGGTACTTCACGTCGCCAGCGATCATCCGGCTATAGGCCTGGTTGATCTCGCGGATGTCGAGCATTTCGATGTCGCAGGTAATCCCGTGCGTGGCGCAGAACTCCAGCACCTCCTGGGTTTCAGCGATGCCACCGATCAGCGAGCCGGCCAGCACCCGGCGCTTCATCACCAGGTTGGCCGCGTGCAGCGCCGGGTCGACGGGTTCGATCAGGCCGACCAGGATATGCACGCCGTCAAATGTCAGGGTTTCCAGGTACGGGTTGAGGTCGTGCTGCACCGGGATGGTGTCGAGCAGGAAGTCGAAGTGCCCGGCGACAGCCTGCATCTGCGCGGCGTCGGTCGACACCACGACGTGATCGGCACCCTGGCGGCGGGCTTCGTCGGCCTTGGCCGGCGAGCGGGTGAACAGGGTCACCTCGGCGCCCAGCGCCTTGGCGAACTTGATCCCCATGTGGCCCAGGCCACCCATGCCGAGGATGCCGACCCGGTCACCGGGCTTGATCCCATAGTGCTTGAGCGGCGAATAGGTGGTGATGCCGGCGCAGAGGATCGGCGCGGCGTTGGCCGGGTCCATGCCTACGGGGATGCGCACCACGAAGTGTTCGCTGACCACGATGCTGCTGGAGTAACCGCCCATGGTGTTGCTGCCGTCGACCCGGTCGGGGGTGGCGTAGGTCATGGTCGGGCCTTCCAGGCAATACTGCTCCAGGTTCGCAGCGCAGGCTTCGCAGTGTCGGCAGGAGTCGACCATGCAGCCCACGCCGACCAGGTCGCCGGCTTTGTAGCGGGTGACCTTGCTGCCGACCGCGGTGACCTTGCCGACGATTTCATGGCCGGGCATCAGTGGGTACACCGCGATGCCCCACTCGTTGCGCGCCTGGTGGATGTCGGAGTGGCAGACGCCGCAGTAGAGAATCTCGATGGCCACGTCGTCGGCCCGTGGGCTGCGGCGTTCGAAGCGCATGGGGGCGAGGGGAGTAGTGGCCGACTGGGCGGCATAACCGATGGCGGTGTACATGGCGAACCTCGCAAAGCACTGAAGAATGAAAGGCGTACATTCTCCAGCTGGAACGTTTCACTGGCCACCCGCATTTCTCCGGCTGTCATGCCTGATCCTCCGGACTTGGCCCGCCCGGAGTGCAATGCGCCGCAGATCTGCGATGATGCAAGTGTCTGATCCTCCGTCCTGGTTAGCCATGCAACTGACTTCCCATTCCGATGCCAATGCCAGCCTTTGTGCGCTGATTGCGCCGCTGGCGACCCGTCCGGGTTTCGTCGACACGCGCCTGCCGCAGGTGCAGGTACTGAGCTGGAGCCACTATGTGGCGAGCAGCCCGCAGATCTACGAGCCGAGCCTGATGATTCTCGCCCAGGGCAGCAAGCTGGCGCGGCTGGGACCGCGCACCCTGGAATATGGCGCCGGGCATTACCTGGTGCAGGCGCTATCGGTGCCGTTCATGTGCGAGACCTTTGCCACCGAGCAGGCGCCGTTGCTTGGCGTGTCGGTGGCCATCGACCGCATTGTGCTGGGCGAACTGGTGCAGGCGATGGGGGGAGCGGTCACGCCGCCAGTGAGCTGCAGACCCCGGAATCGATGACCTCGGCGGCGCTGGATGCACCGATGCGCGACAGTGTCGAGCGCTTGTTGCGCTGCCTGCACGATCCGCTCGACAGCCAGGTCATGGGCGCGGCGCGGGTGCGCGAGGTGCTGTATGTGGCGTTGCGCGGGCCGCAGGCTGGCGTGTTGCGGGCGCTGGTGGAACAGCAGGGCCACTTTGCGCGGATTGCCGCGTCGCTGAGTTACCTGCGCGAGCATTTTGCCGAACCGCTGAGTGTCGAGGCGCTGGCCGCCTGCGCGAACATGAGCGTGTCGACCTTCCATGAGCATTTCAAGCGCACCACCTTGCTGGCGCCGATGCAGTACCTCAAGCGCTTGCGCTTGCTCAAGGCGCAGCAGATGTTGATTGGCGAAGGGCTGGGGGTGGCGCAGGTGGCGCACCGGGTGGGCTACCAGAGCCCATCGCAGTTCAGCCGCGAGTACAAACGGCATTTTGCCCGCAGCCCGGGGGACGAGCCCGCGCCCACATTGCCCTGACTCAGGCTTGAGTCAGCTCAGGAAGCCACCGTCCACATTCAGCGCCACACCCGTGGTGTAGCTCGACGCATCGCTGGCCAGGTACAGCACGGCACCGGCCATTTCCTTCGGATCGGCCACGCGCTTGAGCGGAATCTGTTGCAGCGCGGTGTTGAGGATCGCCTCGTTCTTCACCAGCGCCGAGGCAAACTTGGTATCGGTCAGCCCCGGCAGCAGGGCATTGCAGCGGATGCCGAATGGCGCGCATTCCTTGGCGAACACCTTGGTCATGTTGATCACCGCCGCCTTGGTCACCGAGTAGATGCCCTGGAATACCCCCGGCGATACGCCGTTGATCGAGGCCACGTTGATGATGCTGCCGCCGCCGTGCTCACGCATCAGCTTGCCGGCTTCCACCGACATGAAGAAGTAACCGCGGATGTTCACGTCGACGGTTTTCTGGAACGCCCCCAGGTCGGTATCCAGCACATTGCAGAACTGCGGGTTGGTCGCCGCGTTATTGACCAGGATATCCAGGCGGCCGAACTGCTCGCGAATACCGGCAAACACCTGGGCAATCTGTTCCATCTCGCCGATATGACAGGCCACCGCAGTGGCCTTGCCGCCGGCCGCAATGATCGCGTCGGCAACGTGCTGACAGCCTTCCAGCTTGCGGCTGGAGACGATCACATGCGCGCCTTGCTGGGCCAGCAGGTGGGCAATGGCTTCGCCGATCCCGCGGCTGGCGCCGGAAACGAAGGCAATCTTGCCGTCGAGGTCGAACAGTTGGGTTTTGGACATGGGCGTTTTCCTTGTTGTAGTCGTCACAGGTCGGAGTTGGCGATGACGTGCAGGCTCATCTGCTCCAGCAACGTGTTCATATGGATGAATTGGGCGAAGCGTTTGTCCTGGGTCTGGCCGTGGTAGAAGCGGTAGTAGATCTGCTGAACGATACCGGCCAGGCGGAACAGGCCGTAGGTGTAATAGAAGTCGTAGTTGTCGATGGCAATGCCGGCGCGCTCGGCGTAGTAGTCGACGAACTGCCGACGGGTGAGCATGCCCGGCGCGTTGCTCGGCTGGCGCCGCATCAGTTGCACCGGGGCCGGGTCGCCGGCTTCGATCCAGTAGGCGAGGGTGTTGCCCAGGTCCATCAGCGGGTCGCCGAGGGTGGTCATTTCCCAGTCGAGCACGCCGATGATGCGCATCGGGTTATCGGCATCGAGGATCACGTTGTCGAAGCGGTAGTCGTTATGGATGATGCCCGGCCGCGGGTGGTCGGCCGGCTGCTTGTCGCGCAGCCAGGCAATGACCTTTTCCCAGCGTGGTGCATCTGGCGTCAACGCGGTGTCGTAGCGCTTGGCCCAGCCTTCGATCTGCCGCTGCACATAACCCTCGGGCTTGCCCAGGTCGGCCAGGTCGCAGGCGTGATAGTCGACCTGGTGCAGCTCGACCATGCGCTGGATGAAGCTCTTGCACAGTGCCTCGGTGCGCGCGGTATCCAGGCCCAGCTCGGGCGGCAGGTCGGCGCGCAGGATGATGCCCTTGACCCGGTCCATCACATAGAACTCGCCCCCGATCAGCGACTCGTCGGTGCAGTGCACGTAGGCCTTGGGACAGTACGGGAAGCCACGGTTGAGCTGGTTGAGGATGCGGAACTCGCGGCCCATGTCATGTGCCGACTTGGCCTTGTGCCCGAACGGCGGACGGCGTAGCACGAACTCGCGTTGCGGGTACTGCAGCAGGTAGGTCAGGTTCGAGGCGCCGCCGGGGAACTGGCTGATCGTCGGCGTACCGCTCAAGCCGGGAATGTGGGCCTTGAGGTAAGGGTCGATGAGGGCGACATCGAGTTCTTCGCCGGGGCGGACCTGGGTGGACTGGTCGGTGAGCGTCATGCTGATCCCTTATTCTGAAAGCTGATTACTATTGGCTAATCTAATTCTCACAACGGGGCCGGACAAGCGCCGCCCAGCCTTATAGGCGCGCGTGTTGCCGGTCGATCAACGTACCTGATGCCGGGTCAAACGCCAGGCGAAAAAAAACCGAAGCGGTTGCGCGCTTCGGTTTTGTTCGGCATCAGCGCAGGGCTCAGGCCGGGAACAGCTCGCTGAGTTTCATCGACAGCATCATGTCGCCTTCGACGCGCAGTTTGCCGCCCATGAAGGCTTGCATGCCGTCGGTTTCGCCGCTGACGATGCCTTTCAGGGTTTCGCTGTCCAGCACCAGGGTGCAGTTGGCGTCTGCGTTTTCACCTTCCTGCAGGTCGCAGGTGCCATCTTTGACGATCAGCGCGTACTGTTTGTCTTCGTCGGTGATGTTGAAGCCGAAGATCAGGTCCAGGCCGGCAGCGGCAGCTGGGTTGAACTTGGCTTTCATCGCTTGAACGGCATCGGCTACAGAAGTCATGGTGTATTCCTTGTTAAGTGATTGCAGCGACCGTTGCCAGTCGCGGTGGGCCGGGGCTCATCGATAGGTGACGAGCTCCGGCGCCCTCAGCAGCTGCACGTGGGCTTGGCTGTTGAAGGAAGCCAGGGTCACTTCGCTGCCGCGGAACTTCAGCACGCTGAGCGAAGTGTTGATGATCTGCCAGTTCAGCGCAAAGGCCTGGCTGGCGGTAATGCCGGTAATCAGGTGGAGCAGGGCAGCGATGGTGCCGCCGGAGGTAAAGATGGCGATGTTGTCGCCTTGGCCGGCCTGCTGCAGCACTCGCTGCAGGCCGCCGCTGACCCGCTCGACGAAGCTGTTCCAGCTTTCCAGGCCGTCGTGGGCGTATTCGCCGTCGTGCCACTGCTGGATCATCAGCGCGAACAGGCGCTGGAACTCGCTCCGGTTGTGTTGGGCATTGCGCAGCACATGCAGGGCTTCTGGCTCGTGCACCAGCAGGCTGGGGAGCAGGGCGCGGATGACCGCGTCGGCATCGAATTCGTTGAAGGCGGTATCGGTTTCCAGCGCCGGTGCGCCGGGCAGTTGCGCCAGGGTCAGGCGGGCGGTGTCCTGCTGGCGCCGCAGGTCGCCGGCCAGGCAGCGGTGCAGGCGCAGGCCGAGCTGGTTCAGGTGGTCGCCGAGGGCTTCGCTTTGACGCATGCCCAACGTCGAGAGGACGTCGTAGTCGTCCGCACCGAAGGAGGCCTGGCCATGTCGAATCAGGTAGATACTGCCCACGTCGTCCGCCTGCTTTGAAGGATCTGGCGAGGTTAGGTTGCCGCCCGCAGGCTGTCAACGAAAAAACATACAAGCGTTTGAAAAGAGCGTTTGAACGACGCTGCACGGGTGCCGTGCCTGGCTCGCCAAGCGCCGCAGTTGCTGAACCTGGCGTCTTTCTGTGACGAGTTGCCTGATCGGCTGACGGATCATGCCCAGCGAAATAGCCCCGTGACTGCGTATGACATAAGTGGAAAGACTGTCGTACCGCGCGTACCGGTGCATCGTTAGACAGGCTCGGAAATATGCCCGTAGAATGGCGGTTTCCGAGCCTCAATGGTGTTTTAAATGGAGTTTCTTGCAGAGTATGCGAGCTTCCTCGCCAAGACCGCGACGTTGGTCATCGCGATTCTGGTCGTGTTGTCGGCCATTGCCGGTTTGCGCAGCAAGGGTCGGCGTAAGGCCGGTGGGCAATTGCAGGTTACCCGCCTGAACGACTTCTATAAGGCATTGCGCGAGCGCCTGGAATCCAGCCTGCTCGACAAGGCGCAGCTCAAGGCCCTGCGCAAGCAGCAGGCCAAAAGCGAAAAACAGCTGAAGAAAACTCCCGAGGACAAACCCCGGGTGTTCGTCCTCGATTTCGATGGCGACATCAAGGCCTCGGCCACCGACAGCCTGCGCCATGAAATCACGGCCCTGCTGACCCTGGCCACCCCGCGCGACGAAGTGGTACTGCGCCTGGAAAGCGGCGGCGGTATGGTTCACAGCTATGGCCTGGCTGCCTCGCAACTGGCGCGTATTCGTCAGGCCGGGGTACCGCTGACCGTGTGCATCGACAAGGTCGCGGCCAGCGGCGGCTACATGATGGCCTGCATCGGCGAGCGCATCGTCAGTGCACCGTTCGCCGTGCTCGGCTCCATCGGCGTGGTCGCGCAGCTACCGAACGTCAACCGCCTGCTGAAAAAACACGACATCGATTTCGAAGTGCTCACCGCCGGCGAGTACAAGCGCACCCTCACCGTGTTCGGCGAGAACACCGACAAGGGCCGCGAGAAGTTCCAGGAAGACCTCGACGTTACCCATCAGTTGTTCAAGGACTTCGTCTCGCGCTACCGCCCGCAGTTGCACATCGATGATGTTGCGACTGGCGAAGTCTGGCTCGGCGTTGCCGCGCTGAACAAGCAATTGGTCGACGAGCTGAAAACCAGCGATGAGTACCTCGGCGAACGCGCCCGCGACTGCAACCTCTACCACCTGCATTACGCCGAGCGCAAAAGCTTGCAGGAGCGCGTCGGCCTGAGCGCGAGCGGCGCCCTCGAAAACACCCTGTTGGGCCTGTGGAGCCGGCTGAGCCGCTGGCGCTGAACAATAGGTAGTGCAGGCCTGGCTGGGTTGATCTGCTCGGAGGCACTCGCGGATTGATCCGTGCGCTCAGCAATATGTAGTCCATGCGCCGGGTTCGGGACGGGTCTGCTGTGGCTTTGCCCAGTACAGGAGACCCACCCATGCCGACCCCATCCCGTCCCGAAGCTCCCGGTCTGCACGGGCCGTTTATCCAGCAACAGCTGCCCGCGTGGCTCTGGCATGCAACGCCTGCCGATCTGGATCGGCTTGGCCGCAGTCTGTTCGTCGATCCCAGCTTTCTGGCAGGCAATGCCAACTGGTTCAATCAGGCTCCGGCCGGCGAGCGCGAGGCCTTCCTGGCGTACCTGCACCGCAGTCGCCGCACGGCCGCGATGCTGGCGCGAGCGCTCAAGGGGCTGCAGAGCGTCAGCGGGTTCTGTGAGCCGCTGCTGCGCAAGCGAATGGCGGACGACCTGAAGATCAAGCCGGACCTGCACCGCACGCAGTTCGTCGAGGTGCGCTACCAGAGCGTGGTGTTTGGCGCGATGCGGCAATTGGTGCCGCGTCAGCAAAGTCTATTGCAGGCGGCCTTGCAGAACTTTGCTGCGGACTGCGAATTCGAGGCCGGCACCGCGCTGGCACCGGAAGGCGCCTTCACCCTGGAACTGGTACCGGGCACCGAAGGCGGAGCGCCGCGTTTTCGTTACCGTTTCCTGGACAGACTGGCGATCGAACCGACGCGGTTTGCCAGGCTTTGCCACGACCTGGACCTGGGGGGGCGCTATCAACGTCATTTGACCGAGGTGTTCGAGACGCCGACGACCCGTGCCGGGATCCGCGCCGCGTCGGTGGCTACTTTTAAAGCCCAGTTCCGCGTGCACATCCAGCTTGCCTTGATGAAAAAAGACATCGAGGAATCCGTCCGCCAGACATTGCTGGAATTGCTCGAATCGCCGCAGCGGCCGCTTTATCGAGGTCGTCGGGTCCGAGTCAGCCGGCTGAAAATGTTCACGGCGCAACTGTTCGAACCCTTGTTCATCCGCTCCGAAGGCGATTCGGGCAAGGCGTTGTGCCTGCTCTATTTGCCGGGGGCACCGCGACAACCCCTCAAGCAGTACGCCACGGTCGAGGCATTGCACGCTGATCTGCTGCACAAATTGCGCTTCGGTGAGTATCGGGCGTTATTGCGGCGTTTTGTTCTGCAGGCCGATCAGGCCCATGTCTTTACCCGCCTGGAGGCGGCGCTGTATCACCTGGTCAAGGACCCGAACGGTATCTATGAGCAGCGCCCGGACCCCGACGGCAAGCTGTACCTGCGCGAGGTGCCAATCCATGGCGAGCTGTTCGGCCTGTTGCAGGACCAGCACCTGAGCAAGCTCAAACAGGACGCGCGCTTCCTGGCAGTCCCCAGTGCCGATGTCGACGAGCAGGCGCGCGAGCGGCGCCTGGCCTATTGGGAGGACATTGGCCTGAATGTGCTCAACACGCTGGCGTTCATGGTGCCGGCAGTGGGCGCGGTGATGTTGCTGGTGACCGCCGTGCAACTGCTCGATGACGTCGTGGAAGGCGTGCATGCCTGGGAGAACGGCGAGATCGACGAGCTGTGGGCGCATCTGCGCTCGATCGGCCTGAATGTAGCGCTGATGATCGGTTTTGGCGTAGCCGGTCGGGCGGCCGAGCCAATGCTCGCTTGCGAGCTGGTCGACGGGCTGGTCAAGGTGCGCTTGCCCAATGGCAATTTTCGTTTGTGGAAGCCGTCGCTCGGCAACTACGCCAGCGACGTCGATCTCGGCGCCGCTGTTGCCGATAGCCAGGGCGTGTACTGGCGGGGCACGTCGAGTTATGTGCGTATCGACGGGCGTACCTTCGAGGTGCATCGGGACGAGGCGGGCGGCTGGAGCCTGGGCCACCCCGAGTTTGCCGAGGCCTACCGGCCAGCGCTGCGGCACAATGGCCAAGGCGCCTGGCGCTTGCGCGACGAGAGCCCGCTGGACTGGAGCCGGCAGCAGTTGCTGCGGCGGATCGGCCCGCTGGCCGAGGGCGTGACGGATGAACTGCTGGAGGCGGCGGCGCAGATCAGTGGTTGCGGCGACGACCTGCTGCGCGAGATGCACCTGCACGGGCGGCGGGTGCCGCCATTGCTGCGCGACACGCTGGAGCGCCTGCGCCTGGAGCAGCGCCTGGACAATGCACTGAACGATCTGCGCAATGGCCATCCATTGCGGGCCGAAGTCACCCTCGGCGCTCGGCTCGCGGTGACCTTGCCGGGTTGGCCGCAACGGTTGTTGGCGGTGTCGCCTGGGGCTTTGGCGGAGGGACCGCCGCGTGTCTTCGGCCACCCCAGTTGGGCGGTCCGGCCAGCGATCCCGGTGTCGCTCAGGCAATTGACCGATAACCGTCTGGCCGAAGCGATTCTCGCCGCGCTCGACGAACCGGCCGTCCAGCGCCTGCTTGGCAGCCAGGTGCCGGCGTCGGCGCGGGCGCAGGTGTTGCGCGAACAGTTGGCCGAGCTGGGCGGCCGACAGCGCTCCAGCCTGCTCGACCAGTTACATGGTGCCGCTACGCCCACGCAGCCGGCCGATGTCCAGCGCCTGCAATCGATGTTCCCGCGGCTGAGCGCCGAGGCCGCACAGGAGTTGTTGGGCCAGGTGCCGCGCAGCGAACGCGAGGAACTGGCCCAAGGTCTGGCTGGACCGTCGTTGCGCTTGGCCGAAGCGGCCCGGTTGTGCCAGCGGCAGATCCGCCTGGGCCGGGCCATCGAGGGGCTGTATGCGCCGGGGCTGGAAAGCCAGGACAGTGCCTGCCTGGCCTTCGGCTTGCTCGAGCGCCTCCCTGGCTGGCCGCAGGCGTTTAGCCTGGAACTGCGCGAACTGACCCTGGAAGGCCCGCTGTTACAGCGCCTCGGCCCGTCGTCAGGCCCGTCGTCGACCGTGCTGCGTATCGGCCAGCGTTACCGGGTGTATGACGCCGAGGGCCAGGAGTTGGCCAGCGAGCGCTCAATCTACGACGCGATCCTCCAGGCCCTGCCGGAGTCTGCCGGCAGCGCCCTGGGGATGGCCCGGGATGCGTCGCAGGCGCTGCGTGTCGCACTGTACCGGCAGGCGTTGGCCGCGCGCGGGCAGGCGGCGAACCTGCTCGGCCTGCAGCCGGTGCGGCCGTGGTTCCGCTCGCCGTTGCAGCTGGCCGACGGGCGCAACGGTTACCCACTGGGCGGCGTCGGCAGCACGCTGTCGGGTAGCAACCGGCGCTTGCGCAACCTGTTTCCGACGCTGGATGCACAGGCGCTGGTAGCGCTGCGCGAATCGCTATTGCTGCGTTATGCCCGCCTCGGCGACGCCATCGCTGCGTTAGAGGAGGCCTGGCTGGAACTGGACGAGGACCTGCAGAGTTGGATCGAGCGCGGTGTCGACGCCATCGAGCGCGATTCGCGCCGAACCTTGGCCGCACGCGTGCTGCAAGCCTGGCGCCGGCGCAGCGGCGAGGGCTCGCAATTGCTCGACCTTTCCGATATACAGGTCAGCGAATTGCCGTCGCTGCAAACCCGCTTCGAGCATATCCACGACCTACGCCTGAACAACATGCAACTGGCTGAAGTCCCCGTGGGCTTTTTGCATCAGTTCGACCAGGTGCAGGTGCTGCGCCTGGCAAGTAACTGGCTGAGCGAAGTGCCGCAGGCGGTGTGTTGGATGAGGCGCCTGCGTGTGCTCGACCTGCAAAATAATCGCCTGTTGCACCGGCCTGCCATGTTCGAGACACTGCGCCTGCTGCGGCACCTGCGTAGCCTGGACCTGGCCGACAACACCCTGATGAGCCTGCCCGGCGAAGCCTTGCAGACGTTGTTGATGATGCCCGGCCTGCGCCGGCTGAACCTGAGTGGTAACTACCTGACCCTGGAAACAGGGGCCCTGGAGCTGCTGAGCGAGCTGTCGCTGGAGTCGCTGGAACTGGCCGACAACCTCATTCGCCTCGACCCGCCAAGGGCCGCGCTGTTCGCCCGCTATGGACAGTTGCAGCGCCTGGATCTGTCGGGAAACCCCTTGGGCCTGGCGCCGCAGGTTGACGGCTTACGGGCGCTGGAACGGTTGAACCTGGAGCGCTGCCTGCTCCGCGACTGGCCGTCGGGGGTGACCGCGCTGATGGAGCACAGCGAGCGCTTGCGCATCGTCGACCTGTCGTCCAATGGCATCACCCAGTTGCCCGAGCTGGGCACGACGCGCTTCGCCCAGCAATTGCTCGCCGATGAGACCGCCAGTTACCGTCTGCTGCTCGACCAGAACCCGTTGGACGCTGCGGCGTTCGGCCAACTCCAGCGCCTGCGTACGCACCCCCGCCGCGAAGGGCGCGGCATGCTCCTGACGACCTGGCTGCTGGGTGCCAGCCAGGCCCGGCGCAACCTCTGGAATGGCCTGTTCCATGGGCGCTCGAACCGGGCGTTGAAGGACATGCTCGAACGCATGCTCCTGTCCCAGGACATCCAGCGCCGCCCGGAGGCTGTCAGCGAGCGGATCTGGGCCCTGCTCGAAGCGGCAACGGCGCACACGCAATTGCGCGAAGAACTGCTGGCAATCGCCGAAGGTTTCCCGGTGACCTGCGGCGATGCCGGGGCCGAGGCGTTCAGTGAGCTGGAGCTGGCGAGCCTGGCGTTCCAGCAAGGCCTGGTGGCAGCCGACGTCGGAGCCCGGCACAGCGGTTTGTTGACGTTTTACAAGAAACTGTATCGGCGGGCACAGGTGCAGCGCCTGGCCGATCGGATCATCCTGCAGCGCTCGCTGCGCCGCCATGCGTTGCTCGAACAGCGCTTGCCGCTGCCGGCGCTCGACCCGCTGGACGATATCCCCGACCGGATTCTGTCGCGCTTCAGCGTCGACGACATCGAGATCCGTCTGGCCATGCGCCAAGATCTGGCACCGCGGCTGGACTTTCCCGAGCCCTCCAGCGGCATGCTCTATCGCGAAATCGCCCAGGTCTCGCCTGCGACGCTGGCGCGGGTGAAGAATGCCGTGCTCAAGAGCGAGACCGAGCGCAATCGGCGGGCCTGGATGGTCACTACCCCGGGTTGGCAGCGTTATCTCAAACAGCGCTTCGCCGCACAGTTCCAGGTTATCAGCGAATTCTGGGCCGAGGGCCTGGATTACCTCGACGATTGCCTGGGCATGGGCGAGCCCTCGGTGACTCGGCTCGACCGCAGCGTGCGCGAGCTGCTGAGCGGCGCGCTCCACGAGGACGTGCTCGACAGCAGTGGACGACTGCGGCATCCGACGTTGGACAACCAGCGCTATCTGCACGCCGTCAATGCCCTGCAGCAGGCCCATGAAAAGGCCGAAGAGGACCTTATGCTCAGCCTGACCCGCGTTGAGGAACTGGCGGGGTGAGCAATATGTAGTGCGTCGTTCGCTGGGCAAACGGGTCTTCTGTGTCCCCCACACCATAGGAGCTTTGCCATGTCGCTCTCGACATCCCCGCCAGCCGTACCCGCGCTGCCCGGCCTGCACGCAGCATTTATCCAGCAAGCCCTGCCTGGCTGGCTTGGCCACGCCAAGCCGCAAGACTTCGCGCGTCTGCACCAGGCCTGGCGCCCGCAGTATCAGTTCCCCGCGCACACCACCGAGCAGGCCAAGAATGATCTGGCCCGCTACCTGGCGCAGCGCCGCACCTCGGCGCTGGCGCTGGCTGGCGCGCTGAGCGACCTCAAAGGCATCGCCGCCTTCGCCGAGCCGCTGTTGAACGCGCGGCTCAAACGCGAGTTCGGCAGCACGCCGGATGTGAACCGGGTGGAGTTCGTGCAGATCCTGCGCGAGGGCATGCTGTTTGGCACGACGCTGCAAATTCGGCCGCGGCGCCAGAGCCTGCTCCAGGCGGCCTTGCAGAACTTTTCCGTAGACGCCGACATCGACCCGGCCAGCGGCCTGGCACCGGTCGATGCATTCGGCCTGGAGTTGCTGCCGGGTGCCGAGAACGCTTACCCGCGCTTTCGCTACGTGTATCGCGAGCGGCTGGATATCTCGCCGCTGCGTTTCGCCCGCGTCTGTCACGAACTCGACCTTGGCGGACGCTATCAGCAGCATCTGGCACAGGTCTACGAGGCCCCAGAGCGGCGCGCCGAGGTCGCCGCGCGGTGGGTCGCCGCCTACCAGGATCAATTGCGGGTATGCACCCAGGTGGCGGCCATGCGCGGCGAAATCAGCGCCTCGGCGCAGCAGATGCTGCTGGCGCTGGCCGCCGGCGAGCCGGCGCCACTGCTGCATGGCAAGCCGGTGCAGGTCAGCCAGTTACGCCTGTTCGAGGTGCCGCTGGCCGAGCTGTTGGTGATCAGCGCCGACCGTGTCGGCAGCGACCGCCTGGAGCCGGTGGTCGTCTACTTGCCGGATGCGCCGCTGTACCCGCTCAAGGAATACCCGTCGGTGCAGGCGGCCCGCGACGACCTGCGGATCAACCTGCGCCTGCCGGCTTTCCAGGCGCTGTTGCGCCGCTACCTGCCAGGCGCGCGCCATGAGCACGTGTTCGCCCGCCTGGACGCGGCGTTGTATCACAATGTGGAAGGTCGTGATGGTCTCTACGAGCGTCAGCCCAACCCGGACGATGCGTTGTACCTGCGTGAAGAACGGGTGAGCAGCGAGCTGTTCGCGCATGTGTATGCGCAGCACCTGGACAAGCTCAAGGCCGATGCGCGAGTGCTCGCCGTGCCCAGTGCCGAGGCCGACGAGCAGGCCAGCGAGGCGCGTCGGGCCTACTGGGACAGTATCGGTTTCAACCTGGTCAACGCGGCGGCGTTCGTCATACCGGCGCTCGGCGCGGTGATGGCGCTGGTAACCGCGGTGCAACTGGTACGTGAAGTGATCAGCGGTGTCGAGGCCTGGGAACATGGCGAACTTGATCAGGCCTGGGATCACCTCAGTTCGGTGGGGGTCAACCTGGCGCTGATGGCCGGCCTGAGCCAGACCGGGCACTCGGCGGTGCCGGTCAGCAGCAGCGAAGTGCTCGATGGCCTGATCAAGGTTGAGCTGCCCGATGGCCGCTCGCGCCTCTGGCGACCGAGCCTTGAGCCCTACCGGGTGGCGGTCGGGCTGGATCATCTGGAGGCCGATGCCTTGGGCCTGTACCGCGCGGGCGATGAGACCTATGTGCGCATCGACAAGCGTACCTATCAGGTCCGCGACGACGGCGCCGGACAATGGCGCATGGTGCACCCGAGCGATCCTGACGGTTATCAACCGCTGCTGGTCCACAACACTCGCGGCGCCTGGCGGTTGCAGGGGGAAAACCCATTGCGCTGGGAAGGGCTGACCTTGTGGCGGCGCCTGGGGCCTTGCGTCGAGGGCCTCAGCGACGAGGACTTGCGGCGCCTGGCACAGGCCACCGGCACCAGCGACGCTTGCCTGCGTCGCGTGCACCTGGACCGCGAGCCGCTGCCGGCGGCGTTGGAGGAAACCCTGCATCGTTGGCAACTGCACCGTCGGGTTGGCGAGTCGATTGCGCAGTTGCGGGTTGGTCAGGCATTGCCTGCGGGGCAGCACAGCCTGCCGCTGCAACTGCTGACGCAGATGCCAGCCTGGCCTGGGGACCTTTGCGTGCAGTTGCACGAGGATGGGCAAGTGTTGGGCGAGTGGGGTAATCGTGCTGCTCAGGCGCCGCGGCTGCTGCGCCTGAGCCCGGCGCAATTGGCCGATGGCAGTTACCGCCAACAGTTGCTGGGGTTGTTGAGCGACAACGAGCAGAAGGGCCTGATCGGCGCTTACCTGGAAAGCACAACCGAGGCGCGCGGCAGGCAATTGCAACAAGCGACGGGCCGTTTCGCCGCCGAGCATCCAGCACACGTCTTCGACCTGCTGCACGCCGCCGAGCCGCTACCCGATGTACCGGGGTTGAGCCCCCTGCGCCGCGACTTCCCCGGTTTGCCGTGGCGCCTGGGCAGGGCCCTGGTTGGGCGGGCCAACAGCCTGGAACTGGAACAGCTGCTGGCGACACCGCCACGGGTGCCGCTACGGCTGGCCGAGGAAGCCCGTTGGTTGCTGGAGGATGTGGCCCTGAACCAAGCTTGCGAGGGACTGTATTTTGCCTATCAGGAGAGCCCCGAGAGCCTGCGCCTGGCTCTCGGTCAATTGCAGCAGTTGGACGGCTGGAGCGCTTCGCTTGAGCTGCAAGTGCGCGAACTGAACTGGCGCGGTGCGCTGCTCGACAGCATTGGCGAAGCCGGCGCCACGAAGAAGTATCTGCTGCGCCGGGGCGCTGGTTATCAGGCGCTGGACGAGGCCGGTGACGAGCTGGGCGGGGTCGAGTCGCTCTATGCTGCGATCCTTCATGCCTTGCCCGACAGCGAGCGCGCAGCGCTGGGGCTCGCCATCGATCAGCCAGACGTGTTGCGCCAGCGGCTTGCCGAGGCGGCCTCGGCCGACCGTGTCGGTGCCCGCCGGCTATTGCGCCAGCGTCCACGCAATGCCTGGTTCAAGCCACCACTGCGGCTGGAGGACGGCCAGCTTGGCTACCCGCTCAGCGGGCGTGGCGATGGTGCGGCATTGCGTAGCCCGGCCTTGCTGGAGCGGGTACGTCTGCTTTACCCGGATCTGTCGTTGGCCGAGACCAATGCGCTGCTCGACGACAGCGGCGTAGAGGAAGCGCAACTCGGGCGCTGGCTGGAAGACAAACATCTGGAATTGAACACCTTGCTGGAAGGCCTGGACAACTGGGTCGACACCTTCAACTGGGAGCCGGACGGCCCGCAGCGTTCACGCTTGGTGCCGGCCGAGGCACGGCGTAATGCCGCGCAGATCATCGAGCGTTGCTGGCGCCGGCAGAGCGAGCGGGTGTTTGCTCGCGATGGACACGCTATCGGCTACCGGCTCGACTTGAGCAGCCAGCGTTTTGTCGAACTGCCACCGCTGGTGGGCGATTTCAGCCATGTCGGTGCGTTGCATTTGAACGATTGCGGGCTCACCGAGTTGCCGGCCCGGTTTCTGCAGGTATTCACTCGCCTGCGCTGGTTGAGCGTGGCACGCAATCGTCTGGACCGCGTGCCCGAAGCGTTGGCTGAACTCACGGGGCTCACCAAGCTGCTGTTGCCGGGCAATGCGATCGTGCTCGACGGCGATGGTATTGCCCGGCTGGCGCGCTTGCGCCAATTGAAAATCTTGCAGCTCGATTACAACCCGTTGGGGCAATTGCCGGACCTGTCTCGGTTTGAGGCGTTGCGCGGGCTGTTGCTGCGCCGGACCGGTCTGCGTGACTGGCCGGCGGGGGTGTTCGAACTGGCGCATGTGGAATGGCTCGACCTGCGCGACAACCTGATCAGCCACGTCCCGCCCCAGGTACTGGAGCCGATGCCAGCGCACGTCGAGGCCGTGACGCGGGTCAACCGGGCGACGTCGCTATCGGGCAATCCGCTCAACGAGGACAGCCTCGCGCGGCTCGGGCATTACTATGAGCGCACTGGCATTTCCCTGGGCGCCGGCCACGCTGGAGGTGCGCGGCGGGTGCCCGCCGTGGTCCCGGCGGACCAGGCGGTCGCCCTTTGGGTCGATGGCGATGCCGATGCGCTGCACCCGTTGCGTCGGGCGAAATGGCAGCAGTTGCACCAGGAGCCGGACAGTGCTGCGTTCTTTCACGTACTTGACGACTTGCGCCTTAGTGCCGACTTCCGGCGCGCATTGCCCGAGTTGCGCGCGCGGGTCTGGGCCGTTCTCGATGCGGCGGTGGAAGACACCGAACTGCGCGGGCAGTTGTTCGAGGCCGCGGCGAACCCGGATACCTGTTCCGACGGCGCTACGCTGATCTTCAGTCAATTGGAGGTGCTGGTGCTGGTACGTCAGGCCCTGGCCGCACCCAGTGTGGAGGGTACCGAGCGCAGCCTGCTGCAACTGGCACGTGGCCTGATGCGCCTGGAGCGGGTCGAGAGCATCGCCCTGTCCGATATCGCCAAACGTCGCCTGAGCGGCGAGTCGCCCGATGAGGTGGAAGTACGCTTGGCCTATCGCCTGGGCCTGGCCGAGGCGCTGGAACTGCCCGGTCAGGCGCAGCACATGAACTTTGCTGGCGTGGCCAGGGTGAGCAAGGCGCAACTGGATGCAGCCAAGGCGGCCGTGCTGGCGGCAGAAACCCCGGCGGCACTGAAGCAGACGTGCGTCGATCGGCCGTTCTGGGCGAGCTTCCTGAAGAAGCGTTTTGCCGAGCGATTCGAGCGGGTCGACAAACCCTATTACGCTCGCCTGGAGGCACTGGAGAAAGACAAGGAGGGGATGACCGATCAGGTCTTCAAGCAGCAGATCGAGCGGATCAATACGCGGCGGCGGGCGGAGGAGAGGCGCTTGCTGGAAAACCTGACGGTGGAGCTGTGGAACGCGCTACCGGGGCAGACGCTGAAGCTGGTGCCTTGAGCCGAGCACTGTGGACGCCGGCAAGGCCGGCGTCCACAGGTGCGAGCAGCCTCAGCGGCGGCGGAACAGCGGCAATGGCTGGTCGGTCGCGGCCTGGTAGGTCACCGAAAAATCTTTCAGGCTTTCCAGTGCTTCGACCGGGTCCTTGTCGGCGCGGAGGGCGAACGCATCGAAACCGCAACGGGCCAGGTAGAACAGCTGGTCACGCAACACGTCACCGATTGCCCGCAGCTCGCCGCTGAACTTGTAGCGGTCACGCAGCAGGCGCGCGTTGGAGTAGTTGCGCCCGTCGGTGAAGGCCGGGAAGTTCAGCGCGATCACCTGGAAGTGCGCGACGTCTTCACCGATTTCCTCGGCTTCCTCGTCGCTGTCCAGCCACACTCCCAGGCCGCCATCGCGGGCCTTGAGGGCATGGGCGTGTTCGCGCCACAGCTGCAGCGGCACGATGTAGTCGTCGCAGTTGGTCAACTCGTCCAGGGTCACGTCCTTGGGCAGCAGGTGCCAGGTTTCGTCGACGATCTGGTTGTTCTTAATGATTCGCTGCATAGACGCGCTCCTTGAAGGGGTCGATGCCAATACGTTGGTAGGTGTCGATGAAGCGCTCGTCTTCGGTACGTTGTTCCACGTACACGTCGATCAGCTTCTCGATCACATCCGGCATGGCCTCCTGGGCGAACGACGGGCCGAGGATCTTGCCCAGGCTGGCGTCGCGGCTGGCGCTGCCACCGAGGGACACCTGGTAGAACTCTTCGCCTTTCTTGTCCACCCCCAGGATGCCGATGTGGCCGACGTGGTGGTGACCACAGGCGTTCATGCAGCCGGAAATGTTCAGGTCCAGTTCGCCGATGTCGAACAGGTAGTCGAGGTCGTCGAAGCGCCGCTGGATCGACTCGGCAATCGGGATTGACTTGGCGTTGGCCAGCGAGCAGAAGTCACCGCCTGGGCAGCAGATGATGTCGGTCAGCAGGCCGATGTTCGGGGTGGCGAAGCCGCCCTCGCGCAGCTCCAGCCAGAGGGCGTGCAGTTTGCGCTGCTCGACGTCGGCCAGGATGATGTTCTGCTCGTGCGAGGTGCGCAACTGACCGAAGCTGTAACGCTCGGCCAGGTCGGCCACGGCGTCGAGCTGCTTGTCGGTGAGATCGCCTGGGGCAACGCCTGTCGGCTTGAGCGACAGGGTCACGGCGACGTAGCCCGGCTTCTTGTGCGCCAGGGTGTTGCGCGAGCGCCAGCGGGCGAAGCCAGGGTGCTCGGCATCCAGCTTTGCCAGCTCGCTGTCGAGGTTGTCCAGCGCCAGGTAGTCGGGGTCGACGAAGTGCTTGGCGACACGATGCACTTCGGCATCGGTCAGGGTGGTGCTGCCGCCACGCAGGTGGGCCATTTCGGCCTCGACCTTCTCGGCAAACACTTCCGGCGTCAGTGCCTTGACCAGGATCTTGATCCGCGCCTTGTACTTGTTGTCGCGGCGCCCGTAACGGTTGTACACACGCAGGATCGCATCGAGATAGCTGAGCAGGTCCTGCCACGGCAGGAACTCGTTGATGAAGGCGCCGACCACCGGGGTACGGCCCAGGCCGCCACCTACCAGTACGCGGAAGCCCAGCTCGCCGGCAGCGTTGTGCACCGGCTCCAGGCCGATGTCGTGCACTTCGATGGCCGCACGGTCGCTGTTCGCACCGTTGATGGCGATCTTGAATTTGCGCGGCAGGTAGGCGAATTCCGGGTGGAAGGTGGTCCACTGGCGGACGATTTCACACCAGGGGCGCGGGTCGATCAGTTCATCGGCGGCGACCCCGGCAAACTGGTCGGTGGTCACGTTGCGCAGGCAGTTGCCGCTGGTCTGGATGGCGTGCATCTGCACGGTTGCCAGTTCGGCGAGAATCTCCGGGATGTCTTCCAGCGCCGGCCAGTTGTACTGCACGTTCTGCCGGGTGCTGATGTGCGCATAACCCTTGTCGTAGTCGCGAGCGATCTTCGCCAGCATCCGGGTCTGGCGCGAGGTCAGCTGGCCGTACGGCACGGCGACCCGCAACATTGGGGCAAAACGTTGAATATAGAGGCCATTTTGCAGGCGCAATGGGCGGAACTCTTCTTCGCTCAGCTCGCCTGCCAGGTAGCGTCGGGTCTGATCACGGAACTGCTTGACGCGGTCCTCGATGATCCGCTGATCGTATTCGTCGTATACGTACATAGGGGTCCTGTTCTCAAGCTGCTTGCAGCTAATCGCGCGCACGGCCGCGCACTCCGGAGCGGAGCCGAGGCAAGATAGCAGTTTGCGTTTATGCGCAAAAGTGATGTTTTTGCATATGAAAAGAACTGTTTGGACTAAGTGAGATTGGCTTTCGTTTGGCTGTTCTGGCGCGACTACTGTTTATAATCGGCCGTTTGAATTCGTGGAGCGAACCCGCATGCTCAAGGCCTTGAGCCGCACCGTCTGTCTGAGCCTGTTGCTGGTGGCCCAGGCGCAGGCCGCGTCGGTGGTGTTCCTCAATCCCGGATACGCCGACGAGACCTTCTGGGTCAGCTATTCGCGCTTCATGCAGAGCGCCGCCAGTGCGCTGGGGATGCCGCTGACCATCCATTACAGTGAGCGCGAGCCGAGCCTGGCGCTTAGCCAGGCGCGCGAAGTGCTGGAAGGGCCAAAGCGTCCGGACTACCTGATTCTGGTCAACGAGCAGTACATCGCCCCAGAGATCATCCGCCTGTCGCGTGGCAGTGGCGTCAAGCTGTTCCTGGTGAATAACGGCCTGACTGACGATCAGGCGCAGATGATCGACAGCAACCCCGACCGCTATCCACCGTTGCTCGGCACCCTGATCGGCAACGACGAGCAGGCCGGCTACCAGACCCTGACGACGCTGATCGAGCAGTTGCCGGCCGACGTACTGGCCCAGGGCGTCGAGCTGTTGGCGTTTTCCGGGCTGAAAAGCACCCCGGTGTCGCAACTGCGCGAGCAGGGCATGCGCCGGGCGTTGGCCGAGCACCCGCAGGTGCAGCTGCGCCAGGTGGTGTACGGCGGCTGGGGCCGTCAGCGCGCCTACGAGCAGGCGCAGTTGCTCGCCGAGCGCTACCCGCAGACGCGGCTGGTGTGGTCGGCCAACGACGAGATGGCCTTTGGTGCCATGCAGGCGTTCGAAGAGCGCGGCCGGCGGCCTGGTCACGAGGTGCTCTACAGCGCCGTGAACAGCTCGCCGGCGGCCTTGCAGGCGCGTATCGACGGGCGTTTGAGTGTGCTGATGGGCGGGCATTTCTCCCTCGGCGGCTGGGCCATGGTGCTGCTGCACGACGATGCCCTCGGCTTGCCGCTCGACCGCGACGGCCAGCGTGCGCATCAGGTGCCGGTGTTGCAGTTGATCGACGCCGAACGGGCACGGCGTTGGCTGCAGCGGGAAAGAAAGCATGACTACGGTGTGGACTTCAAACGGTTCAGCGCCGAGGGAAAAGCACCGAACTTCCGTTATCCGTTTCTCCAGGGAGCCATCGACTATTAACCGACGAACTGCCCAAAGCCCCTGCTTGAGCAAAGGGCATTGCTGAACTTAACTGCTACGGGTGACATGCATTCCCATAACCACTACAAGAGGCGATGCAATGGGAAATCCAACCAAAGCGGGTAAGACTGACAGCAGTGTCGATGCCTGGGCGATACTCTGTCTGATCATCCTGGTGGTCGTGACGGCCGTGTACTGGGTCAGCCATCAGTGACATCACGCGATGGATAAAAAACACACCGCCCGCAGAATGGAACCTGCGGGCGGTTTGCGTTTCAGCGCGCGGTGAGGTGCATGGCCAGTTGCACCAGGCCGATCAGCGCGAGAATGAACAGCAGGGTGAAGAGGCTGCCCAAGGCGATGAAATGGCTGGCC
The DNA here is from genome assembly GCF_003105155.1 of Pseudomonas sp. SDI. Taxonomy (GTDB): domain Bacteria; phylum Pseudomonadota; class Gammaproteobacteria; order Pseudomonadales; family Pseudomonadaceae; genus Aquipseudomonas. Next base: position 96,138 of record NZ_QETK01000009.1, on the reverse strand, counting down.
TTGCCATGGTTGAAGTCGCGGGCACGGTTCTTCCCGGTTTGCACGCCAAAGGCAGCGGCAAGAATGCTTTGCAGCATTTGCCAGAAAGTCGGCGGTTTGCCTTGAGTGGGGTCGTCCATGAGGGGCTCCTTGGCTAGGGCTCGTCCATCAGTGTAGACCCCATCGCGGGTCGGGGGGCACAGCTGGTATTTTTGTCAGTTGTGCCGATTCCCGGGGCAAAGGATATTACGCCGGTTCGTTCTGCTCATTGCCGCAGGTGTGCCATGCGATCAACGACCCGCTATGTCTACGATGCACTCGATACCCTGACCCGCTGCGCCGACGCGCAGCGCTTCTACCAGCATGGTCAGCTGACCACGGAGCTTGCCGGGGGCCGCGCGCACTCGCTGCTGCGATACGGGCAGGCTGTGCTGGCCCAACACAGCACGCCGAATCCGAGCGTCAGCTCGATCATGCTGTGCGACATGCAAGGAACGCTGCTCGGGAGCGTGGCGTCTGGTCTGAACCTGGCCTACAGCGCTTTTGGCGATCGCCCGGTCAGCGCTGGCGCAGGCCTGCTGATCGGTTTCAATGGGGAGCGCATCGATCCGGTTACCGGTCGTTACCCGTTGGGCAATGGCAACCGAGAGTACAACCCGTCATTGAGGCGCTGTCACAGCCCCGATCCGATGAGCCCGTTCGGCCGCGGAGGTCTCAATACCTATGCGTATTGCCTGGGCGACCCGGTCAATCGCAGCGATCCGTCCGGTAATTTTTCACTGTTTCGGGCCGTGGGCAAGGTGTTCTCCGCGTTCAAGAAAAAGCCCGTGAAAATTGAAGACATGCGTGTTTTGAAGAACGTCGAGCTCAAAAACCTCGCTACGGAAGTGAAGACGAGCCAGCGACATATGAATAATGGCAATCTGGAAATCGAGATCATCAGTGACCACTCGGAGCTGGATGATATCCTGGAGACCTCCCCGGAGTTTCACCACAAGTGGGTCATGACTAAGCAAAAGGAACTGGTAGTCGGGAGTTATGACCCGGAATGGGCAGAGCCGACACACGCGAGTATTGCGGCCCTTGCCACCGAAGAGCTGGGCGCCGACAGCCGGGTGGTGGCTGCCGGGATGCTCAGCAAAGTTGGCAACAAGACCGTCATGACAAACTACTCGGGCCACTACCTGCCAACCCCTTCGACCTTGCGCAGTGTCAAATATGAACTGCGTGCGCGCAGTTTCGACATCCGGGCCAAACCGATGCGCTCGTACAATCACTGGCAGAACTGAGCGCAGCAACTGCCCCTGAGGGTTGGGTAGTTGCCGTACTCGGGGGGACGGCGCCGCCGGTTAGTTGTCGTAACCCAGGTTCGGCGCCAACCAGCGCTCGCTCACCGCCAGGTCCTGGCCTTTACGCCCGGTGTAGCTGAGCACCTGATCCTTGTCGACCTTGCCCACCGCGAAGTACTGCGCCTGCGGATGGGCGAAGTACCAGCCGCTGACCGCGGCTGCCGGGAACATCGCAAAGTGCTCGGTGAGCATCACCCCGCTTGGCCCTTGCTCGCCGATGACAGTGCCGTCGAGCAGTTGGAACAACGTGCCTTTCTCGGTGTGGTCCGGGCACGCCGGGTAGCCCGGGGCAGGGCGGATGCCGGCGTACTGCTCCTTGATCAGCGCCTCGTTGTCCAGGTGCTCATCCTTGGCGTAACCCCAATAGTCCTTGCGTACCTGCTGGTGCAGCCACTCGGCACAGGCTTCGGCCAGACGGTCGGCCAGGGCCTTGACCATAATCGAACTGTAATCGTCGCCGGCGTCCTGGTAGGCCTTGGCCACTTCCTCGGCGCCGATCCCGGCGGTGGTGATGAAGCCGCCGACATAGTCGGTGACGCCGCTGTCCTTCGGCGCGACGAAGTCGGCCAGGGAGAAGTTCGGCTTGTTGTCTGGCTTGATCGTCTGCTGGCGCAGGTGGTGCAGGCGCGCCAGTGGCTGGCCGTCGTCGCCGTACACTTCGATGTCGTCATGCGCCACCTGGTTGGCCGGCCAGAAACCGAACACCGCGCGGGCGCTGATCAGCTTCTCGTCGATCAGCTTGGCGAGCATTTCCTGGGCATCCTGGAACAGCGCGGTGGCCGCTTCACCGACCACCTCGTCGGTGAGGATGCGCGGGTACTTGCCGGCCAGGTCCCAGGAAATGAAGAACGGCGTCCAGTCGATGTACTCGGCCAGCACCTTCAGGTCGATGTTCTCCAGCACCTTGACGCCGGTGAAGCTCGGCACCACCGGCTGGTAGCTGGCCCAGTCGTACTGCGGCTTGGCGGCAATGGCCTGGGCATAGCTCAGGCGCTCGGTGCGAGCGCTGCGGTTGGCGGTGCGCTCGCGCACCTCGATGTAGTCCAGGCGGGTCTTCTCGACGAATGCCGGCTTCAGTTCCTTGGACAGCAGTTGGGTAGCCACGCCGACCGCCCGCGAGGCGTCGGTGACGTAGATCACCGCATCGTTGCTGTACTTGGGCTCGATCTTCACCGCCGTGTGCGCCTTGGAGGTGGTGGCGCCGCCGATCATCAGCGGCAGGTGGAAGTCCTGGCGCTGCATTTCGCGGGCGACATGCACCATCTCGTCGAGCGACGGGGTAATCAGCCCGGACAGGCCGATGATGTCGCACTTCTCTTCGCGCGCCACCTGGAGGATCTTTTCCGCCGGCACCATCACACCGAGGTCGACGATGTCGTAGCCGTTACAGCCGAGCACCACGCCGACGATGTTCTTGCCGATATCGTGCACGTCGCCTTTCACCGTGGCCATGAGGATCTTGCCCTTGGCTTGCGGCTTGTCGCCTTTCTCCGCTTCGATGAACGGGATCAGGTGGGCGACCGCCTGCTTCATTACCCGTGCCGATTTCACCACCTGCGGGAGGAACATCTTGCCCGCGCCGAACAGGTCGCCGACCACGTTCATGCCGCTCATCAGCGGGCCCTCGATCACCTCGATCGGCCGCGCGCATTGCTGCCGGCACAGCTCGGTGTCTTCGACGATGAAGGCCGTGATGCCCTTGACCAGCGCGTGCTCCAGGCGCTTGTCGACTGGCAGCGAACGCCATTCCTCGTTTTCCACTTCCTTGGTGGCGCCGCCGCCCTTGTAGTCGTCGGCAATCGCCAGCAGGGCGTCGGTGCCTTCCGGGGTGCGGTTGAGCACCACGTCTTCGACCCGCTCGCGCAGCGCCGGCGGGATCTCGTCGTAGATCTCCAGTTGGCCGGCGTTGACGATACCCATGGTCAGGCCGTTCTGGATCGCGTGGTAGAGGAACACCGAGTGGATCGCCTCGCGCACCGGGTTGTTGCCCCGGAACGAGAACGACACGTTCGACACCCCACCCGACGACAGTGCGTGGGGCAGGTGGTCGCGGATATAGGCGCAGGCTTCGATGAAGTCGACGGCGTAGTTGTTGTGCTCTTCGATGCCGGTGGCCACGGCGAAGATGTTCGGGTCGAAGATGATGTCTTCGGCCGGGAAGCCGACTTCGTTGACCAGAATGTCGTAGCTGCGCTGACAGATCTCGCGCTTGCGCGCGGCAGTGTCGGCCTGGCCAACTTCGTCGAAGGCCATCACCACCACGGCAGCACCGTAACGCTTGCACAGCTTGGCGTGATGCTTGAAGGCCTCGACGCCTTCCTTCATCGAGATCGAGTTGACGATGCCCTTGCCCTGGATGCACTTGAGGCCGGCTTCGATCACTTCCCATTTCGACGAGTCGATCATGATCGGCACGCGAGAGATGTCCGGCTCACCGGCAATCAGGTTGAGGAACTTGACCATGGCCGCCTGGGAATCGAGCATCCCTTCGTCCATGTTGATGTCGATCACCTGGGCACCGGCCTCGACCTGTTGCAGGGCGACTTCCAGCGCTTCGGTGTAGTTCTCTTCGCGGATCAGCCGGGCGAACTTGGCCGAGCCGGTGATGTTGGTGCGCTCGCCGACGTTGACGAACAGCGAGTTGCGATCGATGGTGAACGGTTCCAGGCCCGACAGCCGACAGGCTTTGGGGATGTCCGGGATGGCACGCGGCGGGTATTTGGCCACGGCCTCGGCGATGGCCTGGATGTGCCCGGGAGTGGTCCCGCAGCAGCCGCCGATGATGTTGAGGAAACCGCTGGCGGCGAACTCTTCGACCACCACGGCCATCTCGGCCGGGGTTTCGTCGTACTCGCCGAAGGCGTTCGGCAGGCCGGCGTTGGGGTGCGCGGACACGTGGGTGCCGGCCTTGGTCGAGAGTTCTTCCAGGTACGGCCGCAGGTCCTTGGCCCCGAGCGCGCAGTTCAGGCCCACCGAAATCGGGTTGGCGTGGCGTACCGAGTTCCAGAAGGCTTCGGTGGTCTGCCCGGACAAGGTCCGCCCGGAGGCGTCGGTGATGGTCCCGGAAATCATGATCGGCAGTTCCAGGCCGTCCTCCTCGAACACCTGCTGCACGGCAAAGATCGCGGCCTTGGCGTTGAGGGTGTCGAAGATGGTCTCGATCAGGATCAGGTCGGCGCCGCCCTCGATCAGGCCACGGGTGGCCTCGATGTAGTTGCTGACCAGTTCGTCGAAGGTGACGTTGCGGTAGCCGGGGTCGTTGACGTCGGGGGAAATCGAGCAGGTGCGGCTGGTAGGGCCGAGCACGCCGGCGACGAAGCGCGGGCGGTCCGGGGTTTCCAGGGTCTTGGCATCGGCCACGCGACGCGCCACCCGCGCGCCTTCGACGTTCATCTCGTAGGCCAGCGCCTGCATGCCGTAGTCGGCCTGGGAAATCTGCGTGGCGTTGAAGGTGTTGGTTTCGAGGATGTCGGCGCCGGCATCCAGGTAGGCTTTCTCGATGGCCGCGATCACATCCGGGCGCGAGAGCAGCAGCAGGTCGTTGTTACCCTTGACGTCGCTTGGCCAATCGGCAAAGCGCGTGCCACGATAGTCGTGTTCCTCGAGGCGGTAGCTTTGGATCATAGTGCCCATGCCGCCATCGAGGATCAGAATGCGCTCTTTGAGTGCTTGCTGAAGGGCTTGGAAACGAGCGCTGCGGTCAGACATAGGACTACCTGGTCGGGCAATTACAAAAGTTGCGGGATAATAACAAAGTTGCGCGGTTTTAGACGTGCCGCAGGTTTACATGAATTTCATTCATGTTGGTGCGTCGGAGCCACCGGTAGAATCGTGAAGCTAAATAGAACCAGGACATACTGCACATGGTGCATCGTTTACTTGCCGGCGCCTTCGCCCTGCTCGTCAGTGGCGCGGCGTTAGCGCAAGCCCCCCAACCCACCCCGGCGATTTCCTACACCCGGGACATTCAACCGATCTTCACCGAGAAGTGCGTCGCCTGCCACGCTTGTAACGACGCCGCGTGCCAGCTCAACCTGGGCAGTGCCGAGGGGGCCGCGCGCGGCGCCTCGAAAGTGCCGGTGTACCAGGGCGACCGCAGCACGGCGGTGGCGCCGACGCGGCTGTTCTACGATGCCCACAGCGTCGAGGCCTGGCAGCGCAAGGGCTTCTATTCGGTGCTGGACAACCAGGGCAGCCAGGCCGCGCTGATGGCGCGGATGCTCGAACTGGGTCACCGCACGCCGCTGACGCCCAATGCCAAGCTGCCGGAAGAAATCGTTCTGGGCCTGAACCGCAACAATCTGTGCCCGGCGCCGGACGAGTTCGATGCCTATGCCGGCGCGCACCCGAAAGAGGGTATGCCGCTGGCGGTGACCGGCCTGACCGACGCCCAGTACCAGACCCTGCGCCGCTGGCTGGCGGCTGGTGCGCCGGTGGAGCACAACCCGATCCAGGCCAGCGCGAAGGAAGCGACGCAGATCGTCGAGTGGGAAGAGCTGCTCAACCGTCCGGGCTCCAGCGAAGCGCTGGTCGGCCGCTGGCTCTACGAACACCTGTTCCTCGCCCACGTGCATTTCGTCGGCGGCGAGCCGGGGCACTTCTTCCAGTGGGTGCGCTCGCGCACGCCGAGCGGGCAGCCGATCGACCTGATCGCCACGCGCCGGCCGAACGATCCGCCGGGCACCGACTTCTATTATCGGCTGATGCCCGTGCAGGGTGTGATCGTGCATAAAACCCACATCACCTACCCGCTGGGGCCAAACAAGCTCAAGCGGGTCAAGCAGCTGTTCTACAGCGGCGATTGGCATGCCACCGCGCTGCCTGGCTATGGCCCGCGCCACCGCGCCAACCCGTTCGAAACCTTCGAAGCGATTCCGGCGGTGGCCCGCTACCAGTTCATGCTGGACAACGCCGAGTACTTCGTCCGCACCTTCATCCGTGGCCCGGTGTGCCGTGGCCAGATCGCTACCGACGTGATCCGCGACAACTTCTGGGCGATGTTCCAGGAGCCGGCCCACGACCGCTACCTGACCGACGCCGAGTACCGCGGCAAGGCCACGCCACTGCTGGCGATGCCTGGGCAGATCGACGACGTTGGCAGCGTCCTGACCCTCTGGCACTCGTACCGCGACAAGCGCAACGAGTACGAGGCGTTACGCCGCGACGCCTATGCCGAGTTGCCGCCGCCGAGCTGGTCGACGCTGTGGGCTGGCAACGACAACGCCTTGCTGAGCATCTTCCGCCACTTCGACAGTGCCTCGGTGACCAAGGGCCTGATCGGCGATGTGCCGCTGACCCTGTGGCTGTTCGACTACCCGCTGCTGGAGCGCACCTATTACCAGCTGGCGGTCAACTTCGATGTCTATGGCAACGTCTCCCACCAGGCGCAGACGCGGCTGTACTTCGACCTGATCCGTAACGGCGCCGAGGTCAATTTCCTGCGCCTGATGCCGGCCGACAAGCGCGGCGCGATCCTTAGCGACTGGTACCAGAACAGCGGCAAGGTGAAGATGTGGATGGACTACGAGGACATCGACAACGACACCCCGAGCGCGCTCAAGCTTGACCCGCGCAACCCGCGTCGCGACTTCGGCCTCAAGCTGATCCAGCGTACCGGCAGCCTCAATGCCGCGCCCGACCCGATCAACCGTTGCAGCGGCGCCTATTGCTCGCGGCCGCAAATGAGCGAGGAGTTCCGTGACGTCGAACAGTCGCTCAGCCGCCTGGTGTCGCGCCCGGCGGCCGGGCTGAAGGTGATCGGCCAACTGCCGGAAGCGACCCTGCTGCGCGTCGAAGGGCAGGGTGGCCAGCGCCAGGTCTACAGCCTGCTGCGCAACCGGGCGCACAGCAATGTCGCCTTCATGCTCGGCGAGGCCTACCGCTACCAGCCGGGGCTGGACACCCTGACCCTGGCCCCTGGCGTGCTGAGCAGCTACCCGAACTTCATGTTCAACGTACCGGCCAGCGATGTACCAGAGTTTGTCGAGGACCTCGAAGCGGCCCGCGCCGACACGGCGAAGTTCGAGCGGATCGTCATGCGCTGGGGCGTGCGCCGCAGTCATCCGCAGTTCTGGCAGTACTTCCACGACCTCAGTCGCTACATCCAGGAAACCGAGCCGCTGGAGGCCGGCGTACTGGACATGAACCGCTACGAGAACCTCTAAGGTCAGCGTTCGGTGCGTTTTCCCGACATAATTACTAGGACTTTGTTCGGCGGCCAGGTTGGCGTAAACTGCCGGCAAGTCTGTGAGGAACTTCCATGAGCGCCATAACTATTACCGACGCCGCGCATGATTACCTGGCCGATCTGCTGTCCAAGCAGAACGCTCCGGGTATTGGCATTCGCATCTTTATCACCCAGCCGGGCACCCAGTACGCGGAGACGTGCATTGCCTATTGCAAGCCGGGTGAAGAAAAACCTGAAGACACCGCGCTGGGCCTGGCGAGCTTCACGGCCTACATCGACGCGGTCAGCGAGCCGTTTCTCGATGACGCCGTGGTCGACTACGCCACCGACCGCATGGGCGGCCAGCTGACGATCAAGGCGCCGAACGCCAAAGTGCCGATGGTCAACGCCGACAGCCCGATCAACGAGCGCATCAACTACTACCTGCAAACCGAGATCAACCCGGGGCTGGCCAGCCACGGCGGCCAGGTGAGCCTGATCGAAGTGGTCGAGGACGGTATTGCCGTGCTGCAGTTCGGTGGCGGCTGCCAGGGTTGCGGCCAGGCCGACGTTACCCTGCGCGAAGGCATCGAGCGGACCTTGCTTGAGCGCATTCCAGAGCTCAAGGGCGTACGCGACGTGACCGATCACTCGCAGAAAGAGAACGCTTACTACTGAAGTATTGCGGCAGCGCATCGCGGGACGAGCGCGCTCCCACAGGGATCACCTAGACCCCTGTGGGAGCGGGCTCGTCCCGCGATGCTTTTAACGGATCAACCAGTCAGGATCGACATGCCCCAACTACCCATCAAGAAACTCGCCAACGCCTTCATTCCAAGTGCATCGCCGCAACTGGACGTGGGTATCGCCGCCTACCTCACCACCAAGCTGATCGGCCGCAAGCTCGGTGGGTTGTGGGTAGGGGGGGCGGTCGAAATCTCGAAGGAGGTGGTGTCGTTCGCAGCCAACGGCCTCAACCGCGATTTCCATGAGCGGATGAACGAAGTGCACATTGCGACGGAAGATCTGGTCGCGGTCGAGTATGAATCCGGCTGGTTTACCGGGATCGTGCGGGTCAAGCACCTGGATGGCGAGTTCCGTTTCCGCTGTTATGGCGCCAAGGCGCTGGTGGCGCAGATGAACGAGTTGTTCATTGCGAAAATCGTGTGAAGACGCCTTACCGCGGAACAGGGGCCGGCGCGCAAGGGCGCCGGGAACGGGGACTCAGAAGCGGCTGGTGACGCTCACGCCAACGGTGCGCGGGTCGCCGTAGGTGATCACGTACTGGCCGGCAGTACCGTTGGGCCGGCCATGGACCTGGTAGCGGCGGTCGGTGAGGTTGTTGACGAAACCGGTGACGCTGAGTTTGTCGTCCGGGCTGAACCAGCTCAGGCGGCTGTTGACCAGGGTGTAGTGCGGCTGGTTGAGCGGGTCGTCGGCGCTGCTCTGGCGGTCGGCGAGGAAGTATTCCTTGTCGCGGAAGCTGACATCGGCGCCGGCCACCAGCTTGCCGCCGACCTCCAGCGGGATGGTGTAGTCGCCACCCAGCGAGACCACGTAGCGCGGTGAACGCACGAAACTGTTGCCGCTGTAGTCGGCCGTGACCGCGCCGGTGGTCGGGTTGGTGTTCTTGAAGTCGGTGTACTCGGTGTCGAGGAACGACAGCGCGGCGCGCAGGTGCAGGGCATCGGTCGGCTGGCCTTCGAGCTCGAACTCGGCGCCTTTCACCGTACCTTTGGCGCCGTTGGTGAGTGCGGTGGTGAGGATGCCGCTGTTGACCGTCAGCAGGTTGACCTGGATGTCCTGGTAGTCGTAGTAGAAGACGTTGGCGTTGACCGTCAGGCGGTGGTCGAACCATTCCGACTTCAGGCCCAGTTCATAGGCGTCGAGTTGTTCCGGATCGACCGTGGTCAGTTGCGCCAGGCTGGTCGACAGGCCGGTGTTGAAGCCACCGGAGCGGAAGCCATGGGCGTAGCGGAAGAACACCCGCAGGTTGTCGTTGATCCGGTATTCCGGGGTCAAGTCGTAGGTCCAGGCATCCCAGCGCTTGCTTTCGTCCTGCGCGCCGTTGCTGCCGGCGGCGCTCAGTGGAATCAGCGGGCCGTTGGCGGTGGTGCGGGTCAGTTGGGTGAGGTTGAGGTCGATGTCTTTCTTTTCCGTGGTCCAGCGCAGGCCGCCGGTCACCGTGAGGTTGTCGGTCAGGTCGTAGGCGAGGTTGCCGAACAGCGCGTAGCTGTCGGTGCGGTGGGTGTAGTTGAGGTCGCGCAAGTCGACCACCCCGCCGGTCTGGTTCGAGCCGCTGCCGTTCGGTGTCGGGCCCGGTCGCACGGTGCGCAGCGCGCTGCTGTCGAGGGTTTCGTGGAAGTAGTGGCTGCCGAGCATCCAGCGCAGGGTTTCCTGCTGTGGCGAGCTGAGGCGGAACTCCTGCGAGTACTGGTCGTAGCGGTTGTCGCTGTCCGTCGCGCCGTTGACCTCGTAGGGGGTGTAGTCGGCATCGCTGAGCGACTGGCTGCGGAGGTAGTCATAGGCGCTGATCGAGGTCAGTGTGTAGTCGCCGATGTCCCAGTTCAGGGTCAGCGAAGTGCCGTCGTGGTCGAGCGTGCTGTCCTCGTCGACGTTCAGCTGGATGCGCCGGCCTTCCGGGCGCTGGTAGCCGACGTTGTAGTAGCGGCCCAGGGGCAGCGAGCCGCTGCTGCCGTCGCCCTTGAACTGGCGGCCGTGGATCTTCCACAGGGCTTCCAGATCGGGGGTGAGCTGGGCGAGGAACTGCACGCGTACGGCCTTCTTGTTGACGTCGCCGTAGGTCTGATCGTTGCTCAGGTTGTGGGTGAAGCCGTCGCGCTCTTCGGAGTACAGCGACACCCGCGCGGCCAGGCGCTCGTCGACCAGAGCGCCGCCGATGGCGCCGTTGAGGATGCGTTCGTTCTTGCTGCCAAAGCCTATGGTGCCGTAGCCATCGGTGTCGAAGCTGGGCTTCTTGGAGATCACGTTGACGGCGCCGGCGGTGGTGTTCTTGCCGTACAGGGTGCCTTGCGGGCCACGCAGGATCTCGATGCGTTCGAGGTCGAACAGCGGGCCGCCGCCGGCGACCGGCGCATTGAGGTAGACGTCGTCGGCGTAGAGGCCGACCGGGTAGACGGTGGCCGCGCCGGTATCGCCGGTGCCCAGGCCGCGAATGTACCAGCGTGGGCGACCATCGCCGTCGGGGTTTTTCGCCGAGGCGTTGGGCACGAAGGTGGTGATGTCGCCCATCGCACGCACGCCGTCGGCGGTGAGCTGCGTGCCTTGCACGGCAGACACCGCCACCGGTACTTCCTGCAGGGTTTCCTCGCGGTGCTGGGCGGTGACGGTGACGGTCTTCAGGGCCGGCGTGGTGTCGTCGGCGCGCAGCAGATCGGTGTAGCTGGCAAGCAGCAGGCCGAGCCCGATGCTTTTGGCGAGTGGCGTGAGTTGATACATGGTGGCTCTCCCCGAGCATTGCAGATACAGGGAGAGAGCAGGGTTTGTGCCATGTTTGTAAGTTGTTGAATTATAAAGAAATTAACTGATTTTTCCGGGTTAATTGCTCGTTATTCAGCAAGGCCGTGTGGAATGGGTGTTGCTAGAGCAGCAAGGCGGATCCGGCGATAGGTTGCACAGCAGCCCCGACACACTTAGGTCGCGACGCGAGACGTCGAGCCGATCACCGCTTCCAACACCGAAAAATCGATCCAGTCGCGTACATCGAAGCGCCGCGCAATAAAATGCCAGCGGTAGAGGAAATCGGTGAAATCCTGCAACGCCTCGATCGAACGGCTGTCCAGCGTGGTCCGCAAGCGCCGGTGCGCGTCCTCGCCATACGCCGCTGCGACCCAGTACTCACTGGTGTTCAGTTCCCGCGCCAGGTATCGCCGGGTTTCATCCGGGTTGGCCCAGGCCCACTGCTCGGTGCGCAGCAGCACGTCGACGATCCGTTTGCAGGCGCCAACGTGCTGTTGCAACAGGTTGAGGTCCACGGTCAGCGTGCGCGGCGTGCCATTGTTCGAGCGGATCAGTGGGTCCGGGTGCGAGCCGGTGTCGATCACCACCTTCAAACCGAACTCATGGGCCAGCTGCAACGCCGACGCGCCCTTGAGGAAGATCGCGTCGATATCGCCCCGCAGCAACCCGATCAACTCGTTGTTGCGCCGGCTCACCCGGTTCACCCCCAGGGTCACCGCCGCACCGTGCACATGGGTCACCTGCTCGTCGCTGTGGGTGCCGCCATAGGGGTAGTCGACCAGCTCGACATCGCTGACCTGCAGGCCCTCCAGGCGCAGCGCATTTTCCAGCCCGCGCAAGGCCTGGGCGCGGGTGAAGTCGATCTGCACGTTGGCCCACTTGGGTAGACCGAAGCGGCGGTTCTTCAGGTCGCGCACGTGCTTCACGCCGCTTTCTTCGGTGGTCAGGATCAGCTGTACTTCATCCGCCCAGCTCAGCCCGAGCACACGGGTCTGCACGCCGGCCGAATAGGCCCAGATCGCCGGGATGTTACCGCCATGGCGCACCGAGTTGGTCAGGTGATGGTCGTAATGCGCTTCGCGCACTTCGCGCTCGCTGGATTCGCGCAGCGACTGGATCGAGGTCCCCAGCGGCTGGAAGGCCTCGGCCAGGCGGCCGGTCTGCACCGCAATGCCAAGCCCGGTCGGCACCGGGCTATGGGTGTACCAGAGGGTCTGCAACGGTATGCTCATGCGCGGGCTCCGCTCGTGCGCTGGCGTTCAGGGCAGGCGTGCTGGCGCACCAGCGGCAGCACTTCCTGGCCGATGCGCAGGGCTTCTTCCAGGTGCGGGTTGCCGGCCAGGATGAAGGTCGAGAAGCCGGCGTCGCGGTACTCGGCCAGGCGTTCGGCGATGTTCTCGTGGCTGCCGACCAGGCCCACGGTCGGCCCCGGTTTGGCCTTGGCGAAGCCGGCCCAGAGGTTGCGGCCGAGGATCAGGTCGTCGAAGCGCTGGATGTTCTGGTGATAGGCGCTCTGGCGTGCCCCACCGACCGAGTCGCTGGCCGTGGTGAAGGCCTTGGACACGGCGCTGGGTTTGCCTTCGAGCTTGTCGAACTGGCGGCGCAGGTCGCGCCAGGCGGCTTCTTCGGTTTCCCGCGCGAACAGGTCGACGCGCAGGCCGAAGCGTACGGTGCGGCCCTGTTTGTCGGCCAGCTCGCGGACCCGCTCGATGTGCGGCTTGAGTTGTTCGACCGGTTCGGCCCAGTTCAGGTAGACGTCGGCGTGGCGTGCGGCGACCTCCAGGGCCGGGTCGGAGAAGCCGGAGAAATACACCCCGGGTTTGCGTTCGTTGTGCAGGTGTTCGGGCAGGGCGCCGTTCTCCAGGCGATAGACCTCGCCATTGTAGGAGAAGCGTTCGTTGTTCCACAGGCCCTGGATGATATCGAGGAACTCGCCGGTACGCTGGTAGCGCTGGTCGTGGTCGAGGAAGTCGCCTTGGGCGCGCTGGCTGGCCGGGTTGCCGCCGGTGATGATGTTCCAGTCGAGGCGGCCGTGGCTCAGGTGCTGGAGGATGGCGGCTTGCTGGGCGGCATAGGCGGGCAGGGTCCAGGTGGCCTGGAAGGCGATCAGAAAGCGCAAGCGGCGGGTTTCCCGGGCCAGTGCGGCGGCGGCGATCCACGGCTCGGGGCCGGTGGGCAGCAGGGCGCCTTCGAAGCCGGCGAGTTCGGCGGCCTTGGCCACTTGGGCAATGTAGTCGATGTAGGTGAAGCCATCGGCGTCGCCGTTGGCCAGGTGGCCGGGCGCGATGTGCCCGGGGCGCTGGCTGAAACTGCCGCGGTTGTGCTTGTCGGTGCTGAGTTGCGGGCCGTCGCTGCCCAGTGGCAGACGCCAGAAGAATTCGGTGCTCATGGCTGTTCCTCGGTGGTTGTCCGAGGCCTGGTGCAACGCTCATGCCACGCCGGGAACACCCGGTTTCAGGCGCGGTAGCGGCGATGGGTGCTGCTGGAGCAGCACTGGCTCAGCAGTGGCTGCGGCGGTTGCAGCAGTGGGTTGGTGATAGGGCAGGGGGTGTTTTTCTGTCGCTGGCTTGCCCGCGATCGGCTGCGCAGCAGCCGCAAACCCTGAGTCCGCCGTACACCTGGCTCACCGTAGGGGATGGTTTTGCTGCCGCGTTGCGACAGAACGCAGGCCCGCCAGCGCCTACACGGGAGCGGGTAGCCCCTTACAGTTGCAGCTGTGCCACCGGCAGCACCTTGATCCGTGGCCCGAAGCTGCTCATATGGCGGAAGGTCACGTTGTGGTGGGCGATGATCTGTCGGGCGGTGATCGCCTCGTTGTCCATGCTGGTGTGGGCGTCGGCCAGCAGCACTACGTGGTATTTCAGCGCCAGGGCGCGGCGTACCGTGGTGTCGACGCAATACTCGCTCTGCATGCCGCAGACGATCAGGCGCTCGATGCCGCGCTGGGCCAGCTGTGCCTGCAGGTCGGTAGCGTTGAAGGCATCCGGGGTGGTCTTGCGCACGCGGATATCGCCCGGCTGCACGTCCATGCCGGTCGCCAGTTGCCAGCCGGGCGAATCGAGCAGCAGCGGCGGTTCGGGCTCGTCGTGCTGGACGAAAATCACTGGCAGGCCCTGTGCACGAGCCTGGCTGCTGACGGCATTGATGCGGGCAATAACGCCGGCGGCGTCGAACATGGCGTATTCGCCCTCGCACAGGGCTTGTTGTACGTCGATGACCAGCAGGGCGGTGCGCATAGGGAGGCTTTCCAAGGGGACGAGTGCCGATTGTGCCTAGGCTTGCTCTGGTTGGAAACAGAACCGGCCCCATCGCCGGTCAAGCCGACCGCCGCACACCTACCCAGGCCGCTCGGTGGCGTTCAGGGGCTGGTGCAGGCCTAGTCGCTGGAGTGCGCTGGCCCACTCTCAGAATCAACTGTGTCGAAGAGGAGCCAGGCGTGATTGTCACAAATAATTGGGCTCCTCGTCGCCAGGCTGGGGATAGACCTTCTTGGTCCTGATATCAATATTGAGTGATTGAATGTGCTGCTTGATGCTCTTCATGCCGGAAGCGGGCATTTCATAGTGCCCAGTCCAGTTGTTGAGTATGACGTCACCGTTCCGTTTCATTAGCCGGCCGGCACCGACAACCTGCTTACTGCTACCCAGTACCTGAGAGGCCACTGCCGCAATGCTCGCATGGGTAGGCTCTATCATGCTGGCGGCGTAACTACCCACTACCAGCTCTCGGCGTCTTGTCATGATCCATTTGTGCGCATTTAGCGAGGGGTTATTCAGGATTTCATGCAGGGACGCATTGTCCTGGATTTTCCGGAATGCTATGTGACCACTTTTGTAGTACTGCTGGGTCTGGGCCACCTCCGCAAGATGATACTCGGGCCTCAAGTTCTTCAGCGTGCGCATTTTCTCGATGGGTTTGGGCTTTTTGGATAACAGCTTGGCTAAGGCACGAAACAGTGAAAAGTTCCCCGAGGGGTCACTGCGATTTATCGGGTCGCCCAGGCAGTAGGCGTATGCGTTGAGTCCCCCCAGGTCGAACGGGCTCCGCGGGTCGGGCCGGTGAAAGCGCATCAAGCCTGGGCTGTATTCCCGGTTACCATTGCCCAACTGGTAGTGGCCGGTAAAGGGATCTATGCGCTCGCCGTTGAAACCGACGATAACGCTTGTGGTCGGGTGTGCCCGGCTATCGCCGAAGGCGGTGTATGCCCGCGCCGAGTCTGGCGCCGTTGTAGCCAGCACCGAACGTTGCATATCGCTCGCTGCTAGTGCGCTGGCGCTGGTTGCTCCGGTACGGCGCTGGGCGAGCAGCACCGGGCCGTGTTGAAACAGCGAATGCGATGAGTTGCCTTGGCGCTCCGTTACCAATCGGCCATCTTGGTAGAAGCGCTGAGCGCCTGGCCACGGGGGGCGCAGGTTGCCGGTGCGCCAGGACGATATCCGGCTGGACCCGGCCGTAGCCTTCGTCGATCTGCCCGAGCCGTTGCCGCGACAGGCCGTTGAGTGTCTGGTTCTGGGGCATGTAGAACCGTGGCTTGTCCACTTGCAAAGACGCAGATCCGTCCTGGGAAAGGGCCATGAGGTCCCGTAAAACGGCAGGCAGCGCACTGAAACTCCGTGCGTTTCGCCAAAGCTTGAGTACAATCATCGGCTTTTGTCCGGGGCAGGGACGCGGCCCTTCCAAGCGGTTGTGGAATTCTCATGTTGATCGGTAGTTACTCACCTTCGCTGGTACTGATTTCGCTGTGCGTGGCCATCCTGGCGTCGTACACCGCACTTGACCTGACCGGGCGCATTGCCACGGCCAAAGGCCGCGCCGTACCGCTGTGGATGGCCGGTGGTGCGCTGGCCATGGGCGTTGGCATCTGGTCGATGCACTTCATTGGCATGCTGGCGTTCAGCCTGCCGATTCAGCTCGGTTACGACCTGACCCTGACCGCACTGTCGCTGCTGATTGCGGTGCTGTCGTCGGGCTTTGCGCTGTGGCTGGTGAGCCAGCCGAGCCTGCCGCGACGGCTGCTGATTCTCGGCGCGTTCATCATGGGCGCGGGCATCAGTTGCATGCATTACGTCGGCATGGCGGCCATGCAGATGCAGCCGGGTATCGACTACGACCCATGGTTGTTCGGCCTGTCGCTGGCGATTGCGGTGGGCGCTTCGATGGCGGCCCTGTGGATCGCCTTCCGCCTGCGCCGGCACACACCCTACGTGCGGCAGATTCGCGGTGGCGCGGCCGTCATCATGGGCCTGGCGATTGTCGGCATGCACTACACCGGCATGGCCGCAGCGAACTTCCCCGACGGCAGTTTCTGTGGCGCGCTGACGACCGGGCTCAGTGGCAATGGCCTGGACTACCTGGTGCTGATCACCACCATCGCCGTGCTGGCGGTGGCCTTGCTGACCTCGGTGCTCGACGCCCGGCTCGAAGCGCGCACCGCCGAACTTGCGCAGTCACTGACCCGTGCCAACCAGGAACTGACCCAACTGGCCCTGCACGACCCCCTGACCGGCCTGCCGAACCGCATGCTGCTGGCCGACCGCATCGAGCAAGCGATCAGCAAGGTCGGCGAGCAGGGCGGCTACTTTGCGCTGATGTTCATCGATCTGGATGGCTTCAAACCGGTCAACGATGCCTTTGGCCATCACATGGGCGACCAGTTGCTCAAGGAAGTTGCCCTGCGCCTGCGCGGCCACCTGCACAGCCAGGACACTCTGGCGCGGATCGGTGGTGACGAGTTCGTCCTGCTGGTCGAGTTGCAGGAGCCCGACGATGCCCTGGGCGTCGCCGCCAAGCAGGTCAACCTGGTGTCGCGGGCGTTCCGCGTGGCCGAGCAGAACCTGCAGATTTCCGCCAGTATCGGCATCGTCCTCTACCCGGGCAACGGTGCCGACCAGCTTGAACTGCTGCGCAACGCCGACGCGGCGATGTACCACGCCAAGAGTGCCGGCAAGAACGGCTACAGCTTCTTCGACGCCTCGATGAACAGCAACGCCCGGCTGCAACTGCAACTGCTGCAGGACCTGCGTGCCGCGCTGGAGCACGAACAGTTCTGCCTGTATTACCAGCCAAAGTTCGACGCCGTCGGTCGCCATCCGATTGGCGCCGAGGCCTTGCTGCGCTGGGAACACCCGAGCATGGGCCTATTGCTGCCCGACCGCTTCATCGTGCTGGCCGAGAAAACCGGGCTGATCATCCCGATTGGCGAATGGGTGCTGGACGAAGCCTGTCGGCAGATGCGCGTGTGGATCGACCAGGGGCATAGAGATTGGCGTATCGCGGTGAACCTGTCGGCGCTGCAGTTCTGTCATGTCGGCCTGGTCGACAGCGTCGCTGCGGCGCTGGCGCGACACCGCCTGCCGGCCAACAGCCTGACTCTGGAAATCACCGAAACCACTGCCATGAGTGACGCTGACGCCAGCCTTGAGGTGCTCCAGCGCCTGTCGGAAATGGGGGTGGACCTGTCCATCGACGATTTCGGCACCGGCTATTCCAGCCTGATGTACCTCAAGCGCCTGCCGGCCAACGAGCTGAAGATCGACCGCGGCTTTGTGCGCGATCTGGAACAGGACAGTGACGACGCCGCGATTGTCTCGGCCATCGTCGCCCTGGGGCAGGCGCTGGGCCTGCGGATTGTTGCCGAAGGGGTGGAAACCGACCGTCAGCAGGACTTCCTCACCCGCCTCGGGTGCGACTCGCTGCAAGGTTATCTGTTGGGGCAGCCGATGCCGGCCGAGCGCTTCATCGCCGCGCTTGCCCAGGAAAAGTTGGATAAGGCCTGAACGTCAGGCCGAACGCAGGGTGCAGAAACGCTGGAAGGCATCCAGCTCGTCTTCCACCGCTTCGATGATCCGCTCGACATCGGCAGCGGCCATCACGGTGGCGCAGGGGATACCGGCAATCGCCAGCAGGGTTTCCCCGGTGGCGCGGTCGAACAGCCGGGCGACCATGCTGCGCGGCGCATCCATGGTGGCCTCGAAGCCCAATGGGTGGAAATGCCAGCGCATCATCTGACAGGCGTTGGGAAACGTGAGTTTGTTCATGCTGGCTTCCTTGTACGGCTGAACACCTGGCCCCGACCCTGGCCGATTGCCCGCGCAGTGGAACACCGGGCAGAGGCTAAAGATAGCAGGCCTATCATGACCCTTCGGTAACAATTCCCCGGCTTATGACGCACATCACACACGGGTGTTTAGCCGGCGAACGTGCGCAAACGTTCAGCGCCAGATTTCCCGTGGGCTGGCCCGGCCATCTGCTATTTTTACCAGCAGTCGGCTGGGATGCCTGCGTTGGCCTTTCTGACCAACGGCTCAGTCAAGGAGACCGCGCATGCGTTACGCCGCCCTGACCCAACGCATCGCTGGCAACGGCGCCGAGGCCTGGAACATCCACTACCGGGCCGAGGCCCTGCAACGCGCCGGGCACCAGGTGCTCATGCTGACCGTTGGCGACCCGGATTTCGACACCCCGCAGCCGGTGGTACAGGCCGCCATCGACAGCCTGCTGGCGGGGCACACGCATTATTCGGCCGTGCGCGGCGATCCGGCCTTGCGCCAGGCCATCGGCCGGCGGCATGCGCGCCAGTGCGGCCTGGCCGAAGACGACCAGCACGTGGTGGTGATGGCCGGGGCACAATGTGCACTGTTCGCCGTGGCCCAGTGCCTGTTCGATCCGGGCGACGAGGTGATCGTCGCCGAGCCGATGTACGTCACCTACGAAGCGGTGCTGGGTGCGTGTGGAGCCCGGCTGGTGCCGTTGGCGACCCGCGCGGAGGATGGTTTTCGCCTCGATCCGCAGGCCCTCGCCGCGCTGATCACCCCGCGTACCCGGGCGCTGCTGGTCAATAGCCCGAACAATCCGACCGGGGCCAGCCTGCCGCGCGCCACCTGGATGTGCCTGGCGCAGCTGTGCCAGGCCCATGACCTGTGGCTGCTGGCCGACGAGGTCTACAGCGAGCTGCTCTACGATGGTCAGCACGTCCACCCGGCCAGCCTGCCGGGCATGGCCGGGCGCTGCGTGACGCTCAACAGTCTGTCCAAGTCGCATGCCATGGCCGGCTGGCGGGTAGGCTGGGTGATCGGCCCGCCGGCACTCGCCGAGCACCTCACGCACCTGGCCTTGTGCATGCTCTACGGCTTGCCGGATTTCATCCAGCACGCGGCGCGGGTGGCCCTGGAGGCCGAACTGCCGGAGTTGGCGCAGATGCGCCAGACCTACCGCGAACGCCGCGACCTGGTCTGCGCCTGCCTGGAGGGCTGCCCGGGTATCGTCGTGCACAAGCCGGCCGGCGGCCTGTTCGTGATGATCGATATCCGCCAGACCGGCCTCGGCGCCCAAGCGTTTGCCGAGCGTCTGCTCGACGAACATGGGGTGGCGGTGCTCGCCGGCGATGCCTTCGGTCCGAGTGCAGCCGGGCACCTGCGCCTGGGCCTGGTGCTCGACGGCGCCCAGCTGGAATTGGCCTGCCAGCGCATCGCGCGCTGCGCGGTGCAGGTGCTGGGCGGGGCAGCGCTCAGTTCAGCAGGCCCGCGGCAATATTGATGGTGAAGCCGAGAATCGCGGTGTTGAAGACGAAGCCGATCAGCGAATGCGCTAGCACCACCTTGCGCAGGCCGCGCCCGGCCACGCCGACGTCCGAGGTCTGCACGGCGACGCTGAGGGTGAAGGAGAAGTAGTGGAAGTCCCAGTAGTCCGGGGTGCATTCGCCTTCGGGGAAGCGCAGCACCGGCGCCTTGCCCTCGTCGTTATAGAATAGCCGCGCGTAGTGCAGGCTGAAGACGGTGCCGATCAGCAGCCAGGAACCGGCGATCGTCACCGCCGTATACAGGTAGTGCAGCACCCGTGACGGGCTGTCCAGGCCCTGGCTGCCGGCCAGTTGCAGGGTCAGGGCGGCAAGGCTGGCGATGGCCGCGATGCTCACCGTTATCAGCACCAGTCCGGCGTTTTCATCCTCGATGCTGGCCACCTTGCGGACCCGCTCGGGGCTGGCCCGCACGGTTAGCCAGCCAACCAGCAGCAGGTACAGCCAGACCCCGACGTTCCAGCCGATCAGCACGCGCTGGACCGGGTCGTCGGTATGGGCAAAGTAGCCGGCCAGGCCGCCGGCGAGGGCGGCCGCGCTGAGCCGGGGGTGGGTGTGGGCCAGTTTGTGGAAAGCCATGCTGCCTCGCGTCGATGGATGGGGGGGCTACAGCTGTCTTATGTGAGAGCCGGCGTTGCCGGCGACGTGCCGTGCTTTCTGGCCCGCAGGCCGGGCATCGCCAGCAAGGCGGGCTCCCGCAGGGGTAAGGCTGGCATCTGTGCACGATGGGTTCAGAGGCAACTCTAGCCCACCCGGCGCCTCAATTGAGGGTTTCGATGTGCAGAAACAGCGCTACAGGCTCGTCTGGGGCGAGCACCTGGCCATTGTCGTCGTGGTAGCGTTCGCTGCACAGGTATGCGCTCTGCTGATGCAGGTTGACCCGGTAGCCGGGGCTGGCACTCAGGGAGATGCGCAAGAGGTGCGCGGCCAATGTCGATTCCTCTGCCTGATCGAGGCGCCGCAGCGGATCGGGGTGCGCGCCATACTTGTTTTGCAGCAGTTGGCTGGCGCTGGGCGCGTAGGGGTCCTGCAGCACCTTCCATAACTGCTTGCGCTCGCTGGGGGCATACACGCCGAGGTAGCCGTTGCGGCTGACCTCCAACTGGTGGTCGTGCCCAGGGCCGTCGGGGTTGATGACGGTGATGCAGTGGGAGGGTGTCCAGTCGCTGGCAAAGTTGCAGCGGAACTGGAAGCGCGCCGGCGGCGTGCTGTTGCCCTGCCCGAAGCCCATGCCAACCCGCAACCAGCCATCTTCGGCGGGCGCGCAGTTGAGTGGCGGGGTCAGGGTAACCGGGGCGAAGCTGTTGTGGCTGAAGGCGTAGAGGCTGGCGATGAAGCTTATAGCGAACGACATGGGTGGACCTCCTGTCCAGGATGAACTGCGCTGCCAACCTAACGAGAGTCGGCGCCGGGCGGGATTCAGAAAGTTTTCCCCGCGTGCGTTGGGCGATGGCTGGCGTGGCAAGTCTGGCCTATACCTAGTGGGCCCTTTCCTGCGACTTGGAGCGTCAGCATGAAACACACACTAATGGTCGGTACGCTGTGTCTCGCCGGGCTTGGTCTGGTCGGTTGTTCCAGCAGCACTGTGCAGCCGGATCAGTACTCGGGATTTCTCAAGGATTACAGCCGCCTGAAGGAGGCCAAGTCGCCGTCGGGGGCCACGGTGATGCGCTGGGTCGATCCACAGCTCAAGCTCGATCGCTACACCCAGGTGTATATCGAACCCAGCCAGTTCTATCCCAAGCCGCAACCGACGGCGAAGATCCCGCAAAGCACGCTGACCGGCATTACCCGGTACTACGACGAAGCGCTCAAGCGCGAGATCGGCCGCGACCTGCCGCTGGCCAGCGGGCCCGGGCCCGGCACGTTGGTCGTGCGTCCGGCCATCACCGCCGTCAGCAGCAAGACGGAGGGGCTGAAACCCTATGAGGTGATTCCGGTGGCGCTGGTGGCGGCGGCGGTGAGTACCGCGTCGGGCATTCGCGACCAGGAAACCGCTATCTCCACCGAAGCGGCCTTCCTCGACGGCGGTACTCGGCAGGTGGTCGCCCAGGTGGTGCGCAAGGGCAACGGCAAGCCGCTGGAAAACGACAGTCAGGTGATGAAAGCCGAGGATGTGAAGGCGGTGCTCGATGGCTGGGCGGCGGATCTGCATCAGTCCTATCTGAAGTTGAAGGGGCACTAACGGGTGTAAACGGTCTGGCATGGGCGCTCGCCGACAGGGCCAGTGAGCGTCCCCAGCCGACCTCCAGCTGAGGTACCATCGGGCGCTGACGCCACTCAAGGATTAACGTTTTGCCCGATTCACTGCACAACCCGTTGCTGCAATACCTCAACCGCCTGGCGCCCTCCAGCCAGCTGACCATGCGCTACGTGCTGCAGGACGCGGCCGATCGGCTAGGCTATGACGAAATCGATATCGCCGAGGTGCCCTGGCAACAGCTGCAACCCGGTCACATCACCGCCTTGGTGGCGGCGCTGCGCAGCGATGGCTATGCGCCCAATACCAGCTCGCTGTATGTCAACGCCATTCGTGGGGTGATGAACGAGGCCTGGCGGTTGAGCCTGATCGATCAGGAGCAGTTGCTGAAGATCCGTTCGGTCAAGCCGGGGCAGGGCACGCGACTGCCGGTGGGGCGCAACCTCAAGCGCACGCTGATTCGCGAGCTGATGGCGGCGTGCGCTGCCGACCCACGGCCACAGGGTTTGCGCGATGCGGCGGTCATCGCGTTGTTGTATGGCACGGGCATGCGCAAGTCGGAATCGGTCGACCTGGACCTGGCGCAAATCGACTTTGCCGAGCGCAGCCTGCGGGTGACCGGCAAGGGCAACAAACAGCTGATCAAGTACGCGCCGACCTGGGCCTTCGATACGCTCAACGCCTGGTTGACCTTTCGCCGCGCGCAGTTGCCGGCGGGGCAGGCCGACGATGCGTTCCTGTTCAACCGGATCCGCCGGGGCAGCCATATCACCCGCGAGCGCATTACCAAGCACGCCATCTACTACATCGCCCGCCAGCGCGGTGCCCAGGTGGGGGTGAAGATCATGCCGCACGATTTCCGCCGCTCGTTCATCACGCGGTTGATCGAAGAGCACGACCTGTCGATTGCGCAGAAACTGGCGCACCACAGCAACATCCAGACTACGGCCAACTACGACATGCGCGACGACAACGAGCGGCGGCGGGCGGTGGATCGGTTCGACTGCTGAAGCGCGGGGCTTGAGCCGTCTACCTGGTATTTTTGCCAGGCGACAATCGCTCAACCTTGGCGCAAGGTAGAACCCCGGCATCACCATTCCCAGGGGCTCTACGATGACAGCGTTTCGCAACACACCGCTGTGCCAGTACCAATACGATCCGCTTGACCGGCTCGCCGGCATGCTGAGCGCTAGCCAGGCGAGCCTGCAACACTTCTACTGCGGCCAACGGCGGGTCACGCAAGTGCTGGGTGACCTGCAGCGTTCGCTGTTCCTGCACGACAACCGGCTGCTCGCCCAGCAGCAGTATCAGGCTGGGCGCACGGTTGCGCAGGTGCTGCGGGTGGATCACAAGCAATCGGTGCTGGGCACGCCCCAGACGTCGGCCGAGCAGGCCTACACACCGTTTGGATACCACGCGCCTGCGGGCGATACGGACGGCTTGCCGGGGTTCAACGGCGAGCCGCGCGAGGCGGCGATCGGGCAGTATTTGCTGGGTAACGGCTACCGCGCCTTCAACCCGGTACTGATGCGCTTCCACAGCCCGGACTCCTGGAGCCCGTTCGGGCGAGGTGGGCTGAATGCTTACGCCTATTGCGAAGGGGATCCGGTAAATGCGAGCGACCCAAGCGGGCATGGTCTGCTCAAGGGGTTGCTCAACCTGCTCAGGTTGCGCACGCCCAGCAGCCGGGTGGCCAGATCGACCGTCGCCAGCAATGTGGCAGACGGTGCGCCAAGCGCCCGTGGGCACGTGACTCGGACAGGTCTGCCGGCGACACACAGCGCGAATGCTGCACCTTCGCCGAGCAGGCCTCCGAGTTATTCTTCGCGCACACTGACTAAGGAAGGCCCGCCGCCTTACGCAAGGACTGAAGGCGAGCTTACCGAAACGGTCAATGATCTTGATGCGCAGGAGGCTCTGGCGGCGCTCCCAGGCGCACTCCAGGAGTATCGGGAAACCAGGCGCCTGGTCGTGGAATTCCGTCGTAACGGCTTTAGAGAACCGAAACACCTAATGGACAGGCTCTACGAGCAGAATCTCCGGGTGCACAGAATCAGGACCAACGCCGGCGTGGTCCCGCCGTATGGGATTCATTTACACGATCAATTAGTATCGCCTGTTGATCTTAAACCGATTGCCGAGTAGTGAGCATGAGCGCTTAGCTCTTGCAGTGCGACGACAACGAGCGGCGGCGGGCGGTGGATCGGTTCGATTGTTGAGGCGCGGCGGCCACCTGGTATTTCTGTCAGGTGACAGCCGCGCCGACGGCACAGCATAGTGAGCCCCCGAGCACCATCATTGGGGAAGTCCTGGGATGTCCGTTACTTTGGGTCCTCTGTTATGCCGCAACCGCTACGATTCGCTCGACCGGCTGGTGGCGGTCCTGCGGCCGGGGCGTGCCGTCATGCAACGCTTCCATTGCGGGGCGCGCGCGGTCAGTGAGAGCGATGGCGAGACACGCCGCTCGTTGTTCCAGCACGACGGTCGTGCCTTGGCCCAGCGGCGCCACTGGGCGGCGGCGTGGGAGACGGCAGTGCTGGGTAGCGACCGGCAAATGTCGGTGCTGGGCAGCGTCGAGTCGATGGCGGCGCGCACATTCGCCTACACCCCTTATGGGTTGCGGCGTGCGCAGTCGGCCGCCGAGGCTCTGCCGGGGTTTAACGGCGAGTGCGACGAAGCGGTGACCGGGCACTACCTGCTCGGCAATGGCTACAGGGCTTTCATGCCGACACTGATGCGTTTCAACAGCCCTGACAGCTGGAGTCCATTTGGCAAGGGCGGTCTGAATACCTATGCCTATGTCCAGGGGGATCCGCTGAACAGCCGCGACCCGACGGGGCACTTCGGTTTGGGCATGCTCGATGACCTGCTCAGGCTGATACGCCCCTCTGCACGGCGCTCTGCGGCGCTTACCGAGGGCGCGGCGAGTGCCTCGTCGGCGGGCCGACCGGCGGCAGGTTCGGGCCTTCGCGGCCGGGTGCGCAACCTGCTGGGGCGTAACCGGCAGAACGGGCCGCCAGCCTATTCCCGACTAGACAACACAACGTTCCCAGCCCCGGAAAGGCCCCCGGCGTACCCGCATCAGGTTGGCAACATCGGTCCGCCTGCCTACACGATGGCGCCGGCAGCGCGCGATCCGAGTGTAACCGCCGGGTTGGCGCAACGGCTGGACGCCGCCGAATTCATCCTCAGTAGCAGACGCACCGAGGTCGACCTCATGATCAGGGACGGCTGGGATGTGCCCGTCAGCATGGAGCAGAGGCTTTGGCAGGCAGAGCACGAGGTCCGAACCCTCAGGAACGACCTGGGTAGCTTGCCGACCTATGACGAGGCAATGTTCCCGGGCACCCTGGAAACACGTTCGCCGAATGTATCGACGCTGTCCACCCCGGCCAAAACCACCTTGGCGGCGCGAGACGGGTGATTCAGTGAATACTCGACGCCAGTTCGAAGATCGGCATGTACATCAGGATCACGATCAGGCCGATCAGCAAGCCGATGAAAGTCATCAGCAACGGCTCGAACAGGCGCACGAACCATTCGATCCAGCGGCCGATTTCCTCGTCGTAGAAGTCGGCGCTGCGCTCCATCATCTGCCCGACGTTGCCCGACTGCTCGCCGGCGCGCAGCAGGCGCAGCGACACCGGCGTCACCAGTTCGCCGGCCTGTAGCGCACTGGACAGCGACAAGCCCTCGCGCACCCGTTCGCAGGCCTGGTCCAGGCGTTCGCCGGCGGCGCTGCCGAGCAGCCCGCGGGCCATGGCCATGGCGGTGAGGATCGGGATGCCGCCCTGCAGCAGAATCCCCAGCGAGCGGTAGAAACGTGCCAGCTCGTACATCACCAGTCGGCGGTGCAGCGCCGGGACGCGCTCCAGTTGCCGGCTCAACCAGCGGCGTACCGCGGGTTGGCGTTGCAGCAGACTCAGCGCGGCCACTGCGGCCAGGGTGCCGGCGATCAATTCGGTCTGATGCGCATGCAAAAACAGCCCGGCGTTCATCAGCACCTGCGACAGCCACGGCAGGTTGCTGCCCAACCCTTCGAACACCAGGCTGAAGCGCGGCACCACGTAGCCGAGCAGAAACAGCACCACGCCGCCGCCGACCAGCAACAGCAGCAGTGGGTAGATCGAGGCGCTGACGATCTTCTGCCGCACTTCGTCCATGCGCTGGCGGTAGCTGACATAACGCCCCAGTGCTTCGGCCAGGGCCCCGGTCTTTTCGCTGGACTGCACCAGCGCCACGTACAGGGTGGGGAACACCGCAGGCAGTTGCGCCAGGGCCTGGGACAACGACTTGCCCTCGTAAAGCAGGCGCACCAGTTGGTCGAGGGTCTTGCGGGCCTGCGGCGCGCTTTCCTTCTCGGCCAGGCTTTGCAAGGCATCGATCAGCGGCAGGCCGGCATTGAGCAGGGTGGTCAGTTCCTGGCTGAACAGCACCAGGTCGAACGGCTCGCGGCGGCGCCAGCGCAGGCCGCCGAAGCGCGTGGCACTGCGCAGGCTGACCACCCGCAGGCCTTGCTGCTCGGCCAGTTCGCGGGCCTGGGTGGGGTCCTGGGCCTCGATCTCGACGGCCACGATGCCGGCCTTGCCGAGGGCTTTGAGCTGGTAGCGCATGGTGCATCCCCCCTATTGCCAGCTGGCGATCTCGGCATTCTCGCCTTCGCCGCCGGGCTGGCCATCCTTGCCCATCGACAGCAGGTCGTATTCGCCGTTCTCGCCGGGGTAGCGGTAGACGTAGGCATGGCCCCAGGGGTCCTGCGGGACGTTTTTCTGCAGGTATGGCCCGGTCCAGCGCGCCTCGTCGCTGGGCGCGTTGACCAGCGCCTGCAGGCCTTGTTCGGTGGAGGGGTAATGGCCGACTTCCAGCCGATACAGGTCCAGCGCCTTGCCCAGCCCCTCGATCTGCGCGCGGGCCACCTTGGCCTCGGAGCGGCCGAGCTGGCTGAAGTATTTCGGCGCGACGATGCCGGCCAACAGGCCCAGCACCACCAGCACCACCAGCAGTTCAAGCAGGGTGAATCCACGTTGTGAGCGGCGATTACGGTTCATGCCCAGGCCCTCCTGTGTGCGCCTGCAAGGCCTTATGCAATTGCCGTGCGCGTCTGCGCCGGGCCTTGTAGCGCTTGGCTCGCAGACCGGCACAGTGCTTGCGTTAGCTCCGGTAAACCTCGCCCGGCGGGGGATAACCCCCACTTTTTGGGGACGCTTCGAGGAGACCGCGCCATGCGTATTCTGACCACCGCCTTGCTGGCCTGGCTGGCCGCAAGCACCCCGGCCCAGGCCGACGTTTACATTTCGATGTCGGCCAGCGGCAGCATCGTCCTTTCCAACGTGCACCGGCCCGGCCGGCAGTACCAGCAGGTGATTGCCGAACCGAACGTGACGGTGGCGATCGGTGCCCAGCCACAACTGATTACCGGCATGCCGTATGCCGAGCTGATTGCCGCAGCGGCGCAGGCCAACGACTTGCCGGCGGCGCTGATTCACGCCGTGGTGCAGGCCGAGTCGCGCTACAACCCGAATGCCCGCTCGCCGAAAGGCGCGGGTGGGCTGATGCAACTGATGCCGGGAACAGCGCGGGAGTTGGGGGTGAGCAATGTGCTCGACCCGGCGGCGAACCTGCAGGGCGGGGCACGCTACCTGAAAAAGATGCTGACCTTGTTCGACAACGATATCGAGCTGGCCGTGGCGGCTTACAACGCCGGGCCGGAGGCGGTGCTGAGCCGGGGCCGGGTGGTGCCGCCTTTTGCCGAGACGCGGCGCTATGTGCCGACGGTGTTGCGCCAGTACCGGCGTTTACAGGGGCTGGCGCTGGATGCGCCGTTGTGAACGGTGTGCCGGCCCCAATACAGGGGAAAACCCCCGATCCAGTTCCCCAGCTCGCTCTAGCTCTTTGAAAAACAACACAAATAAAAACTGGCTCAAGCCTTGCAGCACCCGCTCAAACGACCCACCCCAGTGCAACCGAGGCACGCCACGATGAGTTCAGTCAAAGGCACTGTCCTGACCCAGTTCATATTGCTTGTCACCTCTCTGTTCGGCCTGGAAACCTCCGTCGAGGCCGCTGTGCGTTGCGAGCGCACGCTGGTGGCCAATATCGTCGCTTTCGACCAGCCGATGATGTTCAACCGCCTCGGCGCGCAGAACCCTAACGGCATGATGTTCGCCCTGCGCCGCGACGTGGTCGACGAACGCAACGTGCCCCTGAGCAAAGGCGGCGCCGCTGTCCCCGGCAAGGTCTCGCTGCGCCCTGATAAACGCCCGCGGCCCATTGTGCTGCGGGTTGCGGCGGGTGACTGCCTGACCGTCAACTTGCAGAACCTGCTGGCCTACCAGGCCAACCCGAACAAGCACCTCACCGATGAATCGCTGGAAGCGGTGGTCGACGACCAGGTCAGCGACCGCCACGTTGGCTTCCAGGTCAACGGCCTGCAAGCGGTCAACGGCATCCAGGACATCTCGGCGTTTACCGGGCGTAACGCCAACTTCCTCGTCGCCCCCGGCAATACCCGCTCCTACACCCTGTTCGCCGAGCGCGAAGGCGCCTTCGCCGCTACCAGCAAAGGCGCGACCTTCGGTGGTGAAGGCGGTGCCGGCAACGTCGCCAACGGCCTGTTCGGCCAGGTGATCGTCACCCCCAAAGGTGGGCGCACCTACCGCAACACCCTCACCGAAGAGGAAATGCGCCTGAGCACCACCGGCCGCGCGCCCACTGGCCAGCCGGTGATCGACTACCAGGCGCGTTACCCGCAACGCGAGCCCTGGCTGAGCGAAGGCAAGGCCGGCATGCCGATCATTGCCATGGTCGACGGCAGCGAGATCATTTCCAGCGAAGCCGACGCCATTGTCATGGGGCCCAACGCCGACGGCAGCTTCCCGCCCTCGACCTACCCACTGGAAAGTATCGGCAAGCGCAACCCGGCGTTGCCCAACCGGCTGGAAGCGTTCCGTGACTTCTCTTCAGTGTTCACCGACGAAGCGGCGGTCAGCCAGGCCTTCCCCGGCTACTGGGCCGACCCGGTGATGGGCCATGTGCTGGAGCCGGCGCGCGACTCGTTCATGATCAACTACGGCTCCGGCGGCATGGGCGCCGAAGTGGTCGCCAACCGCCTGGGTGTCGGGCCGATGCACGACTGCCTGTCATGTGCCTATGAAGAATTCTTCCTCAGCTCGCACACCGTCGGCGACGTGGCCATGCTGGTGGACGTACCGGCCAACGTCGGCCTGGAAAATATCCGTCCCGGCGAAGTGCCGGACCGCAAGGACACCGGGGTCAAGGCCAGCATGGCCCTCTACCCGTCGGAACCGGCCAACGTCAATCACAGCTACATCGGCGACTTCGTCAAGTTCCGCAACAGCCACAACGGTCACGAGCAGCACATCTTCCACCTGCACGGGCACCAGTGGCTGTTCAACCCGAACGACGACAACTCCGACTATGTCGATGCCCAGGGCATCGGCCCAGGTGTCGGCTACACCTACGAAATCGCCAACGGCGGCTCCGGCAACCGCAACCGAGTGGCCGGCGACGCCATCTACCACTGTCACTTCTACCCGCACTTCGCCCAGGGCATGTGGAGCATGTGGCGGGTGCACGACGTGTTCGAGGAAGGTACTCGCCTGGAAGTCTCGGAGCAGGGCAGCGATGGCTACCACAGCCAACCGTGGGCCCTGCGCAGCGGCAAGCCGGTGCCGGGCGCGCGGGCACTGCCGGATGGCGAGATCGTCGCCGGTACGCCGATTCCGGCCATCGTGCCGCTGCCGGGCAAAGCCATGGCGCCAATGCCGGGCAAAGTTGCCGTGATCCCGAAAATGGCCGAAACCCTGGTCGCCGCGCAGGACCAGGACCAGGACCAGGACCAGGACGACGCCGAAGCAGAGGGCGACGACAACAGCGGTCATCACGAGGACGGCCCGCAGGCCATCGGCTCGGTGGTACTGGTCGACCGCAGCGAAAGCAACCGCAACGCCGACGGCAGCCTGAAGAACCCTGGCTATCCGTTCTGGATCGGCGGCATGGAAAGCACTGTCGGCCAACGTCCGCCGACGCCACCACTGGACATGCTCGACCCAGACAAGGCGCGCAGCCTGCGCGACAGCGGCAAGGCCCTCTGGGCCAACCTCGACCCGGCCCAGGTCGGTGGCTGGGACGGCGGCCTGCCGCGGCACGCGCTGGACGGCGTGGCCGCCGGCGGCGAAGCGATCACCACCACCACCGCGCTGGACTTCTCCAAGGCCATCACCCGCGCCAAGCCGGTGTACCTGCCGGAAGAGGGCACCGAGGTAGAGCAGGCGGCGATGCTCTTCCATTCCAAGCTTGAGCACCCCAGTTTTGCCCTGCTGCCGGGCAACCAGCTGGTGGCGCGCAACTTCCGCACCAACGGTGCCTTGCCGGTGGCCGGCGCGCCGTACTACGAGCCGTGCATGGACGACCGCGCCAAGCGCCTGACCCAGGCCGCCGGTGTGGGCGAGTACCACAGCGGCGAACGTATGGACGGCATGAGCTTCAGCGGTTCGTCGCCGTTCACTGCCGACAAGCCACGCATCTACAAAGGCGCGAACATCCAGTTCGACGCCGTGTACAACAAGGTCGGCTACCACTTCCCGCAAGCGCGGATCATCAGCCTCTGGGAGGACGCCTGGGCAGTGATCAACAAACAGCGCCCACCGGAGCCGCTGGTGATGCGCATGAACACCTTCGACTGCGTGATGTACCAGCACACCAACCTGATCCCGTCGTACTACGAAATGGACGACTACCAGGTGCGCACCCCGACCGACGTGATCGGCCAGCACATCCACCTGCCGAAATGGGACCTGACCGCCGCCGACGGCTCGTCCAACGGCTGGAACTATGAGGACGGCATTCTCTCGCCCGGCACCGTGGTCGAGCGCATCCATGCCATTCGCGAATACAACCAATGCCAGGCCGGCGACCCGCGTGAAGGCACGGCCGCGTGTCCGGTGGCCAAGGCGCACCCGTTCTTTGGCCGCTACAACCGCGCGGACTGGCTGGGCGCCCGCACGGCCATGCAGCGCTGGTTCACCGACCCGGTGGTCAACGTCAACAACGTCGACCGTGGCCTGGGCACCATCTTCACCCATGACCACCTCGGCCCATCGACGCACCAGCAACTGGGGCTGTACGCCACCGTGCTGGCGGAACCGGCCGGCTCCACCTGGTACCACGCCGAAACCGGCGAGCAGCTGTACAACCAGGCCCTGCGGCAGGACGGCGGGCCCACTTCGTGGCAGGCGGTGATTGCCACCGGCGACCTCGACAATGACGGCCGCAACGACAGCTTCCGCGAGTTCTTCCTGGAGTTCTCCGACTTCCAGCACGCCTATGAAGCCGGCGTTTATGTCGGCGCCGGCCCGGACGGCAAGCCGAACGCCCAGGCCTACCCGGCCACGGCCGACAGCTTCCGTTTCGCGATCAATCCGCCGGTACGGCAGATGGCCTCGAACCTGCTCGAAGCGGTGGTCGAGTCGCGTGGTGGCCTGGCGCCGGGCTGCCCGAGCCGGCCATGCCCGCAGGCGATTTCGGTGGATGACCCAGGCATGTTCGTCGTCAACTACCGCAACGAACCGCTCGGCCTGCGCGTGTTCGACCCGAACCGCACGGCGCCGGACGGCAAGCGCGGGATGCAGGCCGACGGCCTGCCGGGCGACCTTGCCTACGCCATGCAAAGCCGCACCGACCGGGCGATCCCGGCGCTGAACCTGGCGCCTTCGGCGATCACCTCGGCAGTCGGTCCTACTGGCGGCACCACCCAGTTCCCGCCGCACATCAACAAGGGCGGCAGCGAACCGGGCGACCCGTTCACACCGATGCTGCGCACCTATTCCGGCGACAACGTACGCCTGCGCATGCATGCCGGCGGTCATGAAGAGGAACACAACGTGACGATGCACGGGGTGAAATGGTTGCAAAGCGGCTCGGGCTTCGGCAGCAGCTCCAACTCGGGCTGGAAGGCTTCGCAGATGGTCGGCATCTCCGAGCAGCTCGGCTTCCTGGCGCCGGTGTCGATGGTTTCGAGCGCGGCGAGCACCACCGGCGACTACATGTACTCGCTGGATGCCTCGCTGGAAGGCTATTGGAATGGCGTGTGGGGGGTGATGCGCAACTACACCGCCAGCCGCAACGACCTGTTCCCGTTGCCGAACAACCCGAAACCGATGGCCGCACGCAATACCGTGGCGTTCGACGGCATCTGCCCGCGCTACACCGCCAACCCGAACGGCATCGGTACCCGGCCGACCGTACAGCGCAACTATGAAGTGGTGGCGGCGCTGGCCAACGACATCCTCAACAACAACCTGGGCGTGAGCATCACCGACCCGAGCGGGGTCGGCCAGCATGTCGGCGGCCCACTCAAGGCCAACGGCGGCACCCTGGTCTACAACAGCCGCAGCACCAGCATCCCGCAGGTGACCGTGGTCGACGAGGAGGACGGTGCAACCTTCACCATCGGCGGCCACGCCGGGCCGCTGCACGATCCGACCGCCGTGCTCTACGTGCGCAAGGCCGACCTTGACCCGGTTACCGGCAAGCTCAAGGCCGGGGTGCCGATCGAACCGCTGGTGCTGCGTGCCACTGCCGGCGACTGCATCAACATCACCCTGGAGAACCGCCTGCCGGCCGTCATGCCGGACCTGGCCAGCACTGCCGTGATGCAGAACGTGGTCAAGCGCGACCGCAACGGCAGCGAGGGCTCCACCGCGTTCAACAACAACCTGATGCGGCCGTCCAGCCATGTTGGCCTGCATGCGCAATTGCTGGCCTACGACATCACCAAGTCGGACGGCACCAACGTCGGCCAGAACCCGGTGCAGACCGTACCGCCACGGGTCGGCAACAGCGGCGCCTACCCGAACAAGGTCTACCAGTACTACGCCGGGCACCTGGAGCGGGAGGGCAAGCCAGTGCTGCAACTGGGCCGCAGTGTCGACAACATCAACCCCACGGCGATCGAGTTCGGCGGCCTCAACCTGACCCCGGCCGACCTGATCAAGCAGCCGCAGAAAGGCCTGGTCGGCGCCATGAGCATCCTGCCGCAAGCCGCGACCTGGACCGAAGACACTGCCAGCCGGGCCTCGGCCACGGTGCAGGCAAGCGGGCAGACGGCCTATCGCGACTTCGCCACGGTCTGGCAGCGCGCGGTGAACATGCGCTGGGCCGATGGGCGGCCGGTGGAGGGGATCAAGACCGAAGGCAACGGCGTACCTGGCGATCCGAAGGACAACTCGGGCATGAGCATCAACTACAAGTCCGAGCCGCTGTGGTTCCGCTTCGGCCTGGCCCCGGATGCGCCGTTCGGCCACGCCGACGGCCACGGCATGGCCGATGTGCCGAACGCGCACATGGCCTACAGCAACAGCCTGGTCGGCGGCGATCCGCAAACCCCGGTGCTGTGGGCCAAGCCCGGTCAGCCGTTCCGCACCCATGTGCTGATGCCCAGCGGCGGCAGCCGCGGCATCACCTACCAGCTCGACGGGCACCTGTGGCCGCTGCACGCCTACCAGGCCGAGAAGTCCGATACCAGTGGCTACCCGATGAGCCTGCCGGGGATCGGTTCGGTGCGCTTCGGCTACAACCCGCAAGCGATGTACATCGGCGCCCAGGAGAGCGTGTTGCCGGCAGCGCACTTCAGCTTCATGCACCCGAGCGCCGGCGGCAGCAACTCGGTGCTGGGTGACTACCTGTTCCGCGACTACGCCGCCTACGGCAACGTTTCGGGGCTGTGGGGGATCCTGCGGGTCACCAACGAGGCACCGCCAGCGACGGCACCGGCGCAGTAATGGGGAAGGAGAAGGGCCATGCACAAGAAGAATCGAGCGCTGTACCTGGGCATCCTGACTGGCGTGCTGTTGATGGGGCTGGGGGTGGCTTACGAGAACCTCTGGTGCGACCCGCGTGAAGCGCTGAGCGAGCAGGAACCAGAGGCCAACCACCGCCTCAGCCGCGACGGCGTCACCGTCGAGTTCGAGGCGCGGCCGCTGGCCGGCAGCGACGGGCTGGTCGAGGGTGGGTACGCCAACGTGCTGTTCCGGGTTACCCAGCAGGCCTCCGGGCAGCCGCTGTCGGGGGTCTCGCCGGGGGCCTGGATCGACCCGGCACTGACCGGCGATGCCGCCAAGGACCGCGACAAGAGCTGCAAGGCGCGGGTCGCGCTGTTCCTCAAGAGCAGCATCGGTGCACGGCCGTTGATGGACCTCAACAGCTACTTCCTGCTGGTGCTGAACAAGGACGCTAGCCTCACCGTGATCGACCCCTCGGTGTCGGTGGGCGGCGTCACCAGCACCCTGGCGCGGATCGGCCTGAGCGCCACGCCGATGGACTGGGTGGCGACCCGCGACGATAAGCAGGTGTTCGTCTCGCTGCCGGAGGTGGGCAAGGTGGCGCTGATCGACACCGCAACCTTCCAGCATGTCGCCGACCTGCCGGCCGGGCAGCAACCGGTGCGCGTCGCCCTGCAACCGGACGAGCGCCTGCTGTGGGTCGGCAACAACGCCGCCGACGCCGCGCACAGCGGCGTCACCGCCATCGACGCGCACAGCCGCACCCCGGTGAAATTTTTCGCCACTGGTCGCGGCCACCACGAGATTGCCTTCAGCCAGGACTCGCGCTACGTGTTCGTCAGCAACCGTGATAGCGGCACCCTGAGTGTGATCGACAGCAGCAACATGCACCTGGCGCAAACACTCCAGGTCGGCCCGCACCCGCTGTCGGTGGCCTATTCGGCACTGTCCCAGGCGGTCTACGTGGCCGATGGGCGCGACGGCAGCATCAGCGTGATCGACGCGCAACGCCACACCTTGCGCACACGCATCCAGGCCGAGCAGGGTCTGGGGCCGATGCGCTTCAGCCAGGACGGGCGTTTCGGCATCGTCCTGAATACCCTGGAAAACCGCGCCGCGGTGATCGACGCCAGCAACGACAGCCTGGTACACAACCTTGAGGTGTCTGCCGAGCCGTATCAGGTGACCTTTACCCAGGCCTACGCCTACATTCGCGGGTTGGCCTCGCCGAAGGTCACCATGATCAACCTGTCGAGCCTGGGCCGCGGCCGCCAGCCGATCATCCAGGGCTTCGACGCCGGCCCGGCGGCGCCGCGCCAGGCCGGCGACCTGCCGCTGGCCCTGGGCCTGACCACGGCGCGCGACGATAACTCGGTGTTTGTCGTCAACCCGGTGGACAACACCACCTACTTCTATGCCGAAGGGATGAACGCGCCGATGTCCGGCTATGCCAACCGTGGGCACGCCGCACGCGCCGCGCTGGTCGTCGACCGCAGCTTGCGCGAGGTGTCGCCGGGGGTCTACAGCTCGACGGTAAAACTGCCGGCGGCCGGCACCTTCGATGTCGCCTTCCTGCTCAACCAACCGCAGATCATCCACTGCTTCAGCACCCAGGTGGCGGCGTCGGCCAGCGCCCCGCACCGTCAGGTGACGCGGGTGGAGTTTCTCCTCGACCCGGCCCCGGCGCAGCAGGGCAGCCCGTTCGTGGCGCGCTTCCGCCTGGTCGAGGGCAGCGGCCAGCCGCGCCTGGGGGTGCGTGATCTGTCGCTGCGCTATTTCCTCGCGCCGTCGTCGCGGGCCATGAGCAGCGAGGTCAAGGAGTTGGGCGACGGGCTCTACGAAGCGCCGTTGCAGCTGGCCGAGGCCGGCGCCTGGTACCTGCATGTGCAGGCACCGTCGCTGGGCACGGCGTTTGCCGAAAAGAACTACACCAGCCTGCGGGTTCTGCCTGCCAAGGCGCAATGACCCGCTGAACCCGCACGAGGAACGCGCGATGAAATCACAGACCCTGAGCCGACTGTTCGCCCTGTGCCTGCTGGCCGCCGCCAGCGGCAGCGCCATGGCCCATTCCGGCGCCCACTCCGACGAGCACGCCGGGCACCAGGCGCCGCCGGCGCATGCGGAAAAAACCCAGGTACGCTTTGCCGATGTGTCGCTGCTGGATCAGCACGGCATGCCGGTACGCCTGGAACAAGACCTGGTCGGCGACAAGCTGGTGGTGATGGGCTTTATCTACACCCGCTGCACCACGGTGTGCCCGGTGGTCTCCTCGATCATGGGCAAGGTCCAGCAGCAACTGGGCGGCCGGGTCGGCAGCGAGGTGCAGTTGGTGTCGCTGAGCGTCGACCCGCAGCGCGACGATCCGCAGCGCCTGCTCGGCTATTCGCGGACCTTCCAGCAAGGTCCGGGCTGGAGCTGGTTGACCGGCAGCCCATACGCAGTGAGCGAAACCCTCAAGGGGCTCGGCAGTTGGAGCCCGGACCTGAACAATCATCCGCCGCTGATCCTGGTCGGCGACGGCCATAGCGGGCACTGGACACGCTTCTACGGCTTCACCGACCCGAATGTACTGGTGGCCGAAATCAATCGCTTGAGCGCACGCCGCGTGCATGCCAAGCACACGGCCATTGCCCAGGAGCAACAGCCATGAGCACGGTCATGCAGCGCAAGGTCGGCATGAAAACCTTCGATTGGCTGGTGCTGGGCGCCTGCCTGTGGATCATGGCCTCGATGGCCTTTGCCCACGACGGCCATCAGCCAGCCAGCGGCAGTGGCGGCCCGCTGGCCACCCCGGCCACGCCGGCCGGCGGCACCCGCGATGCCCAGACGTATTTCACCGACAGCCTGTTGCGCGACCAGAACGGCAATCAGCTGCGCTTCTACAGCGACGTGCTCAAGGACCGTGTAGTGCTGCTCAACGTGATCTACACCCACTGCAACGATGCCTGCCCGCTGATCACCCGCAAGCTGCGCGAGGTGCGCGAGGCGATGGGCGAGGCGGCGGCGAGCAAGGTCACCTTCATCTCGCTGACCAGCGACCCGAGCAACGACTCGCCGGCCGTGCTGAAGAACTTTGCCCAGCAGCAGGGGGTGGACGGCCCGAACTGGTTGTTCCTGACTGGCGAACAGGCACAGATCGACCTGGTGCTGGCACGCCTGGGGCAGATGGTGCCGAGTCCCGAGCAGCATTCCACCCAACTGATCGTCGGCGATGTGGCCGGCAAGCGCTGGAGCAAGATTCGCCCGGATGCGCCGCCGCAGGCCATCGCTCAGCGCTTGCAACTGCTCGCGCAACCTGTGGCCGGGTTGTAAGCCATGAACCGCTGGCAGATCGTGCTGCTACTGGCCCTGAGCGTGGCCCAGTCGGCCCAGGCGCTGGAGCTGAACGCGCAGGAACTGGCCGGTAAACGCCTGTACCGCGAGGGCCTTTCGGCCACTGGCGGCGAGGTCACGGCGTGGGTCGGCGCGGCCGATATGCAGGTGCCGGCCAGTGTCACCCCGTGTGCCGGCTGCCATGGCGCCGATGGCCAGGGCCGGCCGGAGGGCGGTGTGCGCCCGCCGGCGCTGAGCTGGCAGCGGCTGGCGCTGGGGCAGGGCGAGCGGCAGGTGAATGGCCGCAGGTATCCGGCCTACACCGAGGCCAGCCTGGCGCGGGCTATCGAACAGGGCCGTGACCCGGCGGGGCAGCGCCTGGACCCGGCGATGCCGCGATTTTCCATGGCCCTGAGTGACCGGTGCAACCTGATTGCCTACCTCAAGCGCCTGGAGGCGGACCGCGATCCGGGGCTGCAAGCCCAGACCCTGCGCCTCGGCACGCTGCTGCCGCAGGCCGGCGAGTTGGCCGAGGCGGCGCAGGTGGTGGCGGCGGTGCTCGACGGCAGCATCCAGCAGATCAACGAGCAGGGCGGCATTCATGGCCGGCAGGTGCAACTGGTGACGCTCGATCCGGGGCCGGACCGAGCGTCTGCCGAGCAGGCCTTGCAGCGGCTGCTCGGCGAGGAGCAGGTGTTTGCCCTGGTCATGCCGATGGCCCCGGCGCTGGACGAGACCCTGGCCGCGCGGCTGGAACAGGCGCAGGTGCCCTTGGTCGGGGCGCTGGGGCAGGCGGCCTACAGCCGGCAGATTTTCGAGCCGTTGCCGGGTGTCCGCGAGCAATTGCAGAGTGTGGCGGCGTATGCCGAGACGCGTTTGTCGGTGCAGCAGGGGCCGGCGCAGATCGTCTACAGCGAGGCCGAGCAGGCCGCGACGGCCACGGCGCTGCAAGCTGATTTGCGCAGGCGCGGCTGGGGCGAGGTGCCGGTGCTGCGCTTCGACGGGCAGGCGCCGGACACCTTGGCGTTGTTCTACCTGGGCTCGGCGCAGGCGTTCGAGCAGGTGGTGGAGGCGTTGCAGGCGGCGGGGCGGGCACCGTATCTGTTTGCCGCGTCGAGTCAGGTCGCCGGGGCGGTGGCGCGTTTGCCCGAGCAGTGGTCGCGGCGGGTGTTTCTGGCCTATCCGTTCATCCCCAGCGACTGGAGCGCGCGTGGCCGCGAGGCGTTGACCGCGCTGCGCGCGCGCGAAGGGTTGGATGGCCGCCAGGCGCTGCTGCAGGTGGGCGCCTGGTGTTCGATGCTGCTGCTGGAGGAAGGGCTCAAGCGCGCTGGGCGTGACGCCAGCCGCGACAAGTTGGTGGCAGCGCTGGAGGGCCTGCATGACGTCGACACCGGGCTGACCCCACCGTTGGGCTTCGGCCCCGGCCGACGCCGTGGGCTGGACGGCGCGCATGTAGTGATCCTGGAACTGCCGGGGCCGATGTTCTACCCGGTGGCGCCGTATCGGCGGCTGGAGCTGGGGCCATGAACCGCCTACACCCGCGCAGTTGCCGACTTCCATTCCAAGCGAGGTGAACCATGAAAATCTTCCTGCTGATCCTGCTGCTCATCGCCGTGGCCCAGGCCCTGTTGCTCAAGGCCGAGGAGGGCGGCATGGCCGCCGCGCGGGTCAACGGCGTGACCATCAGCGAATACCGCCTGGAACGCTACTTTGCCGAATACCTCGAAGACCAGGGCCGGCCGATCACCGGTATCCGCAGCCCCAGCCTGTACAAGCGCCTGCGCGAACAAGCCCTGCAAACCATGATCGACAAGGAGCTGCTGTTCCAGGAAGCCACCCGCCGCGGTATCAGCATCAGCGACAGCCGCCTGCAGGCCCGTCTCGACAGTCTGCGCAGTGCCTTTCCCAGCCGCGAGCACTACGCGCGCGCCCTGGCCGACGCCGGCTTCGATGAAGCCTCGTTCGCCGACTACACTCGTCATGAAATGGCCGCGCAACAGGTCTATCTGGACCTGACCCGCGTGCCGGAGCCCACCCCGGAGCACATCCAGGCGTTTTACCAGGAAGGTCAAGACAAGCAGTCACCCACGGCGAACCAAAGTGCCGGTGACTCTGTCGAACGTGAACAGGGACTGGCATTGGCAAAAAAACACCTTATCGAGCAACGACAGGCGCAGGCGCATGAGGCGCTACTGCAGCGCCTGCGTAACCAGTCCCGCATCGAACGGATTGACGCACGGTAAGCGCGTCCCCCACTGTTGGGGGCAGCGCTAGGGGCAATGTGCCAGCTAGTCCCCGAGAGTGGGGGCAAGCGTGCGCAGCTGTTTTCGCAGTACTTGTAAAATCATAGGGTTAGCGCTGTACCGAGCACCGGCTCGGGTCTGGCACGATGCGTGCGTAAGCCTGTACAAGGGCGCACTCCAGCCGGACCGAAAACCGGGCCTGCCTAGTTTCAAGGAGTCGACCTTGGTTAACAGAGTTTTGGTGGTGGATGACGAACAGACCCTTGCCGGCAATATCCAGGCTTACCTGGGTGCGCAAGGTCTCGATGTCCAGGTTGCCCACGACGGGGAAAGTGCCATCGGCCTGGCCGAACGCTTCGCACCCGATGTGATCGTGCTCGATTACCGCTTGCCCGATATGGAGGGGTTTCAGGTTCTGCAGGCTACGCGCCAACACAGGAACTGCCATTTCGTCCTGATTACCGCCCACCCGACCGTCGAGGTCCGTGAGCGGGCCAACCAGCTCGGTGTCAGCCATATCCTGTTCAAGCCTTTTCCGCTGGCGGAACTGGCCCGCGCAGTCTGCGACCTGACAGGCGTCGAGCGCACCGGCAGGGCCGGGGCCAGCCAGGAAACCGGCTTCGTCGAACGCCGCCAAGGCCGTAACCAGAGTTTCCCCCTGCAGTTGTACGACGGCAGCTGGGTTCTGGCGGACAGGCGTAGAAACACCACGAGCCCGCCGGCTCCTGACGACGACCAACTGCTCACCGGGGAATAGGGCGCGAGCAGACTGACACCTGGCTTGCCGCGCCGTTCGGGCTACCGCCCCGCAGCGTTGGAGAGCAAGCCATGGAACCGTTGTCGTTCGCCGTCGCGTCCGCCACTGCCAGCCCGCCGGCCAGCCTCGGTCGCGACCTGCTGGCCCAGGCCCGGCGCCAGGCCGAGCAAAGCGGCGAGCGCCTGATCGAGGCGCTGCGCAGCCTCAGCCAGCTCACCCCACAAGCCTTCGTCGAGGCCCTCGGCAACAGCCTGCACTACCCGGTGCTGGACAGCGCCGCGCTGTTCGCCGCCAGCCCGCGCTTCGACCAGGTCAGCCTGGCCCAGTGCCTGAAACGTGAATTCGTCCTGATCGAACATGCCGGTGCCACCGTCGGCGTGTTCGCCGACCCCTTCGACAGCGCCCGCCTGGCCTGGATCGACGAGTGCCTGCAAGGCGCGCCGCTGTACCTGGTGCAACTGGCCGACCTTGGCGGCTTTCTTGCCCGCCAGGAGGAAAGCTTCCACGCGGTCGACTCGCTGGGCAGCGAAGGCGACGCCAGCGCCGAGCACGAAACCCTGCACAGCCTGTCGCTGACCAGCATCAGCGAAGACCAGAGCCGGGTGGTCAAGCTGGTCAACTCGACCCTCTACGACGCGCTGAAAATGCACGCCAGCGATATCCACCTGGGGGTGACCGGCAGCGGCCTGGTGATCAAGTACCGCATCGACGGCGTGCTCAACGGCATCAGCAAGGTCAGCGGCAGCGAGTTCGCCGATCAGGTGATCTCGCGGATCAAGGTCATGGCCGAGCTGGACATCGGCGAGAAGCGCGTACCGCAGGACGGCCGCTTCAAGATCGGCATCAGCGCCCGGCAGATCGACTTCCGGGTCTCGATCATGCCGAGCATCTTCGGTGAAGACGCGGTGCTGCGGGTGCTCGACAAGCAGGACCTGGCCGACCGCGTCAGCGGCGTGCAATTGCAGGCGCTGGGCTTCGAGGACCAGACCCTGCGCAGCCTGCGCCGGCTGGCCAGCGAACCCTACGGGATGATCCTGGTGACCGGCCCCACCGGCAGCGGCAAAACCACCACGCTGTACGCGATGATCAGCGAGATCAACCACGGCGTAGACAAGATCATCACCATCGAAGACCCGGTGGAGTATCAACTGCCCGGCGTCCTGCAGATTCCCGTCAACGAGAAGAAGGGCCTGACCTTCGCCCGTGGCCTGCGCTCGATCCTGCGCCATGA
This sequence comes from Pseudomonas sp. SDI, assembly GCF_003105155.1. GTDB lineage: Bacteria > Pseudomonadota > Gammaproteobacteria > Pseudomonadales > Pseudomonadaceae > Aquipseudomonas. The sequence goes on along the minus strand of NZ_QETK01000009.1, from coordinate 55,045 downwards.
CCCGGACAAGATCATGGTCGGCGAGATCCGCGACCCGGACACCGCGCAGATCGCCGTGCAATCGGCGCTCACCGGGCACCTGGTGTTCACCACCATCCACGCCAACAACGTCTTCGACGTGATCGGCCGCTTCAGCCAGATGCAGGTCGACCCCTACAGCTTCGTTTCCGCGCTGAACGCCGTGCTGGCCCAGCGCCTGATTCGCCTGGTGTGCCCGCACTGCGCGGTGCCGCATCAACCCGACGCCGACGAACTGGCGGCGTCCGGCCTGGAGGCGGCGCGTGTCAGTGGCTATCGCTTCGTCCACGGCAGCGGCTGCGGCCAGTGCCGCGGCAGTGGCTACCGCGGGCGCACGGCAATTGCCGAACTGCTGCACCTGGACGACGAGCTGCGGCAGATGATCGTCGAACGCCAACCGATTGCCCGGATCAAGGCCCTGGCTTGCCAGCGCGGGCTGCGCCTGTTGCGCAGCTCGGCACTGGAGCTGGTGCGCGATGGCCGGACCACGCTTGAGGAGATCAATCGTGTCACTTTTGTCGCCTGATCGATTTATCGCCGTGCTCGGCGCCCAGGGCGTCGGCCTGTGCCGGCGCAGTGGCAGCCAGCAGCACTGGCTGGGCAGCGTCGGTTTCATTGCCGAACGCAGCCAGGCCTGGGCCGTGGCCCTGGATGCCTTGCAGTGCCTGCTGGGCCAGCACACGGTGCCGCGTGGCAGCCTGTACCTGGTGCTGTCGGCACATTACAGCCGCTTCTGCCTGGTGCCCTGGAGCGATGAAATTCATCGCCCGCAGGAGCTGCAAGCTTACGCCCGGGCCTGTTTTGAAGCGCACTACGGGCAATCGCTGGAAGGTTGGAAAGTGATCCTCTCCAGCGAGCCGGTCGGTCACCCGCGCATCGCCGCCGCCTTGCCCGAAGCGCTGATCCAGCGCGCCGCGGAGATCAGCGCGCAGGCCGGGTTGAGCCTGCACTCGGTGCAGCCGTACCTGATGAGCGCGTTCAACTGCTTCGTCGACGGGCTGGCGCACAACGACTTCCTGTTCCTGCTCGCCGAACCGCAGCGCAGCGTGCTGTTGACGGCCAAGGGCGGGCACTGGCAGCAGGTGCGCTCGCTCGGTAGCAGCGACAGCGACGCCGCGTTGGCCGCGCTGATCGGTCGCGAATGCGAGTTGCAGGACGACCTCTCGCACCTCTACCTGCATGCGCCGGGCCGGCTTGAGCCACGCCCGCAACTGGCCGGGGTGAACCTCTGTGAACTGCCTGTGGAGACCGCGCCGGTGCACGATGTGCTGTGCACCATGGCGCGGGCGGTGGCCTGACGTGCGCCGCCTGCTGCTGGACTTCCAGCCCCCCCGGCGGCGCCTGCTCAGCGGCCTGCCGCTGCTGCTCGGCGGCAGCCTGCTGCTGGCCGCGGTGGTCGCGCAGCAATCCCTCGACAGCCGCACCGAGGCGTTGCAGCAACGCTTGCAGCACAGCGAACAGCAACTCGGCCTGCGCCCCCGCAGCCAGCCCAGCCTGACGTCGGCGCAGCGCCGCGAACAGGCGGAAAACCTGGCGCAGATGCGCAGCCTCTCGCAACAACTGCAACGGCCCTGGGAGCGCCTGTTCGGCATGCTCGAAGCGCTGCCGCAGGACGACGTCGCGTTGCTCAGCCTGACCCCGGATGCGCGCAAGGGCCAGGTGCGGATCAGCGCCGAAGCGCGCGACCTGGAAGCCATGCTGGCGTTCCACCAACGCCTGGAGGCCAGCGCCGAGCTGCACGACGTGTCGCTGCTTAACCACGAAATCCAGCTCAAGCAAGCCGAGCATCCAGTGCAGTTCAACCTGTCGGCCAGTTGGGAGAACGGCGATGCGCATCTCTAGCCTGATGGTTCACGAACAGCTGCAACGGCTCGGTTGGCCGAGCCTGGTCGGCAGCGTCCTGGTGCTGCTGGGCCTGGCCTATGGTGCCAGCCTGGTGCCGCAGTGGCAGCAGTTGCAACGCCTGCAGGCGCAGGATGCCGCAGCCAGCGTGCAATTGCTGCAGTTGCAACGTGGCGAGCGCAAGGCGCTGGTGGCCAAGGACGACCCGCTGCTCGACCTGCACAAACAGCTGCCGGCCCAGCCGCAGGCGACCGACGCCATCGACCGCATCTACAGCCTGGCGCGCCGCGAGAAAATCAGCCTGGCCCGTGGCGAGTACTCGCTGGGGGTCGATCCCAAGACCCACCTGGCGCGCTACCAGATCCTCCTGCCGCTGCGCGGCAGCTATCCGCCGATCCGCCGCTTCCTGCACGCCTTGCTCGGTCAACTGCCGGCGCTGGTGCTGGAAGACATCGACCTGCAACGCAAACGGATCGGCGATAGCGAGCTGACCGGGCGCATCCGCATGACCCTTTACCTGTCGAGGTCATGATGAACACTCAACGTCTGCTGGGCTGGTCGGCATTTCTCGGCGTCGCCGCGCTGCTGAGCTGGGCCCCCGATTACTTCTTCGGCGACAGCGACGGCGCCGCCGACAGCCCCCCGGCGGTGGCCGCGCGCACTGCGCCGGCCGCTGCTCCGGTGGCCGCCAGCAAGGCCCCGGCGGCCTTGAGCACGGTCGACCTGTTCGCCAGCAAAAGCTGGAAGCCGGCGCCGCTGCTGGCCAGCGTCAGCGAAGCGGCGGCCCCCGCGGCTCCGGTCGAGGTCACCCCGGTGGCGCCGGCCTTGCCGTTCCAGTTCGTCGGGCGCCTGGATGACCGTGACGATCAGCAGGTGTTCCTGCAAAGCGGCGAAAAACTCTACGTCGTGCGCCGTGGCGACGTGATCGAAGACACCTACCGGATCGAGCAGATCTCCGCCACGGAGCTGAGCCTGGTCTACCTGCCTTTGCACCTGTCCCAGACCTTGTCTGTAGGGAGCGCACCATGAACTCGCCATGCCTTCGCACCACCGCGCCGTACCTGCTGCTGGCGCTATTCGTGGCCGTTGCCGGCTGCAACGGCACCCACGCCATCCGCAAGGACGGCCAGGCACTGATCGCCGAGGGCCAGTATGAAGCGGGCCTGGCGCTGATCGAGCAAGGCCTGGCAGAGACGCCCCGCGACACCGAGCTGAACGTGGCGCTGAGCCAGGGCCGGGTCAAAGCCGTAGAGGCCTTGCTCAGCCAGGGCGACAGCGACCGTAGCCGTCACGACTTTGCCGGCGCGCGGATGGCCTACGGCCGGGTGCTGAGCATCGAACCGAACAACCGCCGCGCGCAGGAAGCGGTGCGTCAGATCGAACAGATGCGCAACATCGACGAACGCACTGCCCTGGGCCAGGCCGCGCTGCGCCGTGGCGACCTGTTCGGCGCCGAGCGGCACATGCGCGAAGTGCTCCAGCTCGACCCGCAGAACCAGGGCGCGCTGGCCTTGCGCAAGGACATCGAGCTGGTCCAGAGCCGTACCGCCCAACCCAACCCGCAGTTGCGCGGCAAGCTGGATCGGCCGGTGACCCTGGAGTTTCGCGAGGCCAACCTGAAAACCATCTTCGAGGTGCTGTCGCAGGTCGCCGGGCTCAACTTCATCTTCGACAAAGACCTGCGCCCGGACATGAAAGCCACCATTTTCGTCCGCGACGTGCGCATCGAGGACGCCGTGGCCCTGCTGCTGGAACAGAACCAGTTGCACCAGAAAGTGGTGAACGACAACACCCTGCTGATCTACCCGGACTCGCCGCAGAAGACCAAGGACTACCAAGAGCTGGTGATGAAAACCTTCTACCTCACCAGCATTGACTCCAACACGGCGCTGAACATGGTCAAGACCATGCTCAAGACCCGCGACGTGTTCGTCGACGAGCGCCTCAACACCTTGACCATGCGCGACACTGCGGACGCCATCCGCATGGCCGAGAAGCTGCTGCAATCGCAGGACCAGTCCAACCCCGAAGTGGTGCTGGAAGTGGAGGTGATGGAAGTCGCCCGTTCGCGGATCCTCGACCTCGGCCTGCAATGGCCGAACACCTTCGGCATCATCAATGCCGACGGCTCCCCGGTCAGCGTGCTCGACCAGCTGCGTGGCATCAACTCCTCGCGGATCGGCTTCACGCCGTCGCCGCAACTGAAGATCAACGCCCAGGACAAAGACGTCAACACCCTGGCCAGCCCGGTGATCCGCGTGACCAACCGCGAACAGGCACGCATCCACATCGGCCAGCGCGTACCGATCATCAGCGCCACCTCGGTGCCGTCGACCCAGGGCCCGGTGATTACCGAAAGCGTCACCTACCTGGATGTCGGTCTGAAGCTCGAAGTGCAGCCCATCGTTCACCTGAACAACGAAGTGGCGATCAAGATCGCCCTTGAGGTGAGCAACGCCACGCCGTTGCAGCCGACCCGCCAGGGCACCATTCCGGTCCAGGTCGACACCCGCAACGCGCAGACCACCCTGCGCCTGCACGACGGCGAAACCCAGGTGCTGGCGGGCCTGGTGCGCAACGACCAGACCAGCTCGGGCAACAAGATCCCTGGCCTTGGCGACATTCCGGGCCTGGGCCGGCTGTTCGGCAGCAACAACGACAACGTTGGCAAGTCCGAGCTGGTGTTGGCGATCACCCCGCGCATCGTGCGCAACCTGCCGTACCAGAGCCCGTCGGACATGGAGTTCAACACCGGCACCGAAACCAGCATGCAGATCCGCAACCTGAATCGCGACATCGAGATTCCGAGCGCGCCGATTGCTGCCGTGCCTAGCGCAGCGAGGCCTTGAGCGATGAAACGCAGTCAGGGCGGCTTCACCTTGATCGAAGTAGTGCTGACGCTGGCGCTGATCGGCCTGCTGGCCGCCATCGCCGCGCCGCTCACCGAGACCCTGGTGCGCCGCAGCAAGGAACAGGAGCTGAAAACCGCGCTGTTCCAGCTGCGTGACGCCATCGATGCCTACAAGCGTGCCTATGATGCCGGGTACCTCGAGAAGAACCTCTCCGGCAGCGGCTACCCGCCGAACCTCAGTGTGCTGGTTAACGGGGTGCGCGATGTGCGCAGTGCCAAGGGCGCGAAGTTCTACTTCCTGCGGCGGATCCCGCACGACCCGCTGCGCAGCGCCAAGGATGACGACGAGGGCGGTTGGGGCCTGCGTGCCTACGACAGTTCGGCCGACAGCCCACGCGATGGCGAGGACGTCTTCGACGTCTACTCGCAAGCGCCGGGCAAAGGCCTCAACGGCATCGCCTACAGCCAGTGGTGAACGACATGCGCCGGAACAAGGGCTTTACCCTGATCGAACTGCTGGTGGTGATGGCGATCATCGCGACGCTGATCACCATCGCCATGCCACGCTATTTCAGCAGCCTGGAGCGCTCCAGGGAGACCACCCTGCGCCAGAGCCTGTCGGTGATGCGCGAAGCCCTCGACCACTACTACGGCGACACCGGGCACTACCCTGACTCGCTCGACCAGCTGGTTGAACAACGTTACCTGCGCGCCGCGCCGCTGGACCCGATTACCGAGCGCCGCGACCTGTGGACCGTGCTGCCGCCGCCCGATGGCGTCGCCGGCGGGGTTGGCGACATCAAGAGCGGTGCCACCGGGAGGGCGCGTGATGGCAGCCTCTATGCAGACTGGTGAGCAGCGCCAGGGCGGCTTTAGCTACCTCGGCGTGCTGTTGCTGATCGCCTTGATGGGCATGGCCCTGGCCGCCGCCGGCGAGTTGTGGTCGACCGTGGCCCAGCGTGAGCGTGAACGCGAGCTGCTCTGGGTCGGCAGCCAGTATGCGCAGGCGCTGCGCAGCTACTACCGCAGTTCACCGGGGCTGGCGCAGTACCCGCAGACCCTCGACGAGCTGCTGCTCGACCCGCGCTTCCCGAACAAGGTGCGCCACCTGCGCCGGCTGTACCGCGACCCGATCGCCAACAGCGACGACTGGGGTCTGCTGCGCTCGATCGACGGGCGTATCAGCGGGGTTTACAGCCGCTCGCAGCAGTCGCCGCTGAAGCAGGCCGGGTTCGACGCGCAGTGGCAGGACTTCACCGGGCTGACGCATTACAGCGACTGGCAGTTCGCCGCCGAGCAGGCCTTCATCGACAACGGCCGCAAGGCCCGGCAGGCAGGAGACGCACCATGAACCGCACGCTGTCGGCACTGCTACTGGTACTGACCCTGCTGGCCAACCAGGCCCGGGCCAGTGAAAAGGACGAGATGATGGGCTTTATCGTCGATTACACCGTCTCGCACATCGGCCACGCGTTCTACAACAGCTTTACCGAGCGGCTGCGTGCCACCAGCCGTCTGGATTTCAATCTGGTGGTACGCGAGCGGCCGGATGCGCGCTGGGGCAGCCTGGTGACGGTCGAGTTTCAGCAACGGTTGATCTACCGGCGCTTTCTGCCACCGAACACCGTTGAACTCAAGGACGTGGCCTACGAGGCCGCGGACCTGGTCAGGGCGGAGATTGTCCAGCGCAAGCTGCAATCGCTGCTGCAGGACACAACCGATCTGGAGAGGGACGAGCTATGAACCACACACTTCCGGCCCTGGCCGTCTGCACGCTGCTGGCCGCCGTGGGCGCCCAGGTCGGTGCCACGGAACTGGTCCACACCCCGGTCAATCCGGCGTTCGGCGGCAACCCGTTGAACGGCACCTACCTGTTGAACAACGCCCAGGCACAGAACGACCATGACGATCCGTCGATTGCCAGCCGCTCCTCGGCGTTCGCCAGCACCTCGGCGTTGGAGCGCTTCAGCAACCAGCTGGAGTCGCGGCTGCTGTCGCAGTTGCTCGACAACGTTTCCAACGGCAAGACCGGCAGCCTGTCAACCGACTCGTTCATCATCAACGTGATCGACGATTCCGGTGCCCTGAGCATTCAGATCACCGACCGGGCGACCGGCGAGATCTCGGAAATCCAGGTCAATGGGCTGAACCCTTGAGCGGCAGTGCGTCATCCAGGAGCTACGAAGATGAAACGACTACTGAGCACACTGCTGATCCTCGCCACCTTGCAAGGTTGTGGCTTGCGTGAGCCGATGCCGGCCGACGATACCGAGAGCCCGACGCTGACCCCGCGTGCCTCGACCTATTACGACCTGCTGAACATGCCGCGGCCCAAAGGCCGGCTGATGGCCGTGGTGTATGGTTTCCGTGACCAGACCGGGCAATACAAGCCGACCCCGGCCAGTTCGTTCTCGACCAGCGTCACCCAGGGCGCGGCGAGCATGCTGATGGATGCGTTGCAGGCCAGTGGCTGGTTCGTGGTGCTGGAGCGCGAAGGCCTGCAGAACCTGCTGACCGAGCGCAAGATCATCCGTGCGTCGCAGAAGAAGCCCGATACCCCAGTGAACATCCAGGGCGAGCTGCCACCGTTGCAGGCGGCCAACCTGATGCTGGAGGGGGGCATCATTGCTTATGACACCAACGTGCGCAGCGGCGGTGAGGGCGCGCGTTACCTGGGCATCGATATTTCCCGCGAGTACCGCGTCGATCAGGTGTCGGTGAACCTGCGGGCGGTGGATGTGCGCAGTGGCCAGGTATTGGCGAACGTGATGACCAGCAAGACCATCTACTCGGTGGGGCGCAGTGCCGGGGTGTTCAAGTTCATCGAGTTCAAGAAGCTGCTGGAAGCGGAGGTGGGCTACACCACCAACGAGCCGGCGCAGTTGTGCGTGCTGTCGGCGATCGAGGCGGCGGTGGGGCACTTGCTGGCGCAGGGGATCGAGCGGCGGCTGTGGCAGGTGGCGGGGGACGGCAGTGGCGACAAGGCGGTGCTGGACAAGTACCTGAGCCAGTATCAGCAGCCTTGATGGCAAGCCAGCGCCTACAGGAAGTGCGTTGAGCCTGTAGGCGCCACCGATCTACAGCGGGTAGTGCTTCAACTCCCGCGCAATCAACATCCGCTGGATCTCGCTCGACCCCTCATAAATCTGGGTAATCCGCGCATCCCGGTAGTAGCGCTCCACCGGGTAATCCTCCAGGTAGCCATAGCCGCCATGTACCTGGATTGCCTTCGAGCACACCCGCTCGGCCATCTCCGAGGCAAACAGCTTGGCCTGCGAGGCCTCGCTCAGGCACGGTTTGCCCGCCGAACGCAGGCGGGCCGCGTGCAGGATCAGCAAGCGCGCCGCGTTGATCTGCACCTGCATGTCGGCGAGCAGGTTGGCAATGCTCTGGTGCTCGTTGATCGGCTTGCCGAACTGGATTCGCTCACGCGAATACAGCAGCGCCGCCTCGAACGCCGCCCGGGCGATACCCAGCGCCTGCGCGGCAATCCCGATACGCCCGCCTTCGAGGTTGGACAGCGCAATCGCCAGGCCCTTGCCACGCTCGCCGAGCAGGTTCGCCGCCGGGATTCGGCAGTTGTTCAGGGTGACCGCACAGGTGTCGGAGGCGCGAATGCCCATCTTGTGTTCGCTGCGATCGACCACGAAACCTTCGTTCTCGGTCGGCACCAGGAACGCCGAGATGCCTTTCTTGCCGAGCTCCGGATCGGTGACCGCAAACACGATGGCCAGCCCGGCACGCCGGGCGTTGCTGACAAACTGCTTGGCCCCGTTGATCACCCAGTGATCGCCCTGCAATTCGGCGCGGGTGCGCAGGTTGTGCGCTTCCGAGCCCGCCTGCGGCTCGGTAAGGCAGAAGCAGCCAATCACTTCGCCGCTGGCCAGGCGCTGCAGCCAGCTCTGTTGCTGTGCGTCGTTGCCATAGGCCAGCAGCGGCCCGCAGCCCACCGAGTTGTGAATACTCATCAGCGCGCCGGTAGCCCCGTCGCCGGCAGCAATCTCTTCCACGGCCAGGGCGTAGGCCACGTAATCGGTGTAGCTGCCGCCCCATTGCTCCGGCACGACCATGCCGAGCAGGCCCAGCTCGCCCATCTTCCTGACTACGCCATCGTCGATCCAGCCGGCCTTTTCCCAGGCCTGGGCATGCGGGGCGATTTCGCCACGGGCGAAGTCCCGGGCCATGTCGCGGATCATGATCTGCTCTTCGCTCAGTTCCAGGTCTTGCATCTGCGTACTCCGGCCCTCACAGGCCCTCGAAGAATTGGTCTACCCGCGCACGGCTGAGGCCGGCGACGGTGGCAGGGTTCCAGCGCGGCTGCTTGTCCTTGTCGATGAGCAGCGCCCGCACGCCCTCGATCAGGTCGCCGTGGTCGAACCATTGCTGGTCCAGGTGCAGTTCCATCTTGAAGCATTCTTCCAGGCTCAACTGGCGGCCGCGACGAAGCAGCTCCAGGGTCACTGCCATCGCCAGCGGCGAGCGGGTTTCCAGCAGGTCGGCGGTGTTCAGCGCCCATTCGTGGCTGTCGGCCACGCTGACCGCGCGCAGTTGCTCGATCATGCTGGCGATGTCGGGCAAGCCGAAGAAGTGGTCGATGGCCGGGCGCAGGGCGGCCAGCGGCGGGTGGTCGAGGTGTTGCGTGCCGAGCTTGGCCAGCAGGCCTTGCAGGTCCTTGAGTGGGCGCTCGCCCCAGCTCAGGCTGTCGAGGCGTTCGTCGAGGCTGGCGAGCTTGCTGCTCTCCAGGTACCAGTCGGCGAGGCCGCAGTACAGCGCGTCGGCTGCCTGCACCTGGACGCCGCTGACGCCCAGGTAGATGCCCAGCTCACCGGGGATGCGCGAGAGGAAATAGCTGCCGCCGACATCCGGGAAATAGCCGATGCCGACTTCCGGCATGGCCAGCCGGCTGCGTTCGGTGACCACCCGCAGGTCGGCGCCCTGGGCCAGGCCCATGCCGCCACCGAGGGTGAAGCCGTCCATCAGTGCCAGCACCGGCTTGCGGTAGTGGTGGATGCTCAGGTCGAGGGCGTATTCCTCGACGAAGAAATCGCGGTGCAGGCTGTCGGCGCTTTTATAGCTGTCGTACAGCGAGCGGATATCGCCGCCGGCGCAGAAGCCCTTGGGGCCTTCGCCGCGCAGGACCACGGCGTGCACCTGCGGATCGGCGGCCCAGGCATCGAGCTGGCGTTGCAGGCGGCGGACCATGTCCAGGGTCAGGGCGTTGAGCCCGGCGGGGCGGTTGAGGGTCAAGTGACCGATGTGGTTGCGGACCTGGGCCAGTACATCCGACTGGGCGGCCGACGTGGTAGCGTGCGCGGTCATCGCTGTCTCCCTGCTTTGTTATTGATTTTCCACATGAATTGCAGCGGCGTGGAGATGAGTTCAAGGATCGCCGGATCGTACCAGTGCAAATTTGCCTGATGCAATTGGCAGAAATGCAGGTGGTTTCTGCATTTTTGCAGGAGCCGGCCTCCTGTGGCAGCCAGACTCCCTGGGGGGGGTGAGCTCAGCGCGCCAGGCGGCCGCTGACGAAATGCCCGACATCGTTGTAGCCATGGGTCGAGGCATGCCCTGGCGTCACCAGCGCGTCGATGAAAGCTTCGTCCTCGGCGGTGATCTTCACCTCCAGCGCGCCGCGGTAGGTGTCCCATTGCGCCTCGGTACGCGGGCCGACGATGGCCGAGCTGACCAGTTGGTTGTTCAGCACCCAGGCAATGGCGAATTCGACCATGCCGACGCCCTTGGCCTCGGTGTAGGCATGAATCTTCTGCGCAATGGCCAGCGATTCCGGCCGCCATTCGGTTTCCAGGATCCGCTTGTCCTGGCGCCCGGCGCGGCTGTTGGCGTCCGGCGCAGCGTTCGGCGCGTACTTGCCGCTGAGCACGCCACGGGCCAGCGGGCTGAACGGCACGATGCCCAGGCCATGGTACGCGGCGGCAGTGAACTGCTCGGGCTCGGCCTGGCGGTTGACGATGTTGTACAGCGGCTGGCTGACCACCGGCTTGGCGATGCCCAACTTGTCGGCCAGGTTGCAGATTTCGGCAATGCGCCAGCCGCGGAAGTTGGACACGCCCCAGTGGCGGATCTTGCCCTCGCGCAGCAGGTCGCCAATGGCCGCGAGGCTGACGTCCAGCGGGGTGCTGTGGTCTTCGCGGTGCAGGTAATAGATGTCCAGGTAATCGGTACCGAGGCGGGTCAGGCTGGCCTCGATGGCATTGAAGATGTGCTTGCGGCTCAGGCCGCTGCGATTGGGCAGGCCGTCGGCGGGGCCAAAGCCGACCTTGGAGGCGAGGATCCAGTCCTGGCGATGGGCGGCGATGGCTTCACCGACGATCTCTTCCGAGCGCCCGGCGTTATACACGTCGGCGGTATCGATGAAGTTGATGCCCTGGTCCCAGGCCTTGTCGATGATGCGCAGGGCGTCTTCGCTGCTGGTCTGTTCGCCGAACATCATGCTGCCCAGGGTGAGGGCGGAAACCTGCAGACCACTGCGGCCCAGAGGACGGTAGATCATGATCGGTAATCCCTTCGCGGTTTTGGATCCGCTCTGTTTTACACAGATCTACCGGGGAAGAAAAGCACCGCGGGACGCGCCTGCCGACGGAGCGTTTGCTGACGATGGACAGCGTCAGGCCTGCGCCCAGGCCTCGGCCTTGCTGCGCGCTCGCGCGCGGGACATCGCCCGGGGCTGGCGCAGCGCACAACTGTTGCGCTAGCAACAGTTGTCGAACACATCGGCCTGTTTGAAACACCCTGCAGAGGGTCAAGGAACCGCTCTAATCCAGCAAATACAGGCAGTTCAGGGTTTGGCACGAACGCTGCAATTGCCTAAGGGAGATTGACTATACCAATAGAAACTCACCTTTTTTTAATCTGGTGGGGAGCAATACCTTGAAATGCGTGCCTTCTGAAACCTGCGCAACCGCGCGACGATTTTCCTTGATGGCCAACCGGGAATTGACGCTGGCGGCCTTCGGCAGTGCCCTGCTGAGCCTGGCGCCACTGACCGCCAGCGCCGCCGACAGTACTGAAAAGCGCCTGCAGACGGTTACCGTCCAGGCCGCCAAAGCCACCCCGGTACAGGCCGCCAAAGCCGAGTTGGACGAAGTCCCCGGCGGTACCAGCCTGGTCACCCAGGCCGACGTCGAAAAGGGCCGTGCGGCGACCCTTGAAGACACCCTGGCGTTCCAGCCCGGCGTCTACGCCCAGGCGGCCGGCGGCAACGATGCGATCAAGATTTCCATCCGCGGCTCCGGCGCCAACACCTCGCCGGGCTACTTCCGCGAAGGCACCAAGTTCCTCTTCGATGGTCTGGCCCTGACCGGCGCCGGTGGCACCCCGTACGAGCTGCTCGACACCCAGGGGCTGAGCTACACCGAAGTGCTGCGTGGCGCCAACGCCTTCGAGTTCGGCGCGCTGTCGCTGGGCGGGGCGATCAACTTCGTTACTCACTCCGGGCTGACCGCACCGGGCACCCGCATCAAGCTCGAAGGCGGCAGCTTCGGCTGGCAGAAGCAGACCCTGAGCAGCGGCGGCGCCGTCGATAACGCCGACTACTTCGTCAGCATCGACAACGCGCGTCGCGACGGCTATCAGGACTTCACCCTGGCCAAGGCCCAGGGCCTGGTGAGCAACTTCGGCTACCGCTTCAGCCCGAAACTGCAAACCCGGCTGTTCGTCCGCTACCGCGAGGAGTACCACGAGAACTCGGCGACCCTGACCCGCGCCCAGCTCAAGGACAACCCCAAGCAGAGCAACGCCGCCACCGAAGGCGCCCGCGCCGACTCGACCAAGCGCGGCTCGACCTGGGTCGGCAGCAAGACTACCTACACCTTCGACGACGATGCCACCCTGGTGGCCGGGCTGGTCTACCACAACTACCCGCAGATCCTCAGCCGCCAAAGCACCATCAACCCCAACTACTGGGACTGGCGCGACATCAACTACTCGCTCAAGTACAACCGCAACGACCAGCTGTTCGGCCTGCCCAGCGCCACTTCGATTGGCTGGAGCAGCACCGAGCACATTCGCTCCGGGGTTCGCACCTATCGCGGCGACAAGGATCTGGGGGTTTTGCAGAAGCAGGTGGAGTACGACGGTTCGTTCGACCACGTGTTCACCCTCGGCAACGAGCTCGGCCTGAGCGACAACCTGTACCTGAACACCGGCCTCTCGGCCATCGAGATCAAGCGCGACGTCAACGTCACCTACAGCGACCGGGCCAACAGCAGCGGGCTGCCCAGCCACTACCAATATGACCAGTGGAAGCTCGCCCCGCGGATCGGCCTGCGCTATTACCTGACCCCGGACATCCAGCTGTTCGCCAACGCCAGCCGCTCCATCGACCCACCAAGCTCCTGGTCGAGCTCCGGCTCCGGGGTGACCAGCAACTACGCCAAGCCGCTGCTGCCACAGGCCGCCAACACTGTCGAGTTCGGTATTCGCGGCACGCAGGGGGTCTTCGACGGCAGCCTGGCGCTGTACAAATCCTGGATCAAGGACGAGCTGCTGACGGTGCAGGTGCTGGCCGCCACGCCGACCACGGCGCAGGTCAACTCCACCGCCAACGCCAGCCCTACCGTGCACCAGGGCGTCGAGGCCGGGCTCACCACGCGGCTCTGGCAAGGGGCCAACGGCGACCTGCTGAGCTGGCGCCAGGCCTACACCCTGAACGACTTCCACTACGAGAACGACCCGCTGTTCCGCAAGAACGAACTGCCGGGCCTGCCCAAGCATGTGTACCAGGGCGAGCTGAACTACCAGTTCGCCAGCGGTTTCTATGCCGGGGTCAACGTACGCTCGGTGTCGAGCACGGCGGTGGACTACGCCAACACCTTCTACGCCCCGTCCTACACGCTGTGGGGCGCGCGCTTCGGCTATGACGACCCGGGCCGCAGGTGGCAGGTGTACCTGGACCTGAAGAACCTCACCGACGAGCACTACGCCACGGCCATCCAGCCGGTCTACAACGCCAACGGCCAGGATACGGCGGCGCTGTACCCGGGCGACGGTTTCGGCGCCTTCACCGGCATCGCCTACAACTTCTGAGCCAGCGAGGCTGCGGCCGACGTCGGAAACGGCGCCGGCCGCAGCGGGGGACACCGATGATGCAGATTTCCAGCTTCGCGCGCCTGGCACTGTTCGCCAGCACCTTGCTGCTCGCCGCCTGCAAGCCGCCGGCAGCACCGGCGAGCAGCCAGTTGCAGGCCGACGGCGAAGTGCGCGACGGCGTGCTGCGCTATGCCGCCAGCGATTATTCCGAGGCCGGGCCGGGGCGGCCGGGCGGCACCCTGCGGGTCTCGACCGCGTCCGACACCACCACCCTCGACGTGCATTCGATCTCCCACGGCAACGTGCAGTGGCTGGGACGCATCCTGTTCGACTGCCTGGTGTACCAGGACGAGCAGGGCAATATTTCGCCGTGGCTGGCCAAGTCCTGGGAGATTTCCGCCGACGGCAAGACCTACACCTTCTACCTGCGCGACGACGTCACCTTCAGTGACGGCGAGAAATTCAACGCCCGCGCGGTGCAAGTTAACCTCGAACACATGCGCGACCCGGCCACCAAATCGCCGCTGGCCGCTGCCTATATCGCACCCTATGTCGACGGGCGCATCGTCGACGAATACACCTTCGAAGCGCACCTGCGCGAGCCGTATTCGCCGTTTCTCGACGTGCTGGCGCAGTCGTGGCTGAGCATGATCTCGCCGAAGCAGATCCGCGAAGCGCCGAAATCGATTGCCACCCACGCCATCGGCAGCGGCCCGTTCGTGCTGGAAAGCTACACCCGCGACCAGGGCGCGACCTTCGTCAAGCGCCAGGGCTACAACTGGGCGCCGCCGGTAACCGGGCATGTCGGCGAGGCCTATCTGGACCGCCTGGAACTGAGCATCGTGCCCGAGCCGATGATCCGCTTCAGCACCCTGGAGTCCGCCCAGTCGGACCTTACCGTCGACGCGCCGGCGCAGAACGCCCAGGCGATCCGCGCCAACCCCGAGCTGCAGATGCGCAGCCGCATTCGCAAGGCCAATCCGTTTCGCAGCCTGACCTTCAACCTTGAGCGCTTTCCCTTCGACGACGTACGCGTGCGCCGCGCCGTGGCTCGCGCCATCGACCGCGAGGGCATCGCCTGGATTGCCGGCTTCGGCGAGTTCCTGCCCAAGGGCGATTTCCTCGCGGCCAACACCCGCTACTACGACCCGGCGTTCAAGGACCGGCTCGGCTTCGACGTGGCCGCTGCCAACCAGTTGCTCGACGAGGCCGGCTGGACTCAGCGCGACGCCGCCGGCTACCGCCTCAAGGATGGCCAGCGTCTGGCCGCGCAGTTGCTGATCTACGAGTCCGGGGTGTTCCCCGGCAGTATCGCCGTGGCCATCCAGTCGGACCTGAAGAAGATCGGCTTGGCCCTCGACATCGAGCTGCTGCCGCTGGCGCAGATCACCGAACGCCGTTACGCGAGCAATTTCGACCTGATGGCCGGCGGCTACTGGCATACCAACACCCCGGACGGGCTGTTCATCCTCTACCACAGCCAGTCGATCAGCACGCCGACGCTGATCGGGCAGAACGTCGGCCGGTTGCGCGACGCCGAGCTGGATCGGGCGCTCAGCGCCGCCCGGCGCAGCACCGAGCCGGCCGAACTGGCGCGCCAGTATCGCATTGCCCAGCAGCGCCTGGCCGAGACGGTACCGGCGGTGCCGGTGTTCGAGAGTCATGTGTTGGTCGCCTACCGCAACGCGGTCAAGGGGCTGATTTTCGATACCTCGCATAACACCCCGTTGTTCACCAGCGTCTGGCTTGACCAGGAGGGCCAATGAACCGTCTGCGACTTGTACTGCGCCGGCTGCTGTCGGGCGTTGGCGTGCTTTGGGGGGCGGCGACGCTGACCTTCCTGGCGATCAACCTCAGTGCCGGCGATCCGGCCCTGGCGATTCTCGGCGGCCCGGACGCGGCGCCGAGTGCCGAGCTGATCGCCCAGGTGCGCAGCGAATACGGCCTCGACCAGCCGCTGATCGTCCAGTACGGCCAGTACCTGGGCCGTCTGGCCCAGGGTGATCTTGGCGAATCGTATCGCCTGCGAGTGCCGGTGGGGCAGGTGATCGGCGCGCAGTTGGCAGCGACCCTGGAACTGTCGCTGGCCGCTGCCGCGCTGGCGCTGTTGCTGTCGATCATGGTCGCCGTGCTCACCGCCAACCGCGCGCCGTGGATTCGTGCGCTGGCCTCGGGCAGTGAGCTGGTGCTGTCGTCGGCGCCGTCGTTCGTGATTGGCCTGGCGTTGCTGCTGGTGTTCTCGTTTGCCTGGCACCTGCTGCCGCCGTCCGGCTCCCGTGGCTGGCAGGCGCTGGTGCTGCCGAGCCTGGCCCTGGCCTTGCCGATTGCCGCGGTACTGAGCCAGGTGCTGCGCCAGGAACTGGAGTCGATTCTCGAACAACCCTTTATCGCCATGGCCCGTGCCCGCGGCCTGTCGGAAACCGCTGTGCGCCTCAGGCATGCACTGCGCCACGCCCTGGTGCCGCTGGTGACGCTGTCCGGTTTTGTCTTTGCCAGCCTGCTCGGCGGCGCGGTGGTGATCGAACTGCTGTTCGCCCGCCAGGGCATTGGCCGGCTGATGCTGGACGCGGCGATCAACAAGGACATGCCGATGCTGCTGGGGATCACGCTGCTGGCGGCGGCGATTTACGTGCTGGTCAATTTTCTGGTCGACCTGATCAACCACTGGGTGGACCCGCGGACCAATGCCGTGTGATCCCGTGCCACAGGGTTTCAGTGCGCTCACACTACTTTCAAGATGCAAGGAACTGTCATGACCCAAGCCACTTATTCCGTACTGCACGCGCGCTTCCAGCCGCTGTTCGCCGAGATTGCCCGCGGCGCCGTGGCCCGCGAGCAGCAGCGCGAGCTGGCCTTCGAGGCGGTCGCGGCGCTGCGCTCGGCAGGCTTCACCGCCCTGCGCGTGCCGCGCGCGCACCAGGGCGGCGAGGTCAGCCTGCCGGTGCTGTTTCGCCTGCTGATCGACCTGGCCGAGGCCGACTCGAACCTGCCGCAGATCATTCGCGCGCATTTCGGTTTTGTCGAAGGCCGGCTGTCCAGCGGCGATGCCGCTTCGCAGGACTACTGGTTCGCCAAGGTTGTCGCCGGCCAGCTGTGGGGCGCGGCGATGGCCGAGCGCAGTGACAGTAGCAGCAACTCGGTCAGCCTTAGCGCCGGCGATAGCGGCTGGCTGCTCGATGGCGAAAAATACTACTGCACCGGCGCCATCTACGCCGACTGGGTGGCCGCGGTGGCCATGCACGACAAGGATTTCGTCAGTGTGGTGGTGGCCGTCGACGCCCCCGGGGTCAGCCGCGAAGACGACTGGGACGGCTTCGGTCAGCGCTTGAGCGGCAGCGGCACCACCCGTTTCAACAAGGTCGCGGTGCCGGACGCCCACGTCCTGCGCCGCTTCAAGCCGGGCGAGCTGCGCGCCGAATCGTACCTGTCGGCGTTTTACCAGCTGTTCCACCTAGCCACCTTGGCCGGCATCGCCCGTGCGGTGCTCAGCGACGCCACCAGCTTCGTCCAGGGCCGTACCCGCGCGTTCGGCGTGCCGGGGCAGTCGAGCCCGAAAGACGATCCGCTGGTGCAGCGGGTGATCGGGCGCCTGTCGAGCCTGGCCTATGCCGCCGAATCGCTGGTGCTGCGGGTGGCCGAGGTGCTCGAAAGCGTGCACCAGGCCGAACTGGCCGGTACGGCCAGCGAGGCCGATTACGTCGAGGCCGACATCCGCACCTTCCAGGCCCAGCAGATGGTGCTGGAGCAGGTGCTGGAGGCCACCACGCTGCTGTTCGAAGTTGGCGGTGCCTCGGCCACCAGCCAGGCCCGGCGTCTCGACCGGCACTGGCGCAACGCGCGGACCCTGGCTTCGCACAACCCGGCGGTGTACCGCGAGCAGGCGCTGGGCAACTACTACCTCAACGGCATCAGCCCCGGCGCCGCCTGGCGCGCCCTGCACGGGCAGGACGGCGCCCAGCAGGGCAGCCGCGATGAAGCCAGCGCGGTTTGATCACCTCACCTCAGGAGTTGCCATGAGCAGCGAAACAGCACAAATGAGCATCGGCATGAACATCCTCGGCTTTGGCGCTCATGCCGGTGCCTGGCGCAAGGCCGAAGTGCCGGCCAACGCCTACCTGGATGTCGGCTACTACAGCACGATCGCGAAGATTGCCGAGCGCGGCTGCCTCGACGCGATCTTCCTCGCCGACGGCCCGGCACTCGGCGCCGATGTCGCCCGGCACCCGGCCGGGCGCCTGGAACCCACGGTATTGCTGACCGCCGTGGCCCTGGCCACGCAACATATCGGCGTCATCGCCACGGCTTCGAGCAGCTACAACGAGCCGTTCAACCTGGCCCGGCGCTTCAGCTCGCTCGACCACCTCAGCGGCGGCCGCGCGGCCTGGAACGTGGTGACCAACGCCACCGACGCCGCCGCGCAGAACTTCGGCCTGGCCGGCGCGCCACGGCATGTCGACCGCTATGCGCGGGCTGCGGAGTTCATCGACGTGACCCTCAAGCTGTGGGACAGCTGGGAAGACGATGCGATCATCGCCGACACCGTCAACGGCCACTTCGCCGACCCGCGCAAGGTGCACAGCATCGACTTCGTCGGCGAGCATTTCTCGGTCAAGGGCCCGCTGAACCTGCCACGCTCGCCCCAGGGGCGGCCGGTGCTGGTGCAGGCCGGCTCGTCGGAAGGCGGCAAGGCCTTGGGCTCACGCTATGCCGATGCGATCTTCACCACCCAGACCACCCTGGTCGATGGCCAGGCGTTCTACCGCGAGATGAAGCAGCGGGCGCGTCACTGGGGGCGCAACCCCGAACACCTGAAAATCATGCCCGGCCTGTCGACGGTGATCGCCAGCACCGAAGCCGAGGCGCACGCGCGCTTCGACGAGTTGAACGCTTATTACGGCGAGGAAGGGCTGATCCAGCAAGTGGCGGCGCGGGTCGGCCTGGCCGCCAGCGAGCTGGACCTGGACGCGCCATTGCCGTGGGCGCGGATCGGCCCGGTGAGCGAGTTCGAACGTGGCTCGCAGGGTTTCCTCGAAGCCCAGCTGAACCTGGCACGACGGGAAAACCTGACCCTCCGCGCGCTGTCGCGGCGGATCCTGGTGGGGCACCGGCTGCTGGTGGGGACGCCGGAGCAGGTTGCCGACACCCTTGAGCACTGGTTCCGCAACGGCGCCGCAGACGGCTTCAACATCATGCCGGACGTGTTTCCTTCGGGCGTCGAGGTGTTCGTCGATCAGGTGGTGCCGCTGCTTCAGCAGCGTGGCGTGTTCCGCCGCGAATACCGCGGCAGCACCCTGCGTGAACACCTTGGCCTGCCATACCCGGCCAGCCAGTACCAGCGTACGGCCGCCGCCGTCTAAGCCCTTGCGCACAGTGATCGAACGCCTATGAACACAACTGTTGGCAACCCCGAGCTGAAGCTCGATTTCGAGCCGCTGCTGGGCCCGCGACGCGGCGCCTGGCGCCGCTGGCAATGGCGCCCCGGCCTGCTGCTGGCGGCGCTGTTCGTGCTGCTGTTGCTGGTGGCGGCAGTGCAGCCTGGCTGGCTGGTCGGCGGCGATCCGCTGGCGGCCAATGCGCGCCTGGCCTTCCGCGCCCCGGACAGCCTGCACTGGCTGGGCACCGACGAAAACGGCCGGGACATTCTTACCCGGCTGGTGTACGCGGTGCGCCCGTCGTTGCTGCTGGGGCTGGCGGCGACCGCCATCGGCCTGCTGATCGGTACGCTGTTCGGCCTACTGGCCGGGCTTGGCCCGCGCTGGCTGGATGGTGCGGTGATGCGCCTGGTCGATGTGTTGCTGGCGTTTCCCGACCTGTTGCTGGCGCTGGTGATCATCACCTTCTTCGGCCAGGGCCTGCTCAACACCGTGATCGCCGTCGGCATCGCCAGTGTGCCGCGCTATGCCCGGCTGGTTCGGGCGCAAACCCTGGTGGTGCGCAATGCCGGCTACGTCGAAGCGGCAACCACCCTCGGCTTGCGCCGCCGCGCGGTGATCGCCCGGCATGTGCTGCCCAATGCAATCAAACCGGTGCTGATCCTCGCCACCATCGGCATCGGCGGCAACATCATTGCCGGCGCTGCGCTGAGCTTCCTCGGTTTCGGCGCGCCGCCGCCGGTCGCGGAGTGGGGCGGGATGCTCGCCATCGGCCGCAATTACCTGGCCAACGCCTGGTGGCTGGTCACCTGGCCGGCGCTGGCGATCACCCTGACGGTGGTCTCGATCAGCGCCATCGGCCGCGCACTGCTGCGTCGCAGCGAAGGAAAATCCCGATGAGCCTGACCGTGCACCGCACCCCCCCGCTGATCGAGGTCGAGGACCTGCAGGTGCGCTTTGGCGCACAGGCGCAGCCGACCCTCAAGGGCATCAGTTTCCAGCTCGACCGTGGCGAGTGCCTGGCGTTGGTCGGCGAGTCCGGCTCGGGCAAGAGCGTGAGCGCACGCACCCTGGCCGGGCTGACCGGCGTCGGCGCGCAGGTCCAGGCCCGGCGCCTGGCCTTTGCCGGGCATGACCTGCGCCAGTTCGACGAACGCACCTGGCGTAGCATTCGCGGCGCGCAGATCGGCTTCGTCATGCAGGATGCGCTCGGCGCGCTCGACCCGTTGCGCCCGGTTGGCAAGGAGATCGCCGAGCCGCTGCAGTTGCACACCGGTCTTACTCGTGCCGAGCGCGAGGCGCGGGTCATCGAGCTGTTACGTGCGGTCGGTGTGCCGGCGCCGGAACTGCGCGCCCGGCAGTATCCCTATCAGCTTTCCGGCGGCTTGCGTCAGCGCGCGCTGATCGCTTCGGCGATTGCTTGCAACCCGCGCCTGCTGATCGCCGACGAACCGACCACGGCGCTGGACGCCACGGTGCAGGCGCAGGTGCTGACCCTGCTCGAAACGCTGCGCGGCGACAGCACCGCGATGCTGATCGTCAGCCATGACCTGGCAGTGGTGTCGCGGCTGGCCAATCGCGTGGCGGTGATGCACAACGGCGTGATCGTCGAGCAGGGCAGTGTCGAGCAGGTGCTGCACGATCCGCAGCACCCCTACACCCAGTACCTGCTGCAGGCCGGCCGCGCGGTGCACTTCCAGCGCAAGCCGGCCGCGCCGCGCGCGCCGCTGGCAGCCGTAGCCCCGGCCGCCGGCCCGCACCCGCCGCCACTGCTGCGAGTGCGTAACCTGAGCAAGGCTTTCAAGGGGCCGGACGGGCAGTTGCGCACCGTGGTCAACGCGGTGTCGCTGAGCCTGCAGCGTGGCAAGACCCTGGGCATCGTGGGTGAATCCGGCTCCGGCAAAACCACCCTGACGCGGATGATCCTCGGCCTGGAAACCCCGGATCAAGGCGACATCGAACTCAAGGGCCAGCCCTGGTTGCGCCTCAGCGAGGCCCAGCGGTGCGGGCTGCGGCGCAGCATTCAGGTGGTGTTCCAAGACCCGCTCAGTTCCTTCGACCCGCGCTATAGCGTGCAGCGGGTGCTGTTCGAGGCCTTGCAGGTGGCCGGGCACAAACGCGCCGACTGGCCGGCGCGGGCCGCCGAGCTGCTTGGTCTGGTGCGCTTGGACAGCGCCTTGCTTGGTCGGCGGCCAATCGAGCTGTCGGGCGGCCAGCGCCAGCGCATCGCGATTGCCCGCGCCCTGGCGGCCGGGCCGCAGATTCTGGTATGCGACGAGCCGGTCTCGGCGCTGGATGTGTCGGTGCAGGCACAGATTCTCGAACTGCTCACCGACCTCAAGCAGCGCCTGGGCCTGGCCTGTCTGTTCATTTCCCACGACCTGGGGGTGATCAACCACGTCAGCGACGACGTGCTGGTGATGAAGGACGGCGTGGCCGTGGAGGCCGGTAGCGTGCGCGCGGTGTTCGACCATCCGCAGCACCCCTACACCCAGGCCCTGCTCGACGCCATTCCGCACTTGGAAAGCGGGCGGCGGCTGGCCTTCGAATTCCTCAAATTGGCCATATAAGGACGTTCCATGTCAGTACAAACCCTGCAGCGCAACCTCGACCGGCTGCTGCCACTGATCGCCGAGGGCGCCGCGCGGCGTGAACGCGAGCGCGAACTGCCGTTCGAGGCGATCCGCCAGATCGCCGAGGCCGGCTTGTATACCTGCCGCATTCCGCAGGCCTACGGCGGCCCCGGTGGTTCGGTGGCCGATGTGATCGGCCTGTTGCTGCGCATCGCCGCCGTCGACTCCAACGTGGCCCAGGCCCTGCGCCCCGGTTTCGGTTTTGTCGAAGGGCTGCTGGCCTCGCGTGCCGAGGGCGCGGAAGAGGAGCGCCGGCGCTGGTTCGCGCGTTACCTGGACGGTGCCATCGTCGGTAATGCCGGCTGGGAGGTTGGCGGTGCCAATGGGCTGGTGAGTGCGCGGATCGTTGCCGAGGGCGCGCATTTTCGCGCCAGCGGCAGCAAGTATTACAGCACCGGCGCGCTGTACGCCGACTGGATCAGCACGGTGGCGCTGGACGAGCAGGACCTGCCGGTGTCGTTCGTGCTGCCGCGCGATCGCGCCGGGCTGGAGCTGCTCGACGACTTCGACGCCATGGGCCAGCGCCTCACCGCCAGTGGCACCACCCGCCTGAACAACGTGCAGGTGTTCGCCGACGAGATCCGCACGCGTACCGTGGAGGAGGGCAGGCGCACCCTTGTCACGCCGTTCCTGCAACTGTTCCTGGCCACCGTACAGGCCGGGATTGCGCGCAATGCACTGGATGACGCCGCCCGCTTTGCCCGCGAGCACGCCCGGCCGATCAAGCACAGCACGGCCACCCGCTCGGTCGACGATCCCTACGTGCAACTGAGCGTCGGCGAGATCTCGGCGCGGGCGTTCAGCGCCGAAGCGGTGGTGCTCAAGGCGGCGGCGAGCATCGACCGCGCCTGGGCCGCCGAGCTGGAACCGACGCTGGTGGACGTGGCGGCCGTCGATGTTGCCCAGGCCCAGTTCATTACCGGCGAATCGGCGCTGAAGGCCGCCGAGCTGCTGTTCGATGTCGGCGGCGCCTCGACCACCGGCCGTGCACACAACCTCGACCGCCACTGGCGCAATGCGCGCACCGTCACCAACCACAATCCGCGCCACTGGAAAGCCGCAGCGGTCGGCGCCTGGCAACTGAGCGGCACGCCGCCACCAACCTCGGGACTGTTCTGAGTGACCCTGCCGGCATGTTTGCCTGCCCTGAACAGCCGCTCGCGGCGGGTGCCGATGATCATCGGCTGTGCGCTGTGCATGGAGTTGATCGATGCCACGGTGGTGATGACGGCCTTGCCGCAGATGGCGCGGGAGTTCGAGGCGCCGAGCGTGCGGATGAACCTGGTGGTGTCGTTGTACCTGTTGGCGGCGGCACTGTTCGTGCCGGTGAGCGGCTGGGCGGCGGACCGATTCGGGCCCAAGCGGCTGTTTCAGTGGGCGATTGTGCTGTTCGGCGTGGCGTCGCTGGCCTGCGCATTGTCCTCGACGCTGCTGCAACTGTGCCTGGCGCGCATGCTGCAGGGCGTCGCCGGGGCGATGATGGTGCCGGTCGGGCAGGTGCTGCTGTTGCGCTGGTCGCCGCGCGCAGAACTGATGCGCAACCTGTCCTACCTGACCATCCCGGCGCTGATCGGGCCGATCCTCGGGCCGCCACTGGGCGGGTTGATGGTGACGTTTCTGTCGTGGCACTGGATCTTTCTGGTGAATCTGCCGATTGCCGTGCTCGGGTTGCTGCTGGTGCAGCGGCACATCCCGGCGTTTCCCGGTGTACGTGGCGAACCTCTGGATGGGCGTGGATTGCTGCTGAGCGGCATTGGCCTGGGCGCGCTGGTGTTCGGCTTCGAGGTGCTCGGCCACCGCCTGCTGCCGCTGCCCTGGGGAATGGCGCTGTTGCTGATCGGGGGCGTGAGCGGTGCGCTGTATATACGCCACGCGCGGCGCTGTGCACGGCCGTTGCTGGACCTGTCGCTGCTGCGGATTCCCAGTTTCGGCATCAGCTTCTGGGGCGGCAACCTGCTGCGCCTGGGCACCGCGTCCGGGCCGTTTCTGCTGGTGCTGTTGTTCCAGAGCTGTTTCGGCATGAGCCCGTTGGCCGCCGGGTTGCTGACCCTGGCAGGCGGTGCCGGGGCGTTTCTGATGAAGTTGCTGGCGCTGCGGGTGGTGCGCCGGTTCGGCATTCGGCGCACGTTGACAGTGAATGCGCTGTTTACCGGGGTGAGCCTGGCGGCGTGTGCGTGGTTCAGTATCGATACGCCGTACTGGCTGATTGTGCTGATGCTGTTTGTCAGTGCGCTGATCCGCTCACTGCAGTTCAGCACCCTGGGCGCCTTGACCTATGCCGACGTGCCGGCGCAACTGAGCAGCCGAGCGAGCAGTTTGCAGGCAATGACGGTGCAGTTGAGCATGAGCCTGTCGGTGGGGATGGCGGCGGCGTTGCTCGGGTTGCTGATGAGCGTGCGCGGGCATGCCAGCCTGCTGGCCAGCGATGTGGCCTGGGTGATGCTGCTGGGGGGCGTGGCCTGTGTGGCTTCCGGCCTGTTGTTCCGGCGCCTGCCCGCGGATGCCGGGCGCGGGGTGTATGCGCCGTGATGCATTGGACGATAGGGGCCACGCGCGCCCTGTAGGCGCAGGCAAGCCAGCGCCTGCAGGGGGCGCGTGAGCCTGGCTGAGGTCAGCGCCGACGCTGGCGGAACATCGCCCAGTAAGCGGCAATCGCCGTCAGCAACCCGACCAGCAACACCGAGGGCGCCACCGCGCGGGCATTCGCCAGGGTCTCGTTCCAGGTGTACCCGGCCGGATAACCGGCATGCACCGCATAACCGTATTCCGACATCGCCCGCACATGCTGCTCACGGTGTTCAGGTACGCTGCCGTCGACGATGCCGTCGACCGCCATGTAGTCATCGCCAAACTCCAGTAACAGCGTCACATCGGCCTTGATCGCGCGGATCACCTGTTGCAGGTGCCTGGCGTCGCTCAGTGCCAGCACCCCGAATGGATACTCCTGCAAGCGGTAATAGAGGATGGCCGAATCCGGGGTCACATCATTGCCCGCTTCCAGGCGCAAGCGCTGGTTGAAGTAATGCCCCGGATTGACCAGCAACTGCGATTCGCCATGCACGGTGCTGCAATAGGCACGGTTCTCGCGTACCAGCACCAGCGAGCGCAGGGTTGAATGCGTGACCACTTCGGTGCGCAAGGTTGGCAGGGCTTTGTCACAGGGAAAGTCGGCCAGGCTCAAGACCTTGTTGCTGGCCTGATGCAGGGTGTCGATCAGCGCGTCGGTATGGTGCAGGGTTTCGCGCAAGGCAACTTCGGCCGTGGCTTCAAGCTTCTTGTCGACCTGCCAGACCACCACCACCAGGGCACAGGTCACCGGCGCCATGCCGATCAGCAGGGTTACCAGCAGTTCCAGCAACACGCGCCCGGCGCGAACGTTTTTTGAGGGCATGATTCACCTATGTGGACAAGGCCAGCGCGGAGCCCGGGGGCCCGGGCAGCGGGGGTCCAGCATAAGTGAGTGACGAAGGGGGCTCCTGTCAGACGGGTTGACAGCGGTTGTGGTATTGCTCGACGCGCCGGGCGGCGAAGGTTCGCCGTATCAGCCCAGTGCCGCCAGCACCAGTTCGGCGACCTTGGCTCCGGATGCAGGGTTCTGGCCAGTGATCAGGCGGCCCTCCAACTGATCGCAGATGGCGAATGCCTCCCAGGGGTTTTCCGCCTTGCGATAAATGCCACCACGCGCCACCAGTTCGTTTTCGGTGAGGTAGGGCACCACCTTGTCCAGCTCCGCCAGCTGTTCCTCGATATTCGAGAAACCGGTCACCTCGCGGCCCTTGAGCAGCAGCGAATTGTCGCTGAGCTTGATGTTCAGCAAACCCACCGCGCCATGGCACACCGAACTGACCACGCCACCGGCTTCGAAGATCTGCCGGGCCAGTTGCTGCAGGCCGGCACTGTCGGGGAAGTCCCAGATCACCCCGTGACCACCGGCAAAATAGAGGGCGCGGTAATCGGCCGCCTTCACCTGGCCCGGGCTGAGGGTGCTGCCCAGGCGGTTCATGAACGCCTTGTCGTTGTACCAGGCCCAGTCGATATCCTGGGCCATGCTCAGGCTGTGCGGGTCGATCGGTACATAGCCACCGGCCGGGCTGACGTAGTCGACCTGATAGCCGGCCTGCTGGATCTTCTCGGCAAAGTGCACCGCTTCGCCCAGCCACAGGCCGGTGGCGCGCTTGAGGTCGGGGTACTTGGCCGTATTGGTCACCACCACCAGCACTTTCTTGCTCATCGCAGCGCTCCTTTCGTCGATGCCAGGAAGGCAGTCAGGATTTTTCCGAACCCATTGAGCATAGCCGGGCCTGCAAAACCCGCCACGGACGATAGCCTTGTGCTAGCTTTCAGCCTATTGACGATCTGACAGGAGTAGTCTGGCAATGACAGGACGCGACGATACCCAGCGTTTCATGCAGGCGGCCATCGACGAGGCGCAGAAAGGTTTCGACGAAGGCGGCATCCCGATTGGTTCGGTGATCGTGCACAACGGCCAGATCATTGGTCGCGGGCACAACCGCCGGGTGCAGAACGGCAGCCCGATCCTGCATGGCGAAATGGACGCTTTCGAGAATGCCGGGCGCCAGCCGGCCAGCGTTTATGCGGCCGCCACGTTGTATACGACGCTTTCTCCGTGCGCGATGTGCAGCGGGGCTATCCTGCTGTATGGCATCAAGCGCGTGGTGGTGGGTGAAAACCAGACGTTCCTGGGTGAAGAGGCGTTGCTCAGGTCCCGTGGGGTGGCGGTGGAGGTGCATGACGAGGCGACCTGCCGTGACCTGATGCAGCGCTTCATTCAAGCCAACCCGACGCTGTGGAACGAAGACATTGGCCACGAGTCCGACAACTAAGGTCAGGCAAGGTAACCGTCTCATGTTGCAGGTCATTCATCTCGGCGCAGCACCCGTTCAGCAAGGCGGCATGAGTGCGGCAGTGCGCAACCACGACTGGAGCCGCACCCCCCTGGGGCCGATGCACCTGTGGTCGGCTTCGCTGCGCATCGCCGTGGATATGCTCATGGCCTCGAAGTTTCCCGGTTGCCTGGTCTGGGGCCCGGAGCTGGTGAGCATCCATAACGACGCCTTCGTGCCGATCCTCGGCGGCAAACCGGCGCCGCTCGGCCGCAGTTTCGACGACATCTGGAGCGATGTCTGGGACGGCGTCGGCGACCTGGTGTTCCGGGTGATGAACGGCGAAGCGGTGTTCCAGGAAAACCTAGCGCTGATCACCAACCGCAACGGCGTCGACGAACAGGTGTATTTCACCTTCTGCTACAGCCCGATCCGCGACGAGTTCGGCAACGTTGCCGGGTTCCTCGATACCGTGTTCGAAACCACCGCGTCGGTTGAGTCGGAGCGCCAGTGGCGCGATCTGGCGACCACCTTCGAGCATCAGGTGCACGAGCGTACCGCCGACCGCAATCGGTTCTGGGAGCTGTCCAGCGATGTCATGCTGATGGTCGAAGCCGACCTGCGCCTGCGCGCCTTTAACCCGGCCTGCCAGCAGGTGCTGGGCTGGGGCGAGGACATGCTCGGGTTGGACGTGATGCAATTCGTCCACCCCGACGACAAGGGTATCGCCGACCTGGCCGTCGAGGCACTGGAAAGCGGCCAGGATATCCAGGGCATCGAGAACCGCTTGCGCCATGTCGACGGGCATTACCGCTGGTTCAGCTGGGCGGCGACCTCCAACGATGGCGTGATTACCGCAGTCGGCCGCGATATCACCCTGGCGCGGGAGCGTGAAGCGGCCTTGCGCCAGGCCGAAGAGGTACTGCGCCACAGCCAGAAAATGGAAGCCGTCGGCCAACTCACCGGCGGCATGGCCCATGACTTCAACAACCTGCTGACCGGCATCAGTGGCAGCCTGGAAATCCTCGAACGGCGGCTGGCCAAAGGCCAATTCGATAACCTCGGCAAATACATCGACGCCGCCCGCGCCGCCAGTGCACGGGCGGCAACCCTGACCCACCGCATGCTCGCGTTCGCCCGTCGGCAACCGCTGGCGCCAACCCCGGCCAACCCCAACGACCTGCTGCGGGCCGTCGAACCGCTGATCCGCCAAGCCATTGGCCCGGAAATCGACCTCAAGCTGCAATACGACCCGCAGCCCTGGCCGGTGCTGGTGGACGTCGGCCAACTGGAAAACGCCCTGATCAACCTCTGCCTGAATGCCCGCGACGCCATGCAGGGCAGTGGTTGCCTGACACTCTGCACCGGCAACGAGCGTTTCGCCCCGGGCCTGCACGGGCCGGACGGCTTGTCGGCGGGCGACTACTGCTTCCTGCGCGTCGAGGACAATGGCTGCGGTATGGACGACGCCGTGGCGGCGCGCGCCTTCGATCCGTTCTTCAGCACCAAGCCGCCCGGCCAGGGCACCGGCATGGGCCTGTCGATGGTCTACGGTTTCGCCTGCCAGTCCGGCGGGCGTGCCTGGATCGAATCGAAATGCGGCCACGGCACGCGGGTTTCGCTGCTACTGCCGCGCTTTGTCGGCGAACTGCCGGGGACCGTCGCTGGCGACAGTCAGCCACCGCCAGCGCAGCGGGCCGGCGGCGAGCGGGTACTGCTGATCGACGACGAGCCCACCTTGCGCATGCTGATGAAGGAAGCGCTCGAAGACCAGGGCTTCGAAGTGTTCGAGGCGGCGGATGCCCTGTCCGGTCTGGCCTTGTTCCGCTCTCTGGAGCATCTTGACTTGCTGGTGACCGATATCGGCTTGCCGGGTGGCATCAGCGGCCGTCAGGTGGCGAGTGCCGTGCGCCAGCGACGTCCGCAGATGAAGATACTCTTCATCACCGGCTACACCGAGGGCTCGATCAGCAATGGCCCGTTGCTGGAGGCCGGGATCGAGTTGCTGACCAAACCGTTCACGCTGGATGCCCTGACCGACAAGGTCGGCCAGTTGCTTCAACTGTAGCGTTCGTCGCAGATGCCGCCTGTGCTGGGGCGCGCTTCTTGATCGCATGGCGGCGGTGGCGGGCGATTTTTGCCAGTTGCCGAGCGTTGATGCCGGGCAGGCCTATATCACTGATCAGCAGGTTGATCGGCTCGGCGCCGCGTAACAGCCTCAGGGCGCGCCACCGGCAGGTCGGACCAGTCGGGTTGCGTCTTGAGGTGGTGGTGCAGGGGAGAGTGGGCGAAGCCGGCGAGGCACTCATGGGCGATGATCGCCAGGCCCGCCCCCTCGTTGAGCGCCTGGCCAAGCTCGGCAAGCGACGAGGTGGCGTGCGCAGGCCGGACGTTGGCCTGCCTTCTCTGCACTCTCTCTGGACCGCGCGCTTTGCATGAGGGTTCAACCCCGATGCGTGAAGGGGCTGAGACGGCCTATAGGCCTTGTTGCACGAGCGGATCGTCGGGGTTTTGCTGTTCGAGCTGGGCCAGCAGCACCTGGACATTCTGCAGTTGTCCGGTTTCTTTCCAGTACTCGATCAGCAGTACCCGGGCGCGGCGGTTGGCCGGCTGGCGGGTGAGGATGGTTTCCAGTTGGCGCTGAGCGGCGTCGACCTGCTCCAGCGCGTGCAGGCTGGTGGCCAGGGTGTAGCGATAGTCGCTGTTGTCCGGTTCCAGTTCCAGCGCCCGGGCGAAGGCCAGCAGGGCATATTCGTGCTGGTTGTGGCGCATTAGCCAACGGCCCAACTCATGCTGCAGGAAGGCCGACTCGGGGTGGCGCTGCAGGGCCTGGGCGAGCACGGCGCGGGAGGCGTCGACCTGGCCCTGGTCGTCGAGCAGTTGGACCTGGGTGGCCAGCGCGTCGAGATCGTCGGGGGCCAGTTTCAGCGCGCGTTCGAGGGCGTTGGCCGCCGGTGCGTAGTCTTTTTCATGGGCGTAGAGGCGGGCCAGGTGGACTTGCGCGGCGCTGTCGTCGATTTGCGCTTCGAGGGCCGCTTCATACTGGTCCAGGGCGTGTTGCAGCGGGGCGAAGTACAGGCCGATTTCGTCCGGGCTCAGGCCGAGCAGCGCATCGACGGCGGCGAAGCGTACGCTTTGCTCTTCGTCGTCGAGCAGCGGGCCAAGCAGCAGGCTGCGTTGCGGGCCGGGGACCAGCGCGGCGATGCTGGCAATGGCGGCGCGGCGCACCAGCGGGTCTTGGTGTTGCAGGTCGTGGTCGGCGAGCTTGAGTGCCTGTGGTGAAGGGTAGTTGGGCAGTTCGGCATGCAGGCTGGCCCGGCGGATCGACGACAGGTCGCGGCGTGCCAGTTGCTGGTAAAGCACGCGGGCGGCGCCAGGTTGGCCGTTGTGGGCCAGGGCCAGGGCTTTGGCGTAGCCCTGGGTCACGCTGGGGCTCGGCGCCGGGCTGTCGTCGCGCCAGAAGTAGCTGCCCAGGCCGACGATGATGAGCAGGGTCAGGCTGATGGCGGTATATAGGCGCGGGCTGGACATGCGGAGGCTCGGGGTGGGGCGCAAGTGGGCCAGCTTGGGATATGTGGGGGCGGGAGTCAATTGCAGGGCGCGACGTAGGCGCCCTTAGCCGCTGACCCAGAACTGGCCGTTGCGCACGATGCGTCGGGCGCTGGGTGCCGCCGCCGCCACCGCTGCCGCGCCATTCGGCGCCTTGAGCACGACGAAACTCGCCTCGTTGCCCACCTTGAGCCCGTAATCGGTTTTGCCGATCACCTGCGCACCGGCCTCGGTGGCCATGTGCAGCGCCACATACAGGTCGTCGTCGGTGTAGAAACCGGAGCGATAGCCGACCAGCATGGCCCGCTGCAGCATGTCGCCATTGCCATACGGCCACCAGGCGTCCTGGATGTTGTCGTTGCCGGTGAACACCCGCACGCCGGCCTTGCGCAATTGCAGCACAGGCGGGAAGGCACAGTCGCCGGGGGCATTGGTCATGATCGCGATGTCGGCGCGGGCCAGCTGCGCGGCAATCCGTTCGACCTCGTCCGGCGTCACTTCACCCAGCGCATAGGCATGGCTCACCGCCACGCGGCCCTGCATGCCCAAGGCAAGGGTGCGCTCGGCGATGCGCTGCAACTGGGCGATGCCGATCTGCTCCGGCTCATGCAGGTGAATGTCGATTTTCACCTCGCGGCGCTCGGCGATGCCGAAGACGATAGCCAACTGCGCCTCGGCGTCGCCGTCGAGGGTACTCGGGTCGATACCACCGATCACCTGGGCGCCGGCGGCCATGGCCGCATCGAGGATCTGCGCGGTGCCCGGGCAGGACACTACACCGGCCTGCGGGAAGGCGACCAGCTCGATATCGATCAGGTCGCGCCAGTGCTCGCGGGCTTCCATGATCGCGTGCAGGTTATCCAGGCCGGTGCTGGCGTCGACATCGACGTGGCAGCGCATGGCGAAGGTGCCGAAGCTGGCAGCCTGGCGAATCAGCGCATCGGCGCGCTGGACAATCGGTGGCGCGCTGCTCAGCAGGTGTTTCTCCACGGCCAGGCGTTCGCGCAGGCTTGCCACCGGCTGGTGCGGACGCCAGCGGTCGCCGACAAAACTCTTGTCCAGGTGGATATGGCCGTCGACGAAACCGGGCAACACCAGTTGGCCTTCGAGGTCGATCAGCTCGCTGTTCGCGCTGCGCGGGCAGTGACGGCCGATGGCGCTAAAGCGGCCGTCGCGCACAGCCAGTTCCAGCGGGCTGCCGTCGGCAGCAACGGCGTTGATGAAAATACGATCGGTCATGGCCTGGTCTCTGTCTGTCAGGTGCCCACGGCGAGGCAGCGCAGGGGCGCGCGGTGCGTGGCGGGGGAAGGCAGACACGATATCGGGCAGGCACCACTATTCACAAATTAAACGTTGGAATCGATTCCATTCGAAATCTGCATGTTACCGGCGGCGCGGTGCGGGACGGGCACTGCCGGTTCAAATCGACAGGTTCAATACCCGTTCGCCCTGGGTGAATGGCACTGGCCGGCGCTTGTTGACTGCCAGCTCGCCGATCTTGATCAGGCGCGTGCGGGTGACATTGCGGCTCAGGCCCAGCAAATGGGCGGTGTGCACCTGGTTGTAATGGCTGAAGCGATAGGCGGCACGCAGCAGGGCGTCCTCGACCTTTTCGTGAAGAGCCCCGGCCTGTTCCTCGAAGAGCTTGTGGAACGCCCGCAGCAGCAGGGCCTCCGCCGAATCGGCGCTGCTCGGGCTGTCGTCCTGGCGCTCGATGCGCAGGTTCGACAAGCGCAAATCGTCATGCTCGATCACGCCATTGCGGCAGATCAGCAGGGTGTGGTGAATCACGTTTTCCAGCTCGCGGATATTCCCTGGCCAGCTGTAGCCGCGCAGTTTCTGCTCGGCGCGCGGGCTGAGGCTGATCGGGCCGTAGCCCAGGCGCTGGCTGTAGGCTTCGATGAAATGTCGGGTCAGCGGCAGGATGTCGCCGGGCCGCTCGCGCAGCGGCACCAGATCCAGGCTGACGACGTCGAGGCGGTAGTACAGGTCTTCGCGAAAATGCCCGGCGTTGATGGCCTTTTCCAGTTGCACGTTGGTCGCCGCCAGCACCCGTACATCGATCGGGATGCTCTTGCGCGAGCCCAGTCGGACCACTTCGCGTTCCTGCAGCACACGCAACAGCTTGACCTGAATCGGCATCGGCAGGTCGCCGATCTCGTCGAGGAACAGCGTGCCGCCGTTGGCCTCTTCGAACCAGCCGGCCTTGGCGGCCAGGGCGCCGGTGAAGGCGCCTTTTTCGTGACCGAACAGCTCGGCCTCCACCAGCGACTCGGAAAACGCGCCGCAGTTGACCGCCACGAACGGTTTGTCACGTCGCCCGCTGAGGTTGTGGATGTGTCGTGCCACCAGCTCCTTGCCGGTGCCGGTCTCGCCAATGATCAGCACGCTGGCTTCGCTTGGCGCCACTTGCCGCAGGTGGGCGAGCAGGGCCTGGGATTTCGGGTCTTCGAACACCTGCGCCGTCGCGCGGATCGAGGTAGCCAGCGCGGGCGATGGCGGTAAGGTCAGCAGTTGCATGGCAGGCACACTAGGAATAGAACGTCGGGATCGGCAGGCGCTGGTTCAAAGCCCAGTCGCCCAGTTCGTGCAGCTTGTAGTCCAGCGGGTCGTGCAGGCTCTGGGTGCGCAGGTTGCGCCAGTGCCGGTCGAGCCCGACCGACGCCTGGGTGGCGCGGGCGCCGGTGACGTCGAAGACCTTGCTGCAGATCTCCAGGCCGTCGCGGCTGGCGGCGACCTTGGCCGTGGCAATCGCCACCGCCACCTGGCCGCGCTGTTCGGCGCTCAGCGATGCACCTTTGGCCCACGCCTGGTCGAGCTCGTAGGCGGCCTGCTCGACCAGGAGCCGGGCGCCCTGCAGGCGCACCCAGAAGTCGCCGTAATGGCCGAGCACGTAGGGGTCTTCGTGGCTGTGCTGGGCCGAGGACTTGAACCAGCGCCGCGACTCGTTGCGGGTGTAGCTGCGGGCTTCCTCGAACGCGCCTTCGGCGATGCCGAGGAAGATGTTGGCAAAGTGCAACTGGGCGATCAGCGGGCGCAGGCAGGCGAACGGTGTGCTCAGCGGACCGGGATCGAGCAGCAGGTCGCTGTCCTCGACCCGCACCCGTTCGAAGCTGGCACTGCCACTGTCGGTCTGGCGCTGGCCCATGTTGTGCCAGTCGTGGTGTAGGGTGATGCCGGTGCGGCCACTGGGGATTGCAGCAATCAGCAGCTTGCCGCCAGCGGCTTCGTCGACCGCCGAGGCGATGAGCATTTCCGAGTCGCTGGCGCCGGAGCAGAAGCTCTTCTTGCCGGAAAACTCGCGCCAGCTGCCGCGATCCTTGACTACCGTGCGGGTGTCCAGCGGGTTCAGCGCATTGCCCCAGAACCAGTGCTTGCGCGCGGTCAGCTCGAACCACGGCTGCCATTGCTCCGGGGTGGCGAACAGGCGCACGGTGGCCAGCATCAGGTGATGGAAGCCGAACACGTGGGCCAGCGAGCTGTCGACACGGGCGAAGGTACGGACCACCTCGAAGGTTTCGCTCCAGCTGGCGCCCAGACCGCCGAATTCGCTGGGGATGCTCAGGGCCAGCAAACCGCTGGCGCGCAGGGCGTCGCGCTCGGCCTTGGGCGTGCCGCCCAGGCGTTCGCGCTCCACCACGGTCAGGGCGAACTCGCTGGCCAGCTCCCGTGCAGTGTGCAACGGGGATAAACGGGATGTGTGCAACGTAGCGCTCACGCGGGGTTACCTATGTCGGGAGTTCAGGCGCTCTGACGCAGCGATGCGCCAGCGCGGCCCAGGACTGGCGCGGCACGTTCGGCGGCCAGACGGATACGGGCCTGCAGCAGTTCGGCTTCGACGCTGGCCGGCAGTTCCTGGCGCGACAGCGCGCCACCCAGTGGCCGGGCGATATCGGCCAGCTCGATGACATGGGCGTTGATCGGCAGCTGGCGGGCCAGCTCGGCGACGATGGCCTCGGCCAGTACCAGGGTGCGCGAGGGGCGGTAGGCGCCCCCGGAAACGACAACGACGTGCAACGGAGCAGACATGATGAATTCCTTGGCTGTTGTTCAGCAGGCAATGATGGACAGCAGTGCCTGGAGCAAGACCTGTACCAACCTGTTACATCCTGAATTTATGGGGCGGGGGCACGGCGCCGGGGGCATTGGGCTGTACCCGATGCGCGGTTTCTGTTGCTTTGCTGTTGCTGGGCAAACAGTTGCTGGAGCAACACTTGTTGCGTTCGAATCATGCTAATTGATCTAAAAACATTGGAATAAATAACTTTTAGGCATTTCAATAGCTCGGTTTTTATATTTCCAAATAGAATATAAATGTCGTTATTTATTCTTTTGAGATTTTATCGGCTGCATGCAATCTGCATTCAACGCACTGCCAGCCGGTGCCCCAATCAGGAAGGAGCAGCACATGACCATCAAGGCAATCAACGTCCGCAATCAGTTCAAGGGCACGATCAAGGAGATCATCGAGGGGCCGGTGGTGTCGGAGATCGATGTGCAGACCCAGGCGGGGATTGTGACGTCGGTGATCACCACCCGCTCGGTGCATGAGCTGGAACTGCGCATTGGCAGCGAGGTGATTGCGTTCGTGAAGTCGACCGAGGTGTCGATCGCCAAGCTTTGACTGAAGTCGGCGGTTGGCTGAGGGGGCTTTGCTGTGGGAGCCGGCCTGGCCGGCGATGCGCTCGCACTGGCCCTATCGCCGGCAAGGCCGGCTCCCACAGGGCTTTTGCAGGGGGCGGTTACACCACCAATGACAGCAGCATGATAAAGATGATCCCGACCACCGAGAGGAGCGTCTCCATCATGCTCCAGGTCTTGAACGTCTCGGCCACGGTCATGTTGAAGTACTGCTTCACCAGCCAGAACCCGGCATCGTTCACGTGTGACAGGATCAGCGAACCGGCACCGGTCGCCAGTACCAGCAGCTCGCGGTTCACCCCCGGCACCATGGCGATCACCGGCGCGACAATCCCCGCCCCGGTGATGGTTGCCACTGTTGCCGAGCCGGTGGCGATGCGAATCACCGCTGCCACTAGCCAGGCCAGCAGGATCGGCGAGATCTGCGCCTGCACCGCCATCTGCCCGATCACGTTACCCACGCCGGTGTCCACCAGCATCTGCTTGAAGCCCCCGCCGGCGCCGACAATCAGAATGATCGCGGCGGTCGGTGCCAGGCTCTGGTCGAGCAGTTTCATGATCTGCTGACGGGAGAAGCCACGCGCTGCGCCAAAGGTATAGAACGCCAGCAGCAACGCGGCGAGCAGGGCGCTGATCGGGTGACCGATCAGGTCCATCCACTGGCGGAAAATGTGCTCGGGGGCAAACACCACGTCGGCAAAGGTCTTCAGCAGCATCAGGAACACCGGCAGCAGCACGGTGATCAGGGTCACGCTGAAGCTCGGCAGGTTCTTCTGCTCGGACTCGCGGGCGATCTGGTCCATCAGCTCCTGGGACGGCGAGCCGGGGATGTACTTGGAAATGAAGTTACCGTACAGCGGCCCGGCGATGATTGCCGTTGGCAGCGCGATGATCAGCCCGTAGAAGATGGTCTTGCCGATATCGGCCTGGAAGATGCCGATGGCCAGCAGCGGCCCCGGGTGCGGCGGCACCAGGCCGTGCACCACCGACAGCCCGGCCAGCAGCGGAATACCGATCTTGATCAGCGACACCCCGGAGCGCCGGGCGACGATGAACACCAGCGGGATCAGCAGCACGAAGCCGATCTCGAAGAACAGCGGAATGCCCACCAGGAACGCGGCGAACATCATCGCCCAGTGCACCTTCTGCTTGCCGAAGGCGCGGATCAGCGTCTGCGCGATCTGGTCGGCACCGCCAGAGTCAGCCATCAGCTTGCCGAGCATGGTGCCCAGTGCCAGCACGATGCCGACGAAACCGAGCACGCCGCCAAAGCCGTCCTGGAACGACTTCATCACTTTGGCTACCGGCATCCCGGAGGTCAGGCCAAGGAAGCCGGCGGCCAGGGTCAGGGCGACGAAGGGGTGGACCTTGAAGTGGGTAATCAGCAGCACCAGACCAACGATGGTGACCAGTGCGTCGAGCAGAAGGTAGGTATCAGTTGCCAAACCAAACATGGTTCAGTGCCTCATATTGTCATTGTTGTGGGCGGAACTATTGCAGCGTAGTAGAGCTAAGACAGCGCTATCTTTGGTGAGCCGGAAACGCCCGTGACATCAGGCCGTTCGCGCCAGCGCCGGTTCACCGGAAGGCTTTAGCCAGTGGTCGACCTGCAACGACAGCGTGTCGATGGCCAGGGTCGCGTCCAGGGTCAGGGTCAGCGGCTCGCCATGCGGCGCTTCGAGGGCGGCGAACTGGCTGTCGATCAGGCTCGCCGGCATGAAGTGGCCGGGGCGGGCGAGCACACGGCGCTCGGCTTCCTGCGGGGTGAGTTCGAGGAACACGAAGCCAAGGTCGGGCACTGCGTGGCGCAAGGCGTCGCGGTAGCGGCGCTTGAGCGCCGAGCAGGTGAGGATCGGCCGCTCGCCGGCCTTGATCGTCGCCTGCAGCTCCTGGCCGAGGCGAATCAGCCAGCCGGCGCGGTCGTCGTCGTTGAGAGGGATACCGGCGCTCATCTTGTCGATGTTGGCCTTGGGGTGGAACGCATCGCCTTCGATCAGGCGGCCGCCACTACGTTCGGCAATGGCAGAACCGACGCAGCTCTTGCCGCAGCCAGCCACACCCATTACCACGATAGCGGACAGGGGAGAGTTCATCGTGACCTCCTGCAGGGCAAGATAGCGCTATCTTTGGCCGAGAGCGAGAAACCCTCGGTGGCTATCCACCCGGATGTTATTGGTTTTGTAGAAGCAGTTTGGACGCTCATCGCCGTACACCTGCAGTTACGCATTGCCTGACGCCTGAGACAGCGCTACCTTAGTGCCCGTTCCCCATTCTTTGCAAGTCGAAAAATAAAAATCCCCATGTCCCGTATTGGCTCTCGTACTACCGGTCGTCCGACCCTGGCTGAAGTCGCCAGGCTTTCCGGGGTTTCCCCGATTACCGCCTCGCGGGCGCTGCGCGGGGTCAGCACCGTGGCCCCGGAACTGGTGCAGAAGGTCAAGGACGCCGCCGCCGCACTCGGCTATGTGGCCAACCCGGCCGCTCGCGCGCTGGCCTCGGCGCAGAGCCAGTCGATTGTGGTGTTGATCCCGTCGCTGTCCAACCAGCTGTTCATCGACACCCTCGAAGCGATTCACGACGTGATGCGTCCGCGCGGCCTGGAAGTGCTGATCGGCAACTTCCACTACGACGTCGAGGAAGAGGAAAACCTGATTCGCAACTACCTGGCCTATCAGCCCTGCGGCATCCTGCTGACCGGTTTCGACCGCACCGAGGCGGCGCAGAACATGCTCGCCGCCAGCGGTGTGCCCTGCGTGCACATGATGGAGCTGGGCGGGCCGGCACAGGCGATGTCGGTGGGGTTCTCCCAGCAGCAGGCCGGCCGCGCGGCTGCGCAGCACCTGATCGAACGCGGCCGCCGCCGCCTGGGCTTCATTGCCGCGCAGCTCGACCCGCGGGTGATGCAGCGCGCCGAAGGCTTCCGCCAGGCGCTGGTCGAGGCCGGACTGTATGACCCGGCGCTGGAGATGCTGGCGCCGAAACCCTCGTCGATTGGCCTGGGGGGCGAGTTGTTCAGCCAGTTGCTGGCCGGCAATGGCGATGTCGACGGGATCTTCTTCTGCAACGACGACCTGGCCCAGGGCGCGATCTTCCAGGCCCAGCGCCAGGGCATCGAGGTGCCGGGGCAGGTGGCGATGGTCGGCTTCAACGACCTGCCGGCCTCGGCGCACCTGGTACCGCGCCTGACCTCGATCCGCACGCCGCGCGCCGCCGTCGGCCGGCAGGCGGCGCAGGCGCTGCTGGCCTTGCTCGATGGCAAGGCGGTGCAGGCGCGAACCCAGGACCTGGGCTTCGAACTGGTGGTGCGCGAAAGCAGCTGATTTCGGGCGATGGGCGGTGATGGCAGATAGCTTGCAGGGTGTAAAGCGCGTTCTATGCTGAGCTCATCCGCCCATGGAGTGGTTGCAAAATGTTTGGAATCCACGATAAGTCCGACCTCGCTGAAATCCAACGTAGTCATCAGGCACTCTCCGGCGCTCAGGCGAAGTTGGCCGCGATAAGCCGCTCCATGGCGGTCATCGAGTTCACTGCGGACGGCATCATCGTCGATGCCAACGCGAATTTCTGCAAAACCACTGGTTACAGCGCCGAAGAACTGCGTGGCAAGCACCACCGCATGTTCTGTACCGAGGCCTACAGCAAATCCGACGAATACCGCCAGCTGTGGCGCGACCTGGCCCGCGGCGAGCCGCGCAGCGGCACCTTCGCCCGGCAGCACAAGAATGGTAGCGAGATCTGGCTGGAAGCCAGCTACATGCCGGTGGTCGACGGCAACCAGCAGGTTACCAGCGTGATCAAGGTGGCCTCGGACATCAGCCAGCGGGTGCGCGACGAGCATGAGAGCGAAAGTCTGTTGCATGCCATCGGCCGTTCCATGGCGGTGATCGAGTTCACCCCCGAAGGCCGGGTGATTCGCGCCAACGAGAATTTCCTGCAGACCATGCACTACCGCCTCGACGAGGTGGTGGGCCAGCACCACAGCCTGTTCTGCCACCGCAGCGAAAGCGAATCGCCGGCCTACAAGGCATTCTGGGCCTCGCTCAATCGCGGCGAGTACCATTCCCATCGCTTCGAACGGGTCAACAAGCTTGGCCAGATGGTCTATCTGGAAGCCTCCTACAACCCGATTTTCGATACCCAGGGGCGCCTGTATAAAGTGGTGAAGTTCGCCAGCGACATCACCCAGCAGGTCACCACCCAGCAGAGCGCTGCCGAAGCCGCGCATGCCACCTCGGTGCAAAACGACGCGAGCGCGCGCAAAGGCTCGCAAGTGGTGCAGAAAACCGTGCAGGTGATCGAAGAGATTTCCCGCGAGCTGAATGCCGCGGCCAGCAGCATCGATGCGGTGAGCCGGCAATCGGAGCTGATCGGGCAGATCGTTCAGACCATCCGCAGCATCGCCGACCAGACCAACCTGCTCGCCCTCAACGCCGCTATCGAGGCGGCGCGGGCCGGCGAGCATGGCCGCGGCTTTGCCGTGGTCGCCGACGAAGTGCGCAACCTGGCGGCGCGCACCAGCCAGGCGACGCTGGAGATTGTCGAGGTGGTGCGGCAGAACCACGATCTGTCATTGACCGCCGTCGCCAGCATGCAGTCGAGCCTGTCGCGTACCGACCTGGGTGTGGAGCTGGCGAATGAAGCCGGCGAGGTGATCCTGGAGATTCAGCAAGGCTCGCAGCATGTGGTCGACGCCATCAGCCAGATCAACTCGACCCTGCAACTGCATTAACCGGCAGTGGCACGGACCAGGTGCTGCTGAAGCTCTTCGAGGCTGTGCTCCAGGGCCTGGGTCAAGCTCGCCAGGGCCTGTGCCGGCGCGTCGCCGACACAGGCCTGTTCCAGCGCGTCGCACTGGGCCACCAGGCCGCGTGCACGGAGCATCTTGGCGCCGCCCTTGATCCGGTGGGTCACGTCTCGCAAGGCGCCGCGGGTCGGTGCCGCACCCAGGGCGCGCAGGGCGTCGAGGTCTTCGGCGTTGCTCTGCAGCAGCTCCTGTAACAGGCGCTGGATGAGGTCTGGATCGCCCAGGGTCAGGTGGGTCAGGTTGTCCAGGTTGAAGCCGCTGCTAGCCTCGCCGGGCGCGGGCGCGGACACGGCGCCGCACCTGCCTTTTACCCCGCTCAGGTGCCGGCGCAGTTCGCCCAGGCCGATGGGCTTGAACAGGCAGTCGTCCATGCCCGAGGCCAGGCAGCGTTCGCGCTCCTCCAGCTGGGCGTTGGCGGTGAGGCCGAGGATCAGGCCGCGGGACTGGCCGCGTGCGCGTTCTGCGGCCCGGATCAGCCGGGTCAGCTCATGGCCGTCGATGCCGGGCATGTTGCAGTCGGTGATGACCACGTCGAAGCGACCCTGCTGCCAGGTGTGCAGGGCGCTGCTGCCATCGCTGGCTTGCTGCACACGGTGGCCGAGCACGCCGAGCTGCTTGTCCAGCAGCATCAGGTTGGCCGGGTAGTCATCCACCACCAGGATCTCCAGCGCCGTGCGCGCCTGCGGCTGCAGCGGCCCGCTGGGCACCGGGAGGGCGGCGATGTCGCTCAGTGGCAGGGTCAGTTGCAGGGTCACTCGGGTACCCTCGCCGGGGCTGCTGTGCAGGCTCAGGCGGCCGCCCATCAGTTCGCACAAGGTGCGGCAGATCACCAGGCCCAAGCCGCTGCCTTGCAGGCCCTGCTGGTTGCCGGCCTGGGCGAATGGGCGAA
This sequence comes from Pseudomonas sp. SDI, assembly GCF_003105155.1. GTDB lineage: Bacteria > Pseudomonadota > Gammaproteobacteria > Pseudomonadales > Pseudomonadaceae > Aquipseudomonas. Next base: position 14,554 of record NZ_QETK01000009.1, on the reverse strand, counting down.
ACAGTCGAGCCTGGTCGCGGGCATCGATGCCGATGCCGCTGTCGCTTACTGTCAGGGTGACCGCCAGGGCCTGGCTGTGGGCCTGCGGGCGCACCTTGAGGTCGAGCGCAACGTGGCCGTGCTCGGTGAACTTGATGGCGTTGCTCAGCAGGTTCGAAAGGATCTGGCGCACGCGCAGGGGGTCGAGCAGCACGGCCTGGTTCAACGTGTCGAGCGTACAGCGCAACGCCAGGCCCTTGAGCCGGGCGCTGCTGCTGAACACTTCGACGGTACTGCCGATCAGCGCCACGAGGTCGGTCGGCTCCGCCGCCAGCTCGATATGCCCGGACTCGATGCGGGCAATGTCGAGCACGTCGCCGATCAGTGCCAGCAGGCCGTTGGCCGAGTCATAGGCCACCTGTAGCGCCGAAGCGTCGATACGGCCGTCCTCGGCATCCTTGAGCGACAGCTCCAGCAGGCCGATCACCGCGTTCATCGGGGTGCGGATTTCATGGCTGATGGTGGCGAGGAAGGTCGACTTGGCGTGGTTGGCGCTGTCGGCCTGTTCCTTGGCCTGGCGCAGCTCTTCGAGCAGGCTTTCGCTGATTTTCAGTTGACGTTGCAAGGCCTGCTCGGCGTCGCTGCGCTGACGGATCAGTTTGCGCAGGTAGCGGTTCCACAGGGCGATCGCGCAAATCAGCAGGCCGGCGACCGTGAGGATCTGGAAGATCAGCGAGCGGTAGTTGTGCCAGGGTGTGCTGCCCAACGGTGCGTTGACCCGCCAGCGGTTGACCATCTCGGTCATTTCGTCCGGCGGGATGCTCAGCAGGGTCTTGTCGAGGATGCTGTGCAGCAGGCTGGCGTCGCGGGCGGTGGCGAACGCGGCGAGCGCCGGCGTGTCGTCCAGCGGGGCGGCAATCCGCAGACGATCCTTGAACACATGGCTGATGTAATAGTTGGCGTTGATCAGCGAGCTGAGGGCGACATCGGCACGGCCCTGGGCCACGTATTCCATCAGCGCCAGCGGGTCGTCCAGTTCGATCAGCACGATCTGCGGGTAGCGCCGGCGCAGCTCGCTGGCCACTGGTGTCGCGCGAATCAGTGCCAGACGCTTGCCGTTGAGTTCACTCGGGCTGTGCACGGCGTTATCGCGCAGGCCGGTCACCAGCACCCGTGGGTTGGCGAAGTAGGGCCGGGTGAAGGCCAGGCTGCGCGCGCGTTGCGGGCCGTATTGCAGGGCGCCGACGATATCGGCCTGGCCGTTTTCGACCTGCGCGATCATGTCCGGTACCGAGGCGCTTTCGATCACCTTGAAGGCCAGCCCGGTGCGCAGGCTGACCTGCTCCAGCAGGTCGGCCATGACCCCGCGGAAGCGATGGCCCTCGTCGAAGAAACTCAGTGGCGCGAAGTACTTGTTCACCACCACCCGTTGCGTCGGGTGCTGCTTGATCCAGGCCAGTTCGGCTGGGGTCAGGGTCAAGGCTTTCTTGTTCAGCAGCACGCTGCTGACGCCGCTGCTCCAGCGCCGGGCGATGTTCAGCCGGTTGCTATCGGTAATGTTGTCCAGCGCCTGATTGAGCAGTTGCAGCAATTGCGTACTCTTGCCGCTGACGGCGAAGGCGAACGAGGAACGCTCGGGTTTGACGTAGCGCGATACCAGCAAGCTGTCGCGGTAGTTCTTGCCGATCATGAAGTCGGCACTGATCGCGTCGCCGATAAAGACATCGGCCTGGCCCAGGGCGGTGGCCGACAGGGCCGCCATGGTCGAGGGGTACAGCTGCAGTTCGGCGCGCGGATACAGGCGCTGTACCTGTACCGTCGGCAGGTAGTGATCGACCATTGCCAGGCGCAGGCCGGCGAGGTCGTCGGGGTAGCGCTGGTCGAAGGGCGTGACAATCACCGGTTGGTCGTCGGCATAGGGCGCGCTCAGCACCAGGTTCTGCTCGGCGGCCTCGAAGCCGTTGGCACTGCCGAGCAGGTCGATGCGGCCGCTGTGCAGGGCCTCGATGGCCTGGCGGCGATTGGCGAACTGGTAGACCTCGACCGGGATCTTCAATTGTTCGCTGACCAGCCCGATGTAGTCGGCGGTCAGCCCCTCGTAATCGTCCTGGCTGATATTGATGTCCAGCGGCGGGTAGTCGGGCGAGGAGGTGCCCAGGCGCAGCACCTGCTTGGCCTTGAGCCATTGGCGCTGCTCGGCGCTGAGTTGCAGCGCAGGGCTGCTGCTCATCGAGCGCGCCAGCAGGTGGCGTGGGGTCACCGGTTCGAGGGCGGTGGCCGATTGCAGTGCAAATAGCCCGAGCAGGCCACCGAACAGTACGAGGACAAGCGGGCGTAGGGGCATAGGGCGGCTCAGCTTAGCTTGTGTCGGTTGGCCAACTCGACCATTTCCACCAGCGAATCAACCTGGAGCTTTTCCATGATCCGCGCTTTATAGGTACTTACCGTCTTCGCGCTGAGCAGCATGCTCTCGGCGATATGGGTGTTGGAGGCGCCCTTGATCAGCAGGGCGAGCACGGCGATTTCGCGATTGGACAGACGATCGAGGCGCTCCAGCTCCGAACCCGAGGCGTCGAGCACATGGCCTGAGTCCGGCAGGTAGGAGTAGCCGGAAAGCACAGCCTTGAGCGCGGCACGCAGGATATCCAGGCTGTCTTCCTTGACCACGAACGCCGAGGCGCCGGCTTCGATGCAGCGCCGGGCATACAGGCGCTGTGGTCGGCCGGTGAGGATCAGCACCCGCGGCGGGTTGTCCTGCGCGCGCAGACGCTCCAGTACGCCAAGGCCGTCCAGCTGTGGCATGCCGAGGTCGAGTACGACCACGTCCGGTTGCAGTTTGCGCGCCAGCCCGACTGCGGTTGCACCATCCTGGGCCTGGCCAACCACTTCGTAGCCGTCGCGTTCGAGCATCAGGCGCGTGGCGAACAATATGATGGGGTGGTCATCGACGAGTAGGACCTTGTGCATGGCGCAGCTCTTTTTCAGAAGTGTATGTTTCCCGAGTCATTCGGAAAGACGCCTGTCAGGAAAAACCGGCAGGGACGCCACGATACGTCGAATCAGGTTGAATGAGTACACGAAGTATAGATGTGTGGGATTAATGCGGGTGGATTGAGGATTTTTCCTACAAGACCCGTCCCCGCGCGGCGAAACGCCCGGCGCCACAGGGAAATGCCCCTGGGCGCCTTGCACGCCGAGGGGCTACGGGGTCAGTTAGAACGAGGTGGTGACCGAAGCGAAGTAGGCACGACCCGGTTCGTTGTAGGTCAAGGCACCGGCCTCGTCCGAGTTGCCCTCGCGGTACAGCCGCTTGTCAAACAGGTTGTTGACACCCACGCGCACGCTGAAGTTCTGGTTGAAGGCGTAACCGCTGCTGATGCCGACCAGCCCATACGGGTCGACGTCCTTCTGTACCGTGCGGTCCAGCGGCTCGTTGAGGCGGGCGTTGTAGCCCGGCGCTTCCTGCTTGCCGTAATAGGTGCCGTTGACCTGGAACGACAGCTTGTCGGTGGCGTTCCAGTCCAGCGTGGTGTTGACCGTGTACTTGGGAATCACGCTCAGTGCTTCGCCGGTTTCCTTGTCCTTGGAATCGATCATGTAGGTGAAGTTGGTGTTCCAGTCCAGGCTCGGCGTCAGCTCGACGAACAGGTTGCCCTCGATGCCTTGCACCAGTGCCTTGCCCTTGTTCTCCCACTGCAGGATCCGGCGGCCGTTGGGCAGGCGGTACAGCGCCTGGTTGCTGGCGTCGATCTTGTTCTTGTAGTCGTTGCGGAAGTAGGTCGCGCTGGTGCGCCAGGTGCCCTTGTCGTAGGCCAGGCCGATTTCCTTGTTGACGCTGATTTCCGGCTTGAGGTTGTCGTTACCCAGCAGGTAGCAGCCGCCGATGTTGGTTTCGCCCGAATTGCAGCCGTTGCCGCGGCTGTACAGCAGGTAGTTGGGGTTGGCCTGGTACAGGTTCGGGGTCTTGTAGGCGCGGGCGATACCGCCCTTGATGCTCAGGGCCTCGGTGATCTGGTGCGAAGCGTTCAGGCTTGGGCTGAAGTTGTCGCCGAAGCGCTCGTGGTGGTCGTAGCGCAGGCCAGGGGTGACGATGGTGTCGCTGCCGACTTCGATGTTGTCCTCGACGAACAGCGCGTGGCTGCGCGCGGTGGTCTTGGTTTCGCGGGCGAAACCGGCCGGGTCGTAGCCTTGCGGACGCAGCGAGCCTGGGTCGTTGAGCGACTCGTAGAGGTATTCGGCGCCGACGGTCAGCACCTGCTCCAGGCCGTAGCTCAGCGGCAGGTTCAGCTCGCCGTTGGCGCGGGTGTTGCGCAGGCGCGATTCGAAGCGCCCGGCGCCTGCGCTTGGGGCACCTTCGCCCCAGCCGGCCAGGCCTTCGTTGAGACGGTCGTTGCGGGTCAGGTCGTAGGACAGCGCGGCCATCGAACTGCCCCAGTCGAAGTCGCCATGGTGGGTGAGGGCGAACGCCGAGCGCTGCATGATGTTGGTTTCTTTGCCGTTCTGGCTTTCGACGAAGGCGCCGCCGGCGTTGAGCATGGTATCGCCGGCGAAGATGTTGCCTTGGCGGCTGTAGCTGGCTTCCAGGTCAACGGTATGCTGCGGGTTGATCTTCCAGCTGAGCATGCCGTTGATGTCTTTGTTGCGCACGCCTTCGCGGCCAGCCATCAACGACTCCTCGAAGGCCTGGTGGGCCGAGTTGATCCTCTGGTCGTCGGCGTCGGTTTTGTTCAGGCCGCCGTAGACGCGGAAGATCAGGTCGTCGGTGAGTGGCCCGCTGAGGCTGAAGTTGGTGCGCTTGCTCATGCCTTCGGCGTCGTCTTCGGGCAGCAGGGTGTAGAGGGTCATGGCGCCCTTGAGCTCCGCGCTTGGGCGCTTGGTGATGATGTTGACCACGCCGCCCATGGCCCCGGAGCCGTAGCGCGCGGCGGCCGGGCCACGGAGAATCTCGATGCGCTCGACGGCTTCGGCCGGTACCCAGTTGGTTTCGCCGCGGGTGTCGCGGTCGCCGCTCCAGCCATAACGCACGGCGTTGCGCGAGGTCGACGGCTTGCCATCGATAAGGATCAGGGTGTTTTCCGGGCCCATGCCGCGCAGGTCGATCTGACGGTTGTTGCCGCGTGCGCCGCTGGTGCTGTTGCCGGTGAGGTTGACGCCGGGTTCGCGGCGGATGATGTCCGAGAGGTCGTTGCTCGGTGGGCGCTTCTGGATGTCTTCGGCGGTGATGATCGACACGCCCGGTGCCTGTTTCAGTTCTTCTTCGGCGGTACCCAACACCCGGGTGTTCTCCAATTGGATGGCCTGGCGACTGCCATCTACCGGCAGGTCCTGGGCCTCGATAGGAATGTCCAGTGCCACGGGGGCGGCTTGCAACGCAGTGGTGCCGGTGACGGCCAGCACGGCGAGGGTGAGGTGGCTGAGGTTGAAGCGCGACACCATGTCAGATCTCTCCTGAGACAGAAAACGAGCAGGCAGGCAGAGGTTCACCCGCTCAAGAAAGGCGAGAATGGTAGTTATTATCATTTGTGTGTAAAGGGGTTGGCGAAAAAATAAAATATTAAGCGGGAACCACGGGTTAGAGCGGTTTGAGCGAGGGGTAAGTGAGGAGAGGAAATAAGTAAATTTTGTGTAAATACCTTATAAATCAATGCGTTATAAGGAATTTTTGAATCATTTTATTAGGTTTGGTGTTTGGCGTATTCTCAGTGATTAAAAATCAATAAAAACAAAGACTTATGAGCTATAGTTACAGCTATATCTTGGATTAGGCCGTAAGCCAAATGAAGCAAGGCGCCGACCCTGCCGGCGCCCGCCGCTCAGTGCCGGCTGCAGCCTTGCTGCTTGACGATGCGCTCGGTCGACGCGGGATTGCGCGCCAGTGCCGCCCCCACACGCGGTGGCCGCGCGACCAGCTCGCCGCCACAATTCGGGCACTGGCCCTTCAAGATATGGTCGTGGCAGTCGCGGCAGAAGGTGCATTCAAACGAGCAGATGAACGCCTCGCGGCTATCGCCCGGCAAGGGGGTGGCACAGCATTCACAGAACGGGCGTAACGCGAGCATGGGCGAATCCTCTGGCAGGGGCGATTGAGCGGTTACTCTGCGACGATCGTGGGCGTGATGCAATGGCCCCGCTCAGGGGCGATACAGATGGGCATGCCCGGCCCGGTACAGCGCCGACTCGGCAAAGCTGTCGCTGGCCAGCACCCGGCCGACCAGGATCAGCGCGGTGCGCCGGAAGCCCTTGGCCAGCACCTGCGGCACGATATCGTCGAGGCAGCCGAGCACCCAGTCCTGGTCGGGCCAGGTGGCGCGGTGCACCACGGCGATCGGGCAGTCGCCGCCGTAGTGCGGGCGCAGCTGCGCGACGATCTTCTCCAGGTGCTGCACCCCGAGGTGGATGGCCATGGTGGTGCCATGGCTGGCCAGGCTCGCCAGGGCCTCGCCGGCCGGCATCGGCGATTTATCGGCGTAGCGGGTGAGGATGACGCTTTGGGCGATGTCCGGCAGGGTCAGCTCGCAGCCCAGCAGCGCGGCACTGGCCGCGGCTGCGGTCACGCCGGGAACGATCTCGTAGGGAATGCCCAGCGTGCGCAGGTGACGGATCTGCTCGCCGATCGCACCGTACAGGCTCGGATCGCCGCTGTGCACGCGGGCCACGTCTTGGCCCTGGGCATGTGCGGCCTGGATCGCTTCGATGATCTGCGCCAAGTGCAGTTCGGCGCTGTTGATCACGGTGCTGGCGCAATGCCCTTCGAGCACCGCGGCGGGAACCAGCGAGCCGGCGTAGATGATCACCGGGCAGCGATGGATCAGGCGCTGGCCCTTGACGGTGATCAGCTCCGGATCGCCGGGGCCGGCGCCGATGAAATAGACGGTCATGGCAAATCCTTGAAAAGAGTCGGCGGATTATCCGCCAAAGGTCGGCACCCAGGCCACTGCCAGGCTGGCGTCGGCGGCCAGGGTGCGTGGCAGGCGCAGGCTGGCAGGGCCCGCGCTGCGGCGTTCGGCCAAGGCCAGGGCAGCGCTTTCGGCCACGCCATAACAACCGCTGTGGGCAAAGGCGATGGCAGAGCGCTGGCTCAGGCGCGCTTCGAACTGCGCCAGCTCGCCAGCACTGAAGAAACGCAAGGGTACGTCCAGCGCCCGCGCCAGTGCGTGCAGGCCGGGTTCATCATGCTTGAGGCCGATACTGGCGATACCGGCAAGCCGGTCGAGGGGCAGGGCGTTGGCCGCGAAGGACCGGCGCAGCAGCCCTTCGAGGGTCTCGGCCGGGCAACCGCGACGGCAGCCCAGCCCGACATACAGCGCAGGCATCAAGCCTGCTGACGACGGTACAGCCAGGCGCTGATCAGGCCCAGGGCCAGCCAGAACGCGGCGTTGGTCAGCAGCGAAGCCACCTTGAACTGCGTTTCCAGCGCTTGCGGTGCCAGGCTTGCATGGACTTCCGGCTGTGGCGCGCCGATCACGTGTGGCAGCACCAGCAGCACCCCGCCCAGGGCCTTGAGCAGCCAGTTGCGGGCAAACACGATCAGCGCCAGGCCGACCGCAGTGCCAGCAGCGGTGCCGGCCCACCAGGCTTGGCGCTGGGCCAGTTCGGCAGCGGCGGTGCCCGGCAACTCCGGCGGCAGGCCGAGGGTTGGTGCCAGGCAGAACACGGCAAACCCAGCCAGGCCCCACAGTGCGCCGCTGGCGGCACGCCCAGGCGCGCGCAGGGTATACAGCGCAGCGAGGATCAGGGCGAAGCCGACGGCGACGACCAGGTTGCCGCCGGTGGTCGACAGCACGCGCTGCCAGCCATCCTCCGGCGACCAGGCTTCGGCATCGTGGTGGTGCTCGGCGGTGCCGGCGGCATGTTCGTGCGCTTCGGCCACCGGCGTGGCGGTTTCGTAGGTTTCCGCCTGCAGAATCAGCGGTGCGACCCAGAAACTTTGCAGCAGGGTCAGCAGCAGGGCAGCCAGCAGGCCGCTGAAGCCTGCGGTGCGGGCGATGCGCTTGATCATCGGGGCAGGTCTCAGTGGCAAGGGAAGGCGGCGCTGTGGCGGGTATCGTGGGCAGCGTTGTGCACCGCTTCGATGTGCGAGAAACCGGCGAAGTACACCAGGCACAGGCCCAGCAGCGACGCGCCGATGGCGACGACGATACGTTGGCTGAGGCTGACGGGGGTGACGGCGGAGTGACTGGCGGTGATCGGCATGGCGCTTTCCTCTGGGTGTTGTTCGGCAACAGGCAAGCGCAGCGCCCCCCGCACGCAGAGCGCCCAGGGGTTGCAACAGCGCCCGCCCACCGCGGGTTTGTCTATCAGCGTTGGGCCGGTCTCCGGGCTGGCGAGGGCTGGCATCACGCGCAGCCAAGGGCGTCACCTTCCCATGCCGGAACAGCGGGCACAGTGGTCAAGACGCTTCCTCGCTTACCGTTGCGGGGGCAGCACCGGCATTGTCGCTCGGCGTTTACAGCCGTGGACGACGCACCGGTTTCCCGTTTCACCTTGTAAAAAGGCACCCAAACGAATGCGGCTAGCAAATCACGGGCGCCGGCATCCGTCAATACAGCGGTTGACCTGCCTGGAGGCACTGCGTAGCCTAGCCGCTTCGAGGTTCTTCGGTGCAAATCGGAGCTAAGACGGGAACGCGGTTCAAGCCGCGGCTGCCCCCGCAACTGTAAGCGTTGCCCCTACAGCGACACAGCCACTGCACAACGGTGCGGGAAGGCGTCGCTGGCGCCGGAGAAACAGCCGGCACAACGCAAGCCAGGAGACCTGCCTCGAACAGTTTCCAACATTCAACCGGGCGGGGTGATCCGGTGGCGAACGCGCCCAGGTTGCACCTGTGGCTCTCGTCCTGCATGCCCGCCATCCTGCCAAGGGCATCGACATGAAAACACTGGCCAAACTCCCCGTTACCATCGTTACCGGCTTCCTCGGTTCGGGCAAAACCACCTTGCTCCGGCACATGCTCGACAATGCCCAGGGCCGCCGCATCGCGGTGATCGTCAACGAATTCGGCGAGCTCGGCATCGATGGCGAAATCCTCAAGCAATGCAGCATCGGCTGCAGCGAGGAAGAGGCCAGCGGCCGGGTCTATGAACTGGCCAATGGCTGCCTGTGCTGCACCGTGCAGGAAGAATTCTTCCCGGTGATGCGCGAGCTGGTGGCGCGCCGCGGCGATCTGGACCACATTCTCATCGAAACCAGCGGCCTGGCCCTGCCAAAACCGCTGGTGCAAGCCTTCCAGTGGCCGGAAATCCGCAATGCCTGCACCGTCGACGCGGTGATCACCGTGGTCGATAGCCCAGCGGTGGCCGCCGGCACGTTCGCCGCCTTCCCGGACCAGGTCGACGCGCAGCGCAAGCTCGACCCGAACCTGGACCACGAATCGCCACTGCACGAACTGTTTGCCGACCAACTGGCCAGCGCCGACCTGGTGATCCTGAACAAGGCCGACCTGATCGCCGCCGATGCCCTGGCCGCCGTGCGTGCCGAAGTACAGGAAGAACTGCCGCCGGCGGTCAAGGTGATCGAGGCGAGCAACGGCCGCCTGCCACTGGACGTGCTGCTGGGCCTGGGCGCCGAGTCCGAGGTGCATATCGATGGGCGCAAGACCCATCACGATTCGCACCACGACGGCGACGACCATGACGATCACGACCACGACGCCTTCGACTCGATCTCCATCGAGCTGCCGCAAGCCGACGAGAGCCTGCTGCTCGACGCACTGACCCAACTGGTGGTGCAGCACGGCATTCTGCGGGTCAAAGGCTTCGCGGCGATTCCGGGCAAACCGATGCGCCTGCTGATCCAGGGCGTCGGCACCCGCTTCGACAAGCACTTCGATCGCGCCTGGCGTGCCGACGAGCCGCGCACCACGCGCCTCGTGCTGATTGGCCAGGAGCTTGACGCGGCGGCACTGGAAGCCAAGCTGCGCGCTGCCCTGGGCGCTTGACCCATGCACTTGCTGCGGACCCAGCCCGGTGGCTTTGTACCGGACGACAGTATTGCCGACCTCGGCCAGACCCCGGCCGAGCTGGTCATTCTCTGCAGCGGTGACTCGCACCTGGCGCTGCTGGCGGAAACCGCCCAGCAGTTGCCCGAGGACTACCCCAGCCTGCGTCTGGCTAACCCGATGCAGGTGCAGAACCATGCCTCGGTCGACCTCTATGTCGACGAGGTGCTGCGTCACGCCAAGGTGATTCTGGTGTCGCTGCATGGCGGCATCGGCTATTGGCGCTACGGCGTCGAACAGCTGGTTGAACTGGCGGCACGGGGCGTGCAACTGATCCTGGTGCCAGGCGACGACCGTCCCGACCCGGAGCTGAGCAGCCTCGGCACGGTGCCGGCGGAGCAGGCCGAACGGCTCTGGCGTTTTCTGCGCGAGGGTGGCAAGGCCAACGCGCTGAACCTGTTCAATTGCCTGGCCAGCCAATGGCTGGGCCGTGCCTACCCCTGGCAGGAGCCACAGCAACTGCCGCGGACCAGCGTCTATCACCCGAACCAGGCCACGGCGCAACTGCGCGACTGGTTCGCCGATTGGCTACCGCAGCAGCCGGTAACGCCGATCCTGTTCTACCGCTCGCACTTGCAGGCGGCCAACACGGCCTTTATCGATACCTTCTGCGCGCGCTTGTTGGCGGCCGGTCTCAATCCGCTGCCGATTGCCGTCGCCAGCCTGAAAGAGGCGGCCTGCCTGGAGCAGGTCGAGCAGTGGCTCGACGAGGTCGACGCGGCGCTGATCATCAACACCACCGGCTTTGCCCAGTCCAGCCCGCAGCAGCCGCACCTGCGGCCGTTCCGCCGCGACATTCCGGTGTTGCAGGCGATTTGCGCGCAGGACAACGAACAAGGCTGGCAGGCCAGCGAACAGGGCCTGGGCGCGCGCGACCTGGCCATGCACATTGCCTTGCCGGAACTGGATGGGCGCATCATTACCCGGCCGATCAGCTTCAAGGACCTGGCCTGGCGCAGCGAGCGCAGCCAGTCCGATGTGGTCTGCTACCGCGCGCACCCGGAACGCATGGATTTCGTCGCCGAGCTGGCGCGGCGCTGGTGCGAACTGGCGCGCCAGCCCAACGCACAGAAGCGCGTGGCGCTGATCCTGGCCAATTACCCGACCCGCGATGGCCGGATCGGCAACGGTGTCGGCCTGGATACGCCGGCTGCAGCGCTGAACATCCTGCGCGCCATGCAGGCACAAGGTTACCCATTGGCACCGCTGCCGGAGAGCGGCACGGCGCTGATCCAGGCGTTGCTCGGTGGGGTCAGCAACGACCTCGACAGCCGCGACCAGCGCCCCTGCGCGCAGAGCATGGCGCTGGACGCTTACCGCGCCGCCTTCGCCAGCCTGCCGCTGGCCAACCAGCAGGCCGTGCGCGAGCGCTGGGGCGAGCCGGAAAACGACCCGATGTGCCGCAACGGACGGATGATGATCGCTGGCCTGCGCTTTGGCCTGACCTTCGTCGGCATCCAGCCGGCGCGCGGCTACCAGGTCGACCCGAGCGCGGTCTATCACGACCCCGACCTGGTGCCGCCGCACGCCTACCTGGCGTTCTATTTCTGGCTGCGCCATGGTTTCGCGGCCGATGCGCTGATCCATGTCGGCAAGCACGGCAACCTCGAATGGCTGCCGGGCAAAGGCGTCGGTCTGTCTGCCGAGTGCTGGCCGGACGCGCTGCTCGGGCCGTTGCCGAACATCTACCCGTTTATCGTCAACGACCCGGGCGAGGGCGCCCAGGCCAAGCGCCGCACCCAGGCGGTGATCATCGATCACCTGATGCCGCCACTGACCCGTGCCGAAACCTACGGGCCGTTGCGTCACCTGGAGCTGCTCGCCGACGAGTACTACGAGGCACAGTTGCTTGACCCGCGCCGGGCGCGCGAGCTGCAGCGACAAATTCTCGAACTGGTGCGCGACAACCATATCGACCGCGAGTTGCAGCTGGAAGGTGCGCTGGACGATGCCGCCGTCTGGCTGCCACGCCTGGACACCTACCTGTGCGACCTGAAGGAGTCGCAGATTCGTGACGGCCTGCACGTTTTCGGCGAGTCGCCGGCCGGCCGCCTGCGCATCGACACCTTGCTGGCCCTGCTGCGCGTCGAGCGTGGCGATGGCCGCGGGGCCAATGCCAGCCTGTTGCGGGCGCTGGCCCGCGCCATGCGCCTGGGCTTCGATCCGCTGGACTGCGACCTCGGCCAGCCGTGGCAAGGACCGCGCCCCGCTGCGTTGCTGGCGCTCAGCGCCGAGCCATGGCGCACGGCGGGCGACAGCCGCGAGCGTCTGGAGCTGTATGCGGCACAGTTGATCGTGTCGAGCCTGAATGCCAGCCTCTGCCTGCCCGAGGACTGGCCTGAGGTGCAGGCGATCCTGCATGCCCTGCAGGTGCAGGTCGCGCCACAGCTCGATGCCTGTGGTCCGGCGGAAATGCACGGCCTGCTGGCGGCGCTAGACGGCCGTTTCGTCCCCGCCGGACCGAGTGGTGCCCCCAGCCGGGGACGCCTGGACGTGCTGCCGACCGGGCGCAACTTCTATACCGTGGACGTGCGCAATCTGCCCACTACCACGGCCTGGCGCATCGGTTTCGCCTCGGCCAACCTGATTCTTGAGCGCCACCTGCAGGACCACGGTGACCACCTGCGCCAGCTCGGTCTGTCGGTGTGGGGCACCGCGACCATGCGCACCGGCGGCGACGACATCGCCCAGGCCATGGCCCTGCTTGGCGTGCGCCCGGTCTGGGCTAGCGGCAGCCAGCGCGTCGACGACTTCGAGATTCTGCCGTTGAGCCTGCTCGACCGGCCCCGGGTCGACGTGACCTTGCGCGTATCCGGGTTCTTCCGCGATGCCTTCGGCAACCTGATCAAGCTGTTCGATGCCGCCGTGCAGGCGGTGGCGGCACTGGACGAGCCGGATGACCTCAACCCGCTGGCGGCCAAGGTGCGCAGCGAGCGCGCTGCGCTTGAGGCCAATGGTGTGAGCCGCGACGACGCTCAGCGTCAGGCGGGCTGGCGGATCTTCGGCTCCAAGCCCGGTGCCTACGGGGCCGGCGTGCAGAACGCCATCGACGGCCGGCTGTGGAACCGCCGCGAAGACCTCGCCGAGGTCTACCTCAACCATGGTGGCTATGCGTATGGCGGCGCCGACGACGGCACCGCCGCCCGCGAGCACTTTGCCCGGCGCCTGAGCCAGGTCCAGGCGGTGCTGCAGAACCAGGACAATCACGAGCACGACGTGCTCGATTCCAACGACTACTATCAGTTCCAGGGCGGCATGCTGGCGGCGGTGGAAACCCTTGGCGGCGCACCGGCGGCCAGCTACCACGGCGACCACAGCCAGCCCGACCGGCCGCGCATCCGCACCCTCAAGGAAGAACTGAACCGGGTGATGCGTGCCCGCGCGCTGAACCCGAAGTGGATCGACGGGATCAAGCGCCATGGCTACAAGGGCGCTTTCGAGTTGGCGGCGACCGTCGACAACCTGTTTGCCTTCGACGCCACCACGCAACTGATCGACGACCACCATTATCAGGGGTTGGCCGACGCCTACGTGCTCGACGCCGCGACCCGCGCGTTTATCCAACAGCACAACCCCGAGGCCCTGCGCGACATCACCGAGCGCTTGCTGGAAGCCCAGCAGCGCGGGCTGTGGCAGGAACCGGGCGAGTACCGCGAGGCCCTTGAAGAGCAGCTGCTGGACGGCGAAGAAGAGAACTGAACATGAGCGAACCGATCCATTTTCCGTTGGCTGCCGTGGTAGGCGCCGAGGAACTGAAACTGGCCCTGTGCCTCACCGCCATCGACCCGAAGATCGGCGGTGTGCTGATCGAAGGCCCGCGCGGCATGGCCAAGAGCACCCTGGCCCGCGGCCTGGCCGACCTGCTGGGCGAGGGCCCGTTCGTGACCCTGCCGCTCGGTGCGAGCGAGGAACGTCTGGTCGGCACCCTCGACCTGAATGCAGCGCTCGGCCAGGGCCGTGCGCAATTCTCGCCGGGGGTGCTGGCCAAGGCCGACGGTGGTGTGCTCTATGTCGATGAAGTGAACCTGCTGCCAGACCACCTGGTCGACCTGCTGCTGGACGTTGCCGCCAGCGGCACCAACCGCGTCGAGCGCGACGGTATTTCCCACCGGCACAGTGCGCGGTTCGTGCTGATTGGCACGATGAACCCGGAAGAGGGCGAGTTGCGTCCGCAACTGCTCGACCGTTTTGGCCTCAACGTGGTGCTGCACGGGCAGCCATTGCCCGAAGCGCGCGGGCAGATCATTCGCCGGCGGCTGGACTTCGACAGCGACCCTGAAGCGTTCTGTGCCCAGTGGGCAGCGGCTCAGGCGGCGCTGCGCGAGCAGTGCCAGGCGGCGCGCAGTCGCCTGCCACAGATCGCACTGGACGACGCCGCGTTGGCGCAGATCACCGAACGCTGCTTTGCGGCGGGCGTCGATGGCCTGCGCGCCGACCTGGTGTGGCTGCGTGCGGCGCGGGCGCATGCCGCCTGGCGTGGTGATGCGCATATAAAGGAAGAAGATATCGACGCCGTGGCCGAGTTCGCCCTGCGCCATCGCCGCCAGCCGCCTGCGCAGTCGGCCCCGCCGCCGGCCG
>NZ_QETK01000008.1 GCF_003105155.1 Pseudomonas sp. SDI | reverse complement strand
GCAGCGCAGGCCGGCCAGGCGCCGGGCGATGCCGCCGGGCAATGGGGCGAGATGCCGGCGCAGCCGGTCGCAGTGGGTGTTCGGCGCGAGGTGCCGAGCTGGCCAAAAAAGCCCTGAACATCCGCCCCCGTACGCCTCGGGGGGTGGATGTCCGGCCCCGTGCCGGGGTGCTGAATCAGGGCCCGCGTGGCCGTGCCCGCAAGGCCAGCGAGGGTTCGATTGCCTGGGCCCGCACCTTGCTCAAGGGCCGCCCACGCAACCGCCACGACCTTGAGTGGACGCAGCGCAGTGCGGCGCCCGGTCAGCTGTGGCTGGTGATTGTCGATGCCTCGGCGTCGACCCGCCGGCATCAGGCCTTGAGCCAGGCCAAGGGCCTGCTGGCCGGGTTCTTTGATCAGGCCTATCGCGAGCGCGCCCGCTTGGCCTTGCTCACGGCCAGCGGCACGCAGCCGCGCTGGCAGCAGCATGGCCTGAAAGCGTCGGCAGCGTTGCAGCCGTGGCTGGCGCAATTGGGCGCGGGTGGCGGCACGCCGTTGCTGGCGGCGCTGGAGGAAGCGCGCCAGTGGCTGCTGGTACGGCAGAAACGTTACCCGGACGAACAGCAACGTTGCCTGGTGATGACCGATGGACGCTTGAAGGCCTGGGAAGGTGTTTTGCCGCTGCCGTGCAGCAGTTTGCTGATCGATATGGAGCGTGCGCCGATTCGCCTGGGCCGGGCTCGGCAGTTGGCTGCGGCATTGAACGCGGACTATCGTCATCTGGAACATTTTGCTCCGCGCTAATAGCGGGTGCTAACTTGCGGCAAATGGCCGCAGGTTAATCTGGATAAACTGCCGATAAACAAAAAGTGCACCCGTAGGTGCACTTTTTGTTTATCGGCAATCGCCCGGAAAGTTATTCCGGCATGCGCCACGGCTGCAAGTTGTAACCTTTCTGGCTCAACTCGGCCCGCACTTCTTCGATCAGGTGCGCCCATTGCGCCGGGTCGGAGTAGGTGCTGCTGGATACTTGCTTGCTGCCAATGCGGGTGCTGGTCCGGTCGATCACTGCCAGGCTTAGCTCGCCGGTGCCGTTAGGGGCATCCCAGGCTACGCACTGGAAGGGTTCAAAGGCGTGGTCGGCGATCAGCAGTGCTTCGTTGACGCGCAGCGGAGCATTCATGGGTTCGGTCTCTCTGTGGTCCCAAACATTAAAAAAGTTACCGCAAGGGTGACGGCCTGGCGGTGCGTTACTTGTACTGATGCACGATGGGCCGGGTCGAGTCACACGGCGCTTGAAAATTTTTTAACGTCGGCGAAAAAAACAGCCTTTCAGTTGCCGCTTCAGACGTTGAATTAACAGGAAAATTCCCTGCTCGCGAAGTGTTCTCTGCGCTTTGCAGACCAACGGTCGTGGGCAGCCGGAAGTTCATTGCTACTGTTACAAACGGGCTTGCCAACCTGCTGTTTCTACTAACTTTTCCAATAATTGGCGCCAAGGAAAGGTCATGCTGGAACCTGTACCGAACCGCCGCCTGTTGATCGTCGATCCCTGCGAAGACTGCCATGCCCTGTTACCCGGCTTGCGTAGTGTCGGCTGGGACGTCGACAGCTGCACCTTGGCCTCAGCCCTGGACCATCGTTGCGATGTCGGCCTGTTGCGCTTGCAGGCTTCGCACCTGCAGCACCCCGACGCAGTCAAGGACCTGATCAGCCGCAGCGGCACCGAATGGATCGCCGTGCTCAGCCCGCAAGAACTGCGCACGCAGAACGTCGGTGACTTTGTCTGCGAGTGGTTTTTCGACTTTCATACCTTGCCGTTCGACGTTTCACGGGTGCAGGTTACCCTGGGCCGGGCTTTTGGCATGGCGCGCCTGCGCGGCAAGGGCGCGGTGCATGTCGACGCGCCGGAGCACGAATTGCTCGGCGACAGCCGGCCGATCCGCGAACTGCGCAAATTGCTGAGCAAATTGGCACCCACCGAGTCGCCGGTATTGATTCGTGGCGAGAGCGGCACCGGTAAAGAGCTGGTGGCGCGCACCCTGCACCGGCAGTCGCAGCGCCATGGCAAGCCGTTTGTGGCGATCAACTGCGGGGCGATTCCCGAGCACCTGATCCAGTCCGAGCTGTTCGGTCATGAGAAGGGCGCGTTTACCGGTGCGCACCAGCGCAAGGTCGGGCGAATCGAAGCGGCCCATGGTGGCACCCTGTTCCTCGATGAAATCGGTGACTTGCCCCTGGAGTTGCAGGCCAATCTGCTGCGTTTCCTGCAGGAGAAGCATATCGAGCGGGTCGGCGGCAGTCAGCCGATTGCCGTGGATGTGCGGGTACTGGCAGCCACTCACGTGGACCTTGAATCGGCAATTACCAGTGGGCGTTTCCGCGAAGACCTGTATTACCGGCTGAACGTGCTGCAGGTAGAGACTGCGCCACTGCGCGACCGGCATGGCGACCTGTCGATGCTGGCCAGCCATTTTTCGCGCTTCTACAGCCTGGAAACCGGGCGCCGCCCGCGCACCTTCAGCGAAGATGCGCTGATGGCGATGGGCAGGCACGACTGGCCGGGGAATGTTCGCGAGCTGGCCAACCGGGTCAGGCGTGGCCTGGTGCTGGCCGAGGGCCGGCAGATCGAGGCGCAAGATCTCGGCTTGCAAGGGCAGGAGAGCGAGGCGCCGCCGATGGGCACCCTGGAAGACTACAAGCACCGCGCCGAGCGCCAGGCGCTATGCGATGTGCTGAACCGGCACAGCGACAACCTGAGTATCGCCGCGAAGGTGCTCGGGGTGTCGCGGCCGACGTTCTACCGGTTATTGCACAAACACCAGATCCGCTAAGCGCATCGCGGGACCAGCCCGTTCCCACAGGGTTAGCACTAATCCCTGGGGAGCAGGCTCGTCCCGCGATGCTTTTGTTCAGAAGTAGTACGGGAATTTCAGGCTGAAGGTGAAGTCCGGCGCGTCATCGGTCAAACCGATCGACAGGTTCGGCACGATGGTCAGGTTGTCGGTCGCTGCCAGGGTCATACCGACGTTGAAGTATGCCGCGTTGGCATCGCTGCTGATCACATCGGTCCATTCATTGCCGGTATCGGCGGACTTGACCTTGGATTTACGCGCAATCAGGTCCGATACCGAGAACGACATACTCATCTTCTCGTTCAAGGCAAACGCCACGCCCGCACCAATCTGGAAGCTGTCGCCCAACTTGACCTTGCCCGGCACCTTTTGGTTGACCGTCGAGCTGACATCGTCAAACGATTCTTCGAAGGTATGGGTGTACGACAGGCTGCCGAACAGCACCGCCGGGTCGAAGGTCTTGACCAGCGAGATGCCTGGCGTAATCGACCAGACACCGTTGCCGGTTGGCAGGTCTTCGGGGTAGGCCAGGCTGTCGTTGCCCGGCGACTGCAGCAGCTTGATGCCGAACGGGTCCTTGCCGGTCGGCGCCTTGACGCGCACGGTGAATACCGCATCCGGGGTGTTCTCGGCTTCGTCGAGGAACTTGTAGGCGACGCCGAAGTTCACGTCGCCAATGGTCGGGTCGCGGGTCACGGTCTGTTCCGAAAGGCCCTGGGCGTTGTTGCCAGCGCCACCCGACTGGTAGGTGGACTCGCGGTACACCACCGGTACGTTGACGTCGAATTGCCAGCGGTTGTTCAGGTTGTAGCGCCCGGTCAGGTCCAGGGTCCAGTTGTCGGCCTTGATCCGGTCCAGGTTGATGTTGCCGAGGAAGATCGAATCCAGCGCCAGGAAGCCGTTGAGAATCAGCTGGCGAGTGTCATAGCGGGCATAGGTGATGCCGGTTTCGACGCTGAACTTGCCGCCGCCGAAGAAGCCACTGGCCTCGTCATACAGGTTCGACACGCTTTGTGCCGGTTCGGCGTCGTCTTTGAGCGACTCGCCGTAGGAACTGCCGCTGCCAGCGGCCCCTGCCGCCGCCACCGACGGGTTGGTGGGTTTGTTCGCGGGCGAGCGGGTAAGCCGCTTGGGTTGTGGGGCTGCCGGCTGGTCCTCGACCTGGCGTACCCGTTGTTCCAGCACCATCAATGCCTGCTGTTGCGTTTCATAACGTTGTTTGAGCGCCTGCAACTCCTGTTTCAGTGCTTCAACTTGTGGATCCGCTGCTGCGTACAGCAGTGTCGATGGAACCAAAGTGCTCAAACAAACGACTGCTTTCAATGAAAACGATCGGTGCATGGGTTAGCCGTCCCTTCCAACTACGATGATTGAGACAGAGCGTAGATCAATATCCCGATATGCGAAGGCCTTTTAGTTGATCGAGGTTGCAGTTAAGTGCGCCTGCGGTTGGCAGGTTGTCACGCAGCACTACATTGAGTTGGGTCAGGTTGCTGACGGCGTTGTGCCCGCCGAGCAGGGTCGTGGTTTGCATCAGGCCGCCATCGGCCAGCCGTTGCATCGAATTACCCTGGTTATTGTTGGCCTGAATGCCCATCTGGATGCCGCTGCCGTTGTTGCTGATGATCACCGAGCCGGCGTTGTTGAACGTACTGATGGTCTGGCCGGCGGCCAGCACCTCACCGTGTGGCGCGCCCACTTGCGGCGCTTGGTTGCTCTCCTTCACATTGATTTCGACGTTGTTGTAGGCCGTGTTGTAGTCGCCGGCGGCGCGGGTGACCTGGGTCACGCCCTGGGTAGTGGTCAGGCCCGCACCGCCAGTCACGATGCCAGTGCCTTGAGCGGAGGACGTGCCGGTGCCGGAATCCTTGAAGGTCGACACGTAGAATTGCGGTTTGAACGTCGCTTGCTGTACGTTCAGGCTGGCCGTGGCACCGATGCGGTCACCGTTGCCGTTTTGCCAGGTGCTGCTCATGACAACGCCAAAACTGATGATCCGGCCGGGCATGACATAGCGCCCGCGCAATTCGGCCAGTTCGTTGTCCTTGACTTCGATGGGTTTGAACAGTTGCGCATGCGCAGGAAGGCTGGCAACCAGACAGGCCGCTACCAACCAGTTTGAACTCTTCATCGGTGCTCCCCGGAGCTCCATGCCCCTTGTCGTTAGAAGAAGTCGCTCTGGATGAATCCGAATTCCATCAACTGGGCATCGTCTACCGGGTAGAACGTATCGATCCGGTGTTTCGCGGTCAGCGGTTCAGGCGGGGCGAGCAGGGCGTTGGCCTTGTCGTAGCCGGGGCCAATGACGGCGAAGATGATGCCGTTCCAACCTTTGACAAAATCATCGAACGTGTAGCGTTTGTGCCCCAGAACCGGGTCGCCGACGTAGACAAACTTCTTGTCGGTGCGTTGCAGCACGACAAAATGCTTGTAGCCACGGATATCCATCAGCACTACCACCGGAATCGTCACGCTGTGCAGGCTTTCCGGTGGAATCCGGTAACCGCGGGCACGCATGCCGATGCTTTCCACGTAGCGCTTCATGTCGAGCATCGAGAAGCCCTGCACCTTGACGGTGTCCTGGTCGGAATGGGCGAGCATGCCTTCAATAATGTGAGCCTCGTCGACGTCCAGCCAGTAAGCCTGTTTGAGGACAGTCGCCAGTGCCGCTGCACCACAGCTGAAATCGGTTTTCTGTTGCACCAGATCGGCGAAGCGCCGTTCGCGAACACTTTGTACCGGCTTGTAAATGACATTACCGCCAGGGAGGGCGGCGATCGGCATTTGTGTGGCCTCGCTCAGGCCTGCCAGTAGCATCAGTGTGCAAAGCAGAGCAACTCGCATGATCTTCACCACCTTGTGAATGCCAGAAAAGGGGCCCCGAAGGGCCCCGATCATTGCTGGTTACATCCCTACGCAAGCTTTGCAACCTGCGGCGATGGACAGCGAGTTGCTTTGTTGGTTGCCCGAGCCAGCCGAGACGTTGGCACCGATGTTGCCCGACACGCCGTTCAGCGAGTTGGTCAGCGAAGCGGTGTTGGTCACTGGGTTGACCCAGCCACTTGGGGTCAGCACTTGATAGGAGGCTACGCCAAACAGCGCGAAGTCGCCTTCTTCGTGGAACTTGAGTGGGTCTTTTTGTGGTTTGTTGTTTCCACGGTCATCCCAGCCACCGTGGCCGCCTTTGTCGTCTTTGCGTTCTACGTAGCCAGTACCGTTGCCTTCATACTTGCCATAGGCCGCGAAGCTGGCATGCAGGGTTTTGGTGTCGTAGGTGCGGTCGCCTTCGTTGGTGACGTTCAGGCCGGAAGTGGACTGATTGGCCGCTGCGGTGGCTGCCGCCACACGGCCGCCGGATACGGCGATGGCCAGGTTGTTTTTCTGTTGGTTGAAGTCGCCAGCCGTCACGTTGATGCCGATATTGCCCGAGCTGCCGTTGGCCGAACCGTCGAGGCGGGCGTTGTTGTCGGTGGAGTAGTTTTTGACCGTGTTACCCGTGTTGTTTTGAGTGGCGCTGGAGATGGCAATGGCCGAACCGAAGATGAAGTGCTCATCGGCGGTGGCGATTGCGGCAACGTTGTCTTGTTGGTTGCCGTCGCCGGCAGCCACGTTTGCACCCAGGTTGCCTTGGGAACCGTTGGCGGACGACGACATGGTGGCGTGGTTCTCGGTGCCTTCGTTGACCACTTTGTTGCCACCGTTGGCTTGAACATCAATAACGGTAGCGGCGGAGCCGGCGTTGATCAGCAGCGCCAGCAGTGGGCTTGGATCATTGTCGTGGCCGTTGTGGCCGCCATTGTGGCCGCCGTGTTCGTTACGTCCGCCCGCTTGTGCAGCAACTGCCATGACCGCTGCGAGTGCGAATACCAGAGGCTTGAGTGCCATTGTGGGTTTCATGGTGTTTCTCCGCATTATTTTAGTCGTTAAGTGTTGTGTTGCCGGTTGTGCTGCTGTTTCGGGTCAATCTGCAACCCGTACGCTCAGGGTGTTGGCCATTCGGTTGCCCACCCCGGCGCTCTGATTCAACTGGATCACTCCTCGGCTGCCGGTGAAGGCCTGATCACCTGTGGTGACCTGGCGACTGCCGGGTGCGTGGTCCGTTGAGTCGGAGCCGTTTAACAACGCCACGTTCTGTTGACCGAGGACGCTGTCGTCAATGCTTTGCGCGATCGCGCTGATGCTGATCCGCACGGCATTGGCCTGTTGTGTGTTGGCGCCGGCCGACTGGTTGATGCCAATCATCCCGCTGCCGTTGCTGAAGGAACTGCCACCGATGGTGGCGCGGGCATCGACCGCTGTGCTGGCCGGCGTATCGATACGTTGTTGAATGTGGGTGGTGGCCTTGGCCTCGTGGCCAATGGCGATGGCGCGGCTGTTGTTCTGCTGCTGGCCGTCGCCGGCGGCTTGGTTGATCGACAGGTTGCCCTTGTAGGCCTGGGCGCTGCTGTCGATGCTGGCGGTGTCGCTGACCGGCGAGGCGGCGAAGGCGGCGCTGCAGCTGCACAAGGCCAGGAACAGGAGCGAACGGGTCATCTCAGCGGTCTCCAGTCAGGATCTGCAGGGGCGCCAGGCCACGCTGCACGTTCTGGTTGATCGAGCCTGACAGGCTGCTGCCGACGCCAGCGCCCGGGCCGGAGCCGCCACGCATGCCGGGCAGGCCGTTGGTTACGGTGCCCAGGCCACGAACACTGCCGGAGGCGTCGGGGATCAGCACGCGGTTGACCGTCTGGCCGCTGGCGACACTGGCGAAGTCGCCGTCGCTGAGCTCATTGTTGGTCTGGGCGGTGATGCGCGAGGAGGCATTGGCGTTGACGGTCATCGGGTAGGGGTCGGGGCTGCCGGTGGCGCGGGTCGCCTGGCGGGCCTGGACATCGCGCTGGAGTACGATGACCCCATTGCCGGCGGCCATCGCTGGCAGGCTGACCGACGAGCTTAAGGCACAGCCGAAAATGAAGAGGCGGAGCAGCTTGTTATTGTGTGTCCCCACGGCGGCGGTTCCTTCTTCGAGTCGCTGGCCCTGTTCAGCGTTGCGAGAAGGAGAGCAGAAGCCGTGCCGCTTTTTGATTCTGCTGATTAATCAATGGTTTGTGTGCAATTGAAAAATTTGCCGGGGAAAACTGTAAGGCTGCTGATACAGCCGCGCGCTGGCTGCCCGGAACAGGCGGCAGAAGGCCTGCCCGAGGGGCAGCAGGCGCGGTTGTATCAGTGGTGTAACACTGTTGATGGCAAGCCCGAGACAGGCTCTGTTTGGCGGGCGGTGGCGGCGGGCGGTGTATCGCCCGCTTAACACTCGGTGGGGCAGGCGGCGGGCTTGCCGTCGAGCAGCGCCTGCACAGCCGCCAGTACTACGGCGCGGCGCCGTGGCCAGTCGCCGTCGACGATGTGCAGGGCTTGCTGATGTTGCTGCAGCCACCGGCGGCTGTGCTCGAAGAAGGCTTGGCGTTGGGCCAGTTGCGGTTGGCAGCGCTGGCCGTCGCCGACCCACGGCACCCCGTGGGGGCTGAGCAGCAGGTGCAGGTCGTAGCGGCGTGCCAGCAGGGCCGCTTCGAGCCAGGCCGGGCAGGCGCCGAACAGCACCTGGCTCCAGAGCATGTTGCTCAACAAGTGGGTGTCGAGGATCAGCAGCTCGGGTTGCCGGGCGCGAGCGGTGTCTTCCCAGGCCAGTTGGCCACGGGCGATGGCCGGGATGTCGGCGTAGCAGGTGTCGCGCTGCTGTTCGTCGATGAAGTGACGCACATATTCGCCGACCAGCTCGCCACCGAAATGCGCCTGGATTTCGCCGCTCAGCCAGCTTTTGCCGCTGGACTCCGGGCCGGCCAGCACCAGTACTTTCATGCGCCGACCAGCGCCGGGTCGCGCCGCCATTCACGCAGGCCCTGTACGGCGATAACGGTGAACAGGGCATAGAGCGCGGCGGTCAGGTACAGGTCCTTGTAGAGGAACAGACCGACGAAAATCACGTCGAGGACGATCCACAGGGTCCAGCATTGCAGGCGTTTCTGCGCCATCCACAATTGTGCAACCAGGCTGAAACCAGTGAGGGCGGCGTCCAGCCAGGGTTGGGCGGCGTCGGTCCAGGTCGCCATGGCTGCGCCGAGGGCCAGGCTGGCGAGCAGGCCGACGCCCAGGCCGATGAGCAGCGGTTGCCTGGCGAGCACGCTGACCTGGCGGGTATCGGGCTTGCGCCCGGGGCGGGTCCACTGCCACCAGCCATAGAGTTGGAGGACGGCGTAGATCAGTTGCAGGAGCATGTCCGAATAGAGTTTGACCTCGAAGAACACCCAGCTGTAGAGCAGCACCATGACCAGACCGATGGGCCAGCACCAGGGGTTCTGCTTGACCGTGAGCCACACGGCGATAACGCCGAGCACGGCGGCGAACAGTTCGAGGCCGGACATCGGCGTTCCTTGGCGGGTTCGAAAAAGGGGCGGAGATTGTAACCTGTATAGCCGTTTGAAAGCATCGCGGGACGAGCCCGCGATGAGGGCTGGAAGGCTACACCCTGAACTGTCGCAACAACTGCACCAGCTCTTCGCTCAGGCGATTCAACGCCACCCCGGCACTGCTCGACTGCTGCGCCGCCTGGGTGGTTTCGCGGGACAGGTCGGCGGTTTGCGTCACGTTGCGGTTGATCTCCTCGACCACATGCGACTGCTGCAGCGTGGCACTGGCAATCGACGCATTCAACGCGGTCAGGTTCTGCAGGGCGTGGCTGATTGCATCCAGGCTCGCTCCGGCTTCGTTGGCCTGTTCAACCGTCTGCCGCGATGCCAGGCTGCTGGCGTCGATCGCTTTCACGGCCGCTTCCGACTGGCCCTGCAAATGCTCGATCATGCTCTGGATTTCCGCAGTCGACTGCTGCGTACGCTGTGCCAGCAAGCGCACTTCATCGGCAACCACGGCAAACCCGCGGCCCTGTTCGCCAGCCCGTGCCGCCTCGATGGCGGCGTTCAGCGCGAGCAGGTTGGTCTGCTCGGCAATCGAACGGATCACCTCCAGCACGCTGCCAATTCGCGTGCTTTGCCCCGCCAGCGCCTGAATCACCTCAACCGCCTGGTCAATGGTGCCGGACAGCTGGTCGATGCGTTGCAAGCTGCCGTGGATGCTCTGCTGGCCCTGCACGGCACAGCCCTGGGCCTCGCTCATCTCGCTGGAGGCCTGTTCAGCATGCTTGGCCACGTCCTGCACTGCGTAGGACACTTCGTTGATCGCCGTCGCCACCTGTTCCATCTGCTGCGACTGCTGCTCGCTGCGCTGCTGCGCCTGGCCTGCACTGCTGCCGACGTCGCTGGCCGAACGCTCGAGGGCCTGCGCTGCGCCGAGCAGTTGCCCGACCACCTGCTGCAAGCGCGCGGTGAAACTGTTGAAGTGCTGGCCCAGTTGGGTGATTTCATCCTGGCCATGGGTGTCGAGACGGCGGGTCAGGTCGCTCTCGCCACTGGCGATGGTCGCCAGTGCCTCGACCGCTTCCTGCAACGGCCGGGTAATGCTGCGGGCGATCAGCATCACCAGCAGGGCCATTACCAGGGCAATGCCCAGGCCCAGCACCGAGGCCTCGCGCACTTGCCGGGTAAACTCGGCTTGCAAGTCGTCGATGTAGACCCCGGAGCCGATCACCCAGCCCCAGGGTTTGAACAGCTGGATGTACGAGGTCTTTTCCACTGGCTCACTGGCGCCGGGCTTTGGCCAGCGGTAGTCGATACGCCCGGCACCGGCGGACTTGGCCAGGGCAACCATCTCGTTGAACAGGGCAAAGCCATCCGGGTCGCGGATGCCGGAGAGGTCCTGACCATCGAGCTTGGGGTTGGTCGGGTGCATGATCATCCGCGGGCCCAGGTCGTTGATCCAGAAGTAGTCGTTCTGGTCGTAACGCAGCCCGCGAATGGCACTCAGCGCCTGCTGCTGGGCCGCCTCGCGGCTCAGCGTGCCGGCCGTTTCCAGGCCCTGGTAATAGGCCAGCACGCCGGCCGCGGTTTCCACCACATGGCGGGTTTTTTCCGCCTTGGCCTGGTAGAGGTCGCCATGCACCTGGCGCAGCATCAACAGCCCCAGGGTCAGCAACATCAGCACAGCCACCACCAGGATGAGCCACAAGCGCCGGCTGATCGACATACTGCGTAAAGTCTTCATGAAGGTCACCCCGTGTTCTTGTTATTGTCCTGCGCATCCAAGCACGCTTTTCCGCATCTACCTACTCGACCAAGGGCTAAGTGATTGATTCGCTGTGTGCTGTGCTGTCGATCTACAGCGAATTAACCACCGGTCTGTTAGGATTTCGGCCTTCAAGCAACAAACCTGAAGGGCGCGGCGTTTATTTAAATGCCAGCTTGCGATTCTGTGTCACCGCAAAACCCCTGCGCACGCGCTGGCGCGGGGATAAAAATGATAAACGGGGCATGCCAGGGGGCAGTGCTTCACGGGGGGAATGATGGATTTTTGGACCGCCATGCAGGCAGTGATTCTCGGCATCGTCGAAGGCTTGACGGAATTCTTGCCGATTTCCAGTACCGGTCACCAGATCATCGTGGCCGACCTGATCAACTTTGGTGGTGAGCGGGCGATGGCCTTCAACATCATTATCCAGCTGGGCGCCATCCTGGCGGTGGTCTGGGAATTTCGCCGCAAGATCATCGACGTGGTGCTCGGTCTGCCCAGCCAGGCCAAGGACCAGCGCTTTACTGCCAACCTGCTGATCGCCTTCATGCCGGCCGTTGTACTTGGTGTGCTGTTCGCCGACCTGATCCACGCGTACCTGTTCAACCCGATCACGGTTGCTGCTGCGCTGGTGGTGGGCGGGCTGATCATGCTCTGGGCCGAGCGCCGCACTCACGTGGTACGCGCCGAGGAAGTCGACGACATGCGCTGGAGCGACGCCCTGAAAATCGGCCTGGTACAGTGCCTGGCGATGATTCCGGGCACCTCGCGTTCGGGTTCGACGATCATTGGCGGCCTGCTGTTCGGCCTGTCGCGCAAAGCGGCCACCGAGTTCTCGTTCTTCCTGGCCATGCCGACCATGGTCGGTGCCGCGGTGTACTCGGGCTACAAGTACCGCGAGCTGTTCCAGCCGGGTGATTTTCCGGTGTTCGCCATTGGCTTCGTGGTGTCGTTCATCTTTGCCATGATCGCCGTGCGCGGCCTGCTCAAGTTCATCGCCAACCACAGCTATGCGGTGTTCGCCTGGTACCGCATCGTGTTCGGCCTGATCATCCTGGCGACCTGGCAGTTCGGCTGGGTCGACTGGGCCGTGGCGCACGGCTGAGATGGCGCGTATGCAAGGTAACGGCGCAATCCGCCAGCCGCGGGCGAAACTGCTCGTCCTGGCCCTGCTGTGCCTGCTGCCGGTAAGCGGTTCGCTGCAAATGGGCCTGGGCTTCGACTTCTGGCTGCCGGCCGCGCTCTATCTGCTGGCCAGCCTGGCCTGCGTCTGGCTGTATCGCCACGACAAGCGTCGTGCCAGCGAACAGGGCCAGCGCACCCCGGAGAAGGTCCTGCACGGCGTCGAGCTGATCGGTGGCTGGCCGGGCGCGCTGCTGGCGCAGCAACTGTATCGGCACAAGACCCGCAAGCTCAGCTACCAACTGGTGTTCTGGCTGATCGTGCTGCTACACCAGGTGTTCTGGATCGACTACCTGTTCCTGGCCGGGCGCTGGTTCGGCGTCAGCACCTAGCCGCGAAGGCTGTGGCGCAAAGCCCATCCAACTCAGGTAAACGCATCGCGCCCCGACCTCGGCGGCGCTAGCGCCCGCGCTTGCGCGAGACCACCGCCTCGATGTTCTTGCGCCCGATCAGCAGCGGCTGTTGCGCCGGCTGCGGCAGCTCCAGCCATTTGTACATCACCAGGCTGTCCACCAGCCCCAGCCGCGCGTGCCGGTAAGCCCTGGGCAGGCGCCCAACGATTTCGAAACCCAGCTTCTGCCACAGTGCCACTGCCGCCTCGTTGCTGGAGACCACCGAATTGAACTGCATTGCCAGAAAGCCCAGTTCCCGCGCCAACTGCTGCGAGTGCTCGCACATTTGCCGGGCGATACCGCGCCCGCGCGCCGCTTCGCAGACCATGTAGCCGCAATTGCTGACATGGCTGCCGGGGCCGGCAGCGTTGGCCTTGAGGAAGTAGGAACCGAGCAGTTCACCGTGCTGTTCCGCCACCAGCGTGCGCAACGGCTGTTCCAGCCATAGCTGACGGGCCTGCTCGATGCTCAGGGCCGGGTCGAAGGCATAGGTTTCGCGGGCCGCGACCACCGCCTGGAAGGTTGGCCAGAAGCGGTCGAAGTCGTCGGCGGTCATTGGGCGGATCTGCAGCATGGTGGTCCTTGTGCGGCTGGAAAGAGGCGGTGGCCATTCTAAGGTATCCCGCCCCGTGATGCGCCGGCTATTGCCCGGCCTTGTCCACCGCGTCCAGCGCCCGTGCCGAGTACACCAGGGCGGCGCCGGCATTCATCGCCACCGCCACGCCGAGTGCCTCGGCGATTTCCTCACGGCTGGCGCCGTGCTTGACCGCCTGCGCCGAATGCACGGCGATGCAGCCGTCGCAGCGGGTGGTAACGGCCACGGCCAGGGAAATCAGTTCGCGGGTCTTGGCGTCGAGGTGGTTGGTCTTGGCCCCGGCGCCGCTGGCAGTCATATAGCCGGCCACTGTGTCGGGAGAGAGTTGCTTGAGGTCGCCGATACCGGCCATCAGCTGTTTGCGGTAGGTATCCCAGTCCATCATGCTCATTGTCTTCACCTTGGTGTGTTTGGACAGCACGAATAGTGAAGCTGGGTTTTGTGGGATTGCCAGGCGGTCTGAACCGGAGCGAGCGGTGTGGGAGCCGGCCTTGCCGGCGAAGGGCTGCAGCGCAGCCCCGAATGCGCCCACTCAGATATAGATGAAGGCCAGCAGCAGTACCGCCACCACCGCCCACTTCTCCAGGTAGTAGCGGGTGCGGTTACGCTTTTTCAGGGCTTTGCCGCGCTCGCGAATCTTGTAGATCCGGGTGAACAGCCGGTTGATCCCGCCAGTCTTGTCGCCGGCATCGTTCGGCGCAGCAGCAGCAGCCATCACCCGGCTGCTGAACCAGCGGTTGAACGCCGTCGCCCAGCGGTATTTCAGCGGCCGCTCGACATCGCAGAACAGGATGATGCGGTTGTGATCGGTCTGGTTCGATGCGTAATGGATGTAGGTTTCGTCGAACACCACCGCCTCGCCATCGCGCCAGTGATAGTTCTCGCCGTCTACACAGATGTAGCAGGCCTCATCGTTCGGCGTGTCCAGGCCCAGGTGGTAGCGGTACGAGCCGGCATACGGGTCGCGGTGCCGGACCAACTTGGAACCCGGTGGCAGGGTGGCGAACATTGCCGCCTTGACCGAGCCGATACCTTGCAGCAGCTCGGTGGTACGTGGGCAGAGTTTCATCGCCGACGGGTGGCTTTCGCCGTACCACTTCAGGTAGAAACGCTTCCAGCCGCTCTTGAAGAACGAGTTGAAGCCGACGTCGTCGTAGTTTTGCGAGCTCTTGATCTCGCCAACCTGCAGCAGTTGCTGCGCTTCGGCACGAATTTCCTGCCAGTTGTCCTGCAGCGGTTTCAGCTCGGGAAACGCCTCGACGGGCAGGTAGGGTTTGGCCGGCAGTTTCGAGAACAAATAAAGGAAGGCATTCACCGGCGCCAGGAAGCTGGAGTGGTCGCCCAACTGACGGGTGATCTTGTGACGGACCTTGCCGCGAAAGTGCACGTAGGCAATGGACAGAACGAATAAAAGTACGAGAAATAGTTTCATGGACGGTTACTTGTCGGTGTGGCGATGCGCCATGGCATAAGCCCGCCAGCATAAACAATCGGGCTGGCTGTTTGTACTAAATGTTGAAGGAAGGGGGGGCTACATTGGTTCTAGTCGGCGCCCAGCGCTTACTCACGGCCGCGCATGAAGAACCCGGCAACGTACTTGCGGAATGTATCCAGGCTTTTGAAGTCGGCAAAGCGCTTGAAGGTCTCGGCGTCGGGCTCCGGGCCCAGCGGCTGCGCGGTCAGCGATACCGAGAGCACGCGGTCCTGATCGGAGCTGAGCACCAGTTCGTCCATCACCCGGCCACCGATCACCGGCCGGCGCATGATCACCTTGACGCCCTTGCTGGCCATCCAGTCGATCAGCGATATCAGCATTTTCAGTGGCTCGCGCTCTTCGTCGCGGTACACCGGGAACAATTGCCCACGTGACAGTACGGGCACACTGGCGACATGGATCAACTCGTAGAAATGGCTGCCGGCGGTGG
Organism: Pseudomonas sp. SDI; assembly: GCF_003105155.1. Taxonomy (GTDB): domain Bacteria; phylum Pseudomonadota; class Gammaproteobacteria; order Pseudomonadales; family Pseudomonadaceae; genus Aquipseudomonas. The sequence goes on along the minus strand of NZ_QETK01000008.1, from coordinate 161,504 downwards.
TCGGCGAATAGATCGCCAGGGCCAACAGCGGCCCTGGGGTCTTGCTGCCGCCCCAGAGCAGGTGATGCCCCTGGAAGTCGAAGCCATCCTCGCTGCGCTCGTTGAACAGCTTGCGCGCCTTGACCTGGCTGACGCAGTCGAGCAGCAGGCCATGGCGGCGCTGGTTACCGAATACCCTGGAGTCGCGCAGACGTGCCTTGAGCATCATCATGTGCTTCATGTCCAGGCGGGTTTCCAGGTAGTTGCTGGCCGGCACCCGTTCGATCAGCGGATAGCGGCTGGCCACGCTGCGCAACTCGGCGAATTGCCCGGTCAGGTCCTTTTTCAGGTGCGTGGCATACAGATTGAGGCCGCTGGCCTCGATCAGGGTCAGCAGCAGCGACAGCAGACGGTGCTGTTCGCGCTTGTCGCTGCCGGTGCCAGCGCCGCCGGATTCGTCGCTGGCGCGCTTGAAGTCGCCAATCAAGCGCAGTGGCGTGTCCGGTGGCAGCCAGGCGGCCGGTGGGGCGTCGAGGTCGTCGCGTTCGCTCGCGGCCTCGCGTTCATCCCTGATAAAGGCGCAGCCTGGCGCGTGCTCGGCGGTGCCGGGGTTGTTCTTCAGGAACACTGTGCCGGTGTGGCTGTTGAGGGTGACGTTGAGCACCGGCAACGCGCTGGCTTGGCAGTCGCAGGCCAACCAGTGGCCGGCGCCACGGATTTTCATCAGCAACTGGTTGGCCTGCAGCAGGCGTGGCCCTTCCAGCGTGCCCTGGGCGAACTGGCGCAGCAGGTCTTCTTCGGCGGGGGTGAGGGTGCGCACCAGCGCAGCGTTTTTTTCGATGATTCGCATGGACGATCCTGCGCCGCCGTTTCCTTGGCCTGCCACCTTAATTCAAAGCCCGGCTGGCGGCTATCGCCAGCCGGGCAGGGCGCTCAACCCTGGCCGCTGAACATTGCAGCGGCGCGGGTGCGGATTTCCTCGGGGGACAGGTCTTCGATGTGGGTGGAAATGTACCAGAGGTTGCCATACGGATCTTTGACGCTGCTGCTGCGGTCGCCGTAGAACTGGTCTTGCGGTGCGCGCAGCGAACGAGCACCGGCTTTGAGCGCTTGCGCATACACCGCGTCGGCATCGTCGACATACAGGTGCAGGCCGACGGCGACGCCATCTTTCTGTGCCTGGCTGGCGATCTGCCCGCCCTGGTCGCAGGGTTCGGCGAGCATCAGCGTGGAGTCGCCGATTTTCAGTTCGGCATGGCCCACGCGGCCGTCCGGGCCATCGAGGCGGAACATCTCGACGGCACCGAAGGCGGCCTTGTAGAAGTCGATGGCTTTATGGGCATCCTGGATGCACAGGTAGGGGGTGATGCTGTGTTGCCCTTCGGGGATTGCTTTGATGGCCATTGTGCTGTTCCTCCTTGGGTGGCGCGGGGTTGGCCGGGGGCCTCATCGCGGACAAGGCCCGCGATGCTTTTGATTGCACGGCTGTATGTTTGTACAGTTTTGGCGTTCCTGCCAATCAAAAGTTCGGCTCACTGGACCAGCGGTAGCGCCAGGAAGAATCAGAAAATGTAATCGGTGGTCAGGAAGCTCGACTCGCGGTTACGGATGATCTCGCTGACCAGTGCCTTGTTCTGTTCGTTGAACTTGGTCGCCACCAGGGTGCGGATCGAGAACACGCGCAGGGCATCGTGCACCGACAGGGTGCCCTCGGCGGAATTCTTCCGGCCGTTGAACGGGTAGGTGTCGGGGCCGCGCTGGCACTGGGCGTTGAGGTTGATCCGGCCGACCTGGTTGGCAAAGATGTCGACCAATCGGCCGACATCGGCGCTGTCGTTGCCAAAGATGCTCAACTGCTGGCCGAAGTCGGAGTCGAGCACGTAGTCGATCACCGTCTGCAGGTCACGGTATGGCACCACGGGCACCAGCGGGCCGAACTGTTCTTCCTGGTACACGCGCATCGACGCGCTGACCGGGTAGAGCAAGGCCGGGTAGAAGAACGAGCCACGGCTTTGTCCGCCACCGGGGTTGAGCACACGGGCGCCCTGGTCGACGGCATCGGCGACCAGGCCATTGAGGTAGTCGACCTTGCCCGGCTCCGGCAGTGGCGTCAGGCTGACCCCCGGCTCCCAGGGCATACCCGGCTTGAGGGCGGCGAGTTTGTCCTGGAACTTCGCCAGGAAGCTGTCCACCACCTGCTCATGCACGAAGAGGATCTTCAGCGCGGTGCAGCGCTGGCCATTGAACGACAGCGCACCGGTGACCGCTTCGCTGACCGCGTTGTCCAGGTCGACGTCCGGCAGCACGATGCCGGGGTTTTTCGCGTCCAGGCCCAGCGCTGCGCGCAGGCGGTGCGGCCGCGGGTGGAGTTTTTTCAGGTCGCTGGCGGCCTTGTTGGTGCCGATGAAGGCGAACACGTCGATCTTGCCGCTGGCCATCAAGGCGCTGACGGTCTCGCGCCCGCGGCCGTAGATCACGTTGATCACCCCAGCCGGGAAGCTATCGCGGAACGCTTCGAGCAGCGGGCGAATCAGCAGCACGCCGAACTTGGCCGGTTTGAACACCACGGTGTTGCCCATGATCAGCGCCGGAATCAAGGTGGTAAAGGTTTCGTTCAGCGGGTAGTTGTAGGGGCCCATGCACAGCGCCACCCCAAGCGGCGCCCGGCGGATCTGGCCGAGGGTGTCCTGTTCCAGTTCGAAGCGGCTGGAGCGCCGGTCCAGTTCCTTGAGTGCACCGATGGTGTCGACGATGTAGTCGCAGGTACGGTCGAATTCCTTCTCGGAATCCTTGAGGTTCTTGCCGATCTCCCACATCAGCAGCTTGACCACCGCACTGCGTTGCTCGCGCATCCGCGCCAGAAACGCTTCGACGTGCTGGATGCGCTCGGCCACGCGCATGTTCGGCCAGGCGCCACGGCCCTTGTCGTAGGCGCGCACAGCGGCATCGAGGGCGGTGAGGGCGGTGTCGGCATCGAGCAGCGGAGCACTGCCGAGGATCACTTGCTGATCGCCGTTATCGGTGTTCAGCCAGACCGGGCTGCGCACCGTCGCCAGCGGCCCGTCCCAGCGCCGCAACTGACCGTCCACCAGGTAATCGCGTTGCTCCAGCGCATCGCCCAGGCGCCAGGCCTCGGGGATGTCCGTTGCAGCGGGAAACAGCGAGTCGAGCAGAACAGTCATGACGCAGCACCTCTTTTTCTATCGATGGGTGAAACGGTTCAGCTTCGAGCATAAACCCGCTGCCGGGAAAAAAGCCAGCCACGCTAAATATTGCTGCGCGCGCGCCGATAAATAATTAATCCATGGCGAATTGCCGGTATATGACGACCCGAATTCTCGCGCTAGATGATAGTCAACTGCTTCCGGCCCCCCTGCGTAATTCGCTGTACCGATTGTTGCCGATCGGTTTCGCGCTGATCGGCATCGGCTTGTCGGTGGCCCTCGGTCGCCTCGACGTGCAACGTCAGGAAAGCGAACTGGTTGCCAACGCCAGTGCCCGGCTGTCCGGGGTGCGTGCCAGCCTTGAGGCGCAGTTGCGCTCGGCGTTTGGCGAAACCGAAGGGATCGCCCAACTGCTCAGTGCCGATGGTGAAATCAGCCCGGCGCACTTTCATGACATGGCGCGCCAGGCCATCGCCTCGGTGCCGTACATCCGGCACATTTCCCTGGGGCCGGGGGACATCATTGCCGACGTCTACCCCATGGCCGGCAATCAGAGCGTGCTGGGCGTCAATTACCGTCACCTGCCCGACCAGTATCCGCTGCTGCAACGTGCCCGCGACATCCACGGTCCGGTGCTGGCCGGGCCGGTTGCGCTGTACCAGGGCGGGCGGGCGCTGATCTACCGGCGCCCGGTATTCATCAAGGGGCGCAAGGCGGTCGAGCTGTACTGGGGCAACGTGTCCATCGTCGCCGACGTCGATAGCCTGCTGCGGGCGGCGGGCATCGATCAGGACAGCAGTTTCGAGCTGGCCTTGCGCGGCGCCGACGGCAAGGGCGCAGCCGGCGCGATGATCTGGGGTGATGCCAAGCTGTTCGAGGGTACCGCGGTCACCTTGAATGTCGACGTACCAGGCGGTGTCTGGCAATTGGCGGCGACGCCACGGGGTGGCTGGCCGTTGCTGAGCCTGTTCGCCTCACCGCTGTTCCTGTTTTCCTTGAGTTGTACCGGGCTGTTCAGTGTGTTCATTGCCCAACTCAACCGCAGCAACCGGCTGATCAACCTGCGTAACGGCGAGCTGCGCCAATCGCAGGCGCAGTTGGAACGTCTGGCACACTTCGATGCGGTCACCGGATTGGCCAACCGCGTGCTGTTTGGTCGGCGCTTGCAGCAGGCGCTGGACGAGCCGGTCCCGGCGTTGGCCGTGCTGGTGCTGGATATCGACGGTTTCAAGCAGGTCAACGATTGCCTCGGCCATGCCATGGGCGATTTGTTGCTGGAGTTAGTCGCGTGGCGTTTCACCCAGACCCTCAGTGCCCACGACACCTTATGCCGGCTTGGCGGCGACGAGTTCGCCTTCATTCTGCACAACGTACGGGTGCCCGGTTCGTTGCAGGTGGCGGTCGAGGCGCTGTCGCGCTGCTTGCAGGCACCGTTCGACCTCAAGGGCAACGCGGTACTGGTCACCGGCAGCATTGGCGTGGCCTTGTGCCCGCAGCATGGCGCGGATGGCGATAGCCTGCTACGTCACGCCGACACCGCGATGTATGCGGCCAAGGAAAGCGGGCGCAATGCCTGGCGTGAGTATCACCCGGACATGACCCAGCGGGTGCAGGCACAACTGGCCCTGGAGCGGGCGTTGCGCCGGGCGCTGGCGCACAACGAATTCGAGATGTGGTACCAGCCGAAGATCGACTTGTTCAGCGGCCGCCTGGAAGGCGCCGAGGCCTTGCTGCGCTGGCGCGATCCTGAGCACGGGCTGGTTTCGCCGGCGCAGTTCATTCCGCTGGCCGAGCGCTCCGGGCTGATCATTCCGTTGGGTGAGCGGGTGCTGGAGCTGGTCTGCGCACAGATCCGTCGCTGGCGTGACGACGACCTGCACTTTGGTCCGATCGCGATCAATGTGGCAGCGGTGCAGATCGAGCGTAGCGACTATGTGAAAAGCCTGTCGCAGGCGTTGCAACGCCACGGCTTGCCGGCGCCAGTGCTGGAAGTCGAGATCACCGAAAGCCTGCTGATGGAAAGCCAGCAGCATGCCTGCGAGGTGCTCGCGCGCTTGCAGCAGATGGGCATTGCCACGGCGGTGGACGACTTTGGCACGGGCTATTCATCGCTGGCGTACCTGAAGTCGCTGCCGATCGATCACTTGAAGATCGACCGGGCGTTCATCAAGGACTTGCCCGGCGATGACAGCGACGTTGCCATCACTCGCGCAGTGATCGACCTGGGGCATGCCCTGGGTTTCAGAATTACCGCCGAGGGGATCGAGACCCAGGAACAGTATCAGTTTCTGCGCAATGCTGGCTGCGATCAGGGCCAAGGTTTCCTGATTGGCCGGCCGATGCCGGCCGAGCAGTTCGAGTACTGGCTGGCCGAGCAGCAGGCGGTTTAGCTGTGGCGTGACAGGCTGTTTACCTGAGCAGGGCGGAGGGGCGGGGCGTGGTCCGTGGGTTGAAGTACACTGACTTGTAGGCAAAGTCAGAGTTCGGTGCTGGTTTGAATACTTCGAAGCGGCGGATATATTCGAGGGTTCTGCCGAACTTCAGCGCATGGACTTCGCCCTTGTAGCCCTTTACAGGAAGCTGCACTAGATCGGCCATTTTCTGGGCAAAGCCGTTGGCCGAATTGCACATTAGCGTACGCACACTGGCGAAATCGTCAAAATTTACCCGCTGCTCCAATAGCTCGGTCAATTTACGCGGCGACAGATAATCTGTGCCAGACTCCATTTTTGCCGGTATGCCGGGTACGCGGGAGTCACCGTGCCCCATCACATTGAGGCGCGGCCTGCCCTTGTACGTATCGCTGAAGTAATGCACACCTTCGGTCAACTGTTCAGGTTTACCGATGCGTTTGACATGAACCCTGTACTGCGGCTCCGCCGCTCCAATGGCGTTGCGTGGCACGCCTTTGAACAGGCGCGACATCATACTGAACAGCCCGTTATGGCCGCTCGGATCGATTCGGTTGATCGGGTCGCCGAGGCAATAGGCATAGGGGTTGAGGCCGCCGTCACCGAAAGGGCTGAAGCTGTCCGGTTGATTGAAGCGTCCCAGCGCCGGGATCAATGCTCGATAGCTGCCGAGCAGGTAGTGGCCGGTCACAGGTTCGGCATGCTCGCCGCAGAACCCGGGCAGGTCGTTGCGTGTTGGCGACTCCCCATAGGGGCCGATGCGTGCCGAAACCGGTTGTTGCCCGACTAGCGCGGCCAGTAGTGTGCCGTGCGGGTCTGTTGCCAGCAGCGCTGTGCCGGCTGGCGCCGCCGGATAGCTGCATTGTCCAAGCAGGTAGTGCGCATGACGCGGCAGTGTCATGCCTGCTTCGCCTTGAACTTCGCTGCTCAGACGCTCGCCGAGATAGAAACGTCGTGAGTCGTTTTGCTTGGCGCGGGTACAGACGGCGATGCGGTCCAGCGAGTCGAATCGATAGCTGCTCAGGCATGAGGGGGAGCGCTCGGGCATGGTTGGGCCACCTTGCTGGGGGACGGGGTCTCACTGGTTGAGTTCTACTGCAACGCGGGTGGGGACGAAACTGGCAGAAATATCAGCTGCGCAGCCGTCATGGCAGTACTGGCTATAGTGAAGTGGTTGCCGCTTGACGAGGAACATGCCATGGCCTTGATCAGCCGAGAAGTCTGGTGGCTTCGACCACCCCAGCCAGGCCAGAACGAAGCCGACCTGCATTGGGGGTTTCTGGAAATCTACAGCGACCGCCCGCCGGTGTTCGTCGACGACCGCCCAACGGCCGAGCAGATGGCGGCGCGCAAGAGTTGCCGGCATTTCCCCAAGGACGATGAGGCCTGAACCTGCCTCGGCGGCGGTAATACGACAATCAAGGGCATTGCTGGCGTACCGGCGGCGTCGAGCGGCCGCTACAGGCCGATAGCTGGCGGTCGTGGACGACCGTTTTCGACCCAGAATGGCCCCCCATAATTCTGACTTAACCGCTGTTTTGGCCAGTGAAGTGATTGCCGCTAGTGGTAAGGCCCTTGCGCTCAAGGCCGATAGTGCTGATGCGGCAGCCGTGCAGCAGGCCATTCGCGCGGCCGTCGAGCACTTCGGCGGCCTGGATATTTTAGTTAACAACGCCGGCGTGCTGGCCTGGGCTAGCACCGAGGAACTCACCCTGGAGCAGCTTGACCATACCCTAGCGGTCAACGTGCGCAGTGTATTCGTCGCCAGCCAGGAAGCTGCCAAGCACATGGTCGATGGCGGGCGCATCATCAATATCGACAGCACCAACGCCGAGCGCATCCCGGTTGCCGGCGGGGCAGTGTACGCCATGAGCAAATCGGCGTTAGTCGGCTTGGCCAAAGGCATGGCCCGCGACCTGGGCCCGCGCTGTATCACCGTTAACAACGTGCAACCCGGTCCGGTGGACACCGAAATGAACCCGGCCGATGGCGAGGGTGCTGAGTACCTGAAAGGTCTGATGGCACTGGATCGCTATGGCAAGGCAGAGGAAATTGCCGGCTTTGTCGCCTACCTGTCTGGTCCGGAAGCAGGCTACATCACCGGGGCCAGCTTGACGATTGATGGTGGTTTCTCTGCCTAGTACTTTGCGACTCGGGGTCAGCTATTCGTTCGCCCCAAGTCGTCTCTACTTTCCTATGCACCTGAATGATCGCAATTGGCCGGTTTCTGCCTGTCACCACGAGCAGCTAACGGCCAGGAGCGGCCAGTGCTTGACCCAGGGAGAGCAGTTGGTTTCCGTTCATAAGAACGTATCGACGCCGGAGGGCTTTTTTCGATTGAAGCCGGCCAGCCGCTGCACTTGGTGATGCGCGGCGCGGCCAATGCCAAGCGCTCGTGCCGCATAGCGTTTGTCAGTGAATTTGCGCCGAGCGCACGTTACGTGATCAAAGGAGGAATTGTCGACAGCCCGGGCGCGCTGAGCGGTTGTTACATTGACATATTCAATGTCGATTCGGACGCGCGCGTCCCCATGGCCGATGAGCCGAAAATGGAGCGCAATTGTGCGTTGAACCGGCTACCGACGCTCTAGTGGGAAATTGCACCTTACCTGGCCACACTTTTACATTGGACTTGACCAGATACGTTGAACGGATTCCTCAGAGCGTCAGAATTTTCTTTCCGCCATTTTCGGATCACCGGTGGGGAATTGCATGGGCTCGCCCTCATGTGCACCATTTTTGACCAGAAAGATTAGTGGAAAACAGCAAGATATAAAAATGCGCTAAAATCGTTCGCTGTGCTCACTGGACGGGTTAAGGCCAGCCTCTTAACCGAACGGCAAATGGAAAATTAAAGTCGGCAGCATGGGTCAAGATAAATGAAGTTTAAAGATGGTGATAGAGTAAAAGTTAAGCCCCACTTGTGGTGGCCGAATGGCGCAGTTGGAATGGTTTCGTTACCAGCAGAATTTGTAAGAGAAGCCTTGGGTGACGAAGTGGAATTCACTAGTGCTCAGCGAGCTATTGCCGGTAAAGGAAGAGTTATCATCAGTGCGTGGGTTGATTTTGACGAGCCGGCAATGGATTGTAGTAGTGACGGCCCTTACATTGGTGGAGAGGTCGTCATAGAATATTTGGAGCCTATATAGTGGCGCAATCGCTGGAGGTTGCATTGCATTAGTGCGGTATCCAATGCTCGCAGACATCATTGATCTCGCGTAATAATATTTATGGCGGTCAAGATACGGATAATTAGAACAAAGCGTTACCGTAAAAGCTTGGACGTTCGCGTCGGCAATTAATATAACTCTTCTGGAGGGCCGCTTTTGCCCTCCCCGAAGGTCTGCTCTGGATCGGTAGCGGTCATCCACGACCGGCAGCTTTCGACCCATTGCGGACCTAGTACGCCATTTCGCGCTGCTAGGTCCGCAGCCAATAGTAGAGGTCGTACTTCGACTTCATGTGTTGAGGATGCTGGTTGTCGGAGTCGGGATCTGGAATGGCAACTCGGCGAGCCCAGAGCGGGAACCACTCGCCATCACGCACATCGCTATCGCTAGCCACTCGCACATTCTTCGACATGGTTCGCTCGCAGGCACCGAATTGGACGAAGTTCACCTGCGCCTCAATCAAACTACATCTATTCGGGCCACTCACCTGGTGAGGGTAGTAGAGTTGGAACACGTCATCCTCCCAGAAACAAATTGGGCAAATTCCGTATGATCCCGTGTGTTCCTCGAAGACGGCATATCCGCAGCATGGGCACGTAAACATCAATTCTCACTTATGGGTGGCCGTCTATTCTTGTCGATTTTAGCCACATGCCGAACGGCTGCATTGGGTCGAAACTGGTCATTCAGGGCCAACATTCCGTTACTCAGATGTGCAGCCGCTTCTCCATGGGCTGGTACACCAGCCCGGCAAACTCGCCCACCTCTCCAGACAACACGAACCCGTAGCGCTGGTACGCGGCCACTGCAGACAAAGACGCCCTGACCGTCACTACGTCGGCCCTGGCGTGCTCCAGCGCCGCATCGACCAGGTGCTTGCCTATGCCCCGGTGCTGCCAGCTCGGTGCCACAAAAAGCATCGCGACATGACACCTGCCCTTGAATTCGACCATCCCTCTAATGGCCCCCTCGGCAACACACACCAACATCAGGTTGTCGCCCTTCATGCGTTCGGCAAACGCTGCCTGCGCGGCTACCTTTGCGAAGCTGGCCACGCCCTGCGCAGACAGAGAGGGCGCAACCGCCTGCATGAACGTTTCCAGGCACAGGGCGCTGGCGCTGGGCAGGTCGTTGTGGGTCATTTGGCGTATCTGCATGGTTGTCGTCCGTGGCGTCAGCGGGAATCAGGGGTACCTGTATACCAGAACCTCTGCTCCCAGCGTTCAGCCATGGCGGCAAGTCAAACTAATTGCGCAAGATAGCCATCTTCAGCGTCACCTGCGGCACCCTGTGCTATCACTACAAGCACCCGGTCACCCCACCGGTCATGGAGCTTGATGATGAGACACCTTTGCTGCGCACTGCTGATACTGTTCAGCGTATTGCCAACGCTGGGCCTGGGCAGCGAGGCCGCAGTCAGCGTCGCCGACGGCATCCCCGCCGAACCCGCCGAGCTTCGCATCGCCAACCGTAGTATCTTTACCTTCCACGCGACCCTGCTCGGCGAAACCCCGGCGGCGCGGACGCAGCGGGCCACTGCGGTGATCACCGAGGCCTTGCGCGGCAGTGAGGTGCTGAACGTTAGCGTCGAGCCGGTGCTCAATAGCCATCTGGTGCTGCTGGGCGGGCGCCGAGCCTTTATCGTCGCCCCGCGCGACATTGGGCTGGAGGGCGGCGATACCCGGGCGGCCGCCGAGCAGGCCGCAACGGTCTTGCGCCAGGTGGTCGACGAGACCGGCGAAGCGCGCAACCTGCATTTTCTGCTCAAGGCACTGGGCTTCTCGGTCATCGCCACGCTGCTCTACGTTGCGCTGATCAAGGGCGCCAACCTGGCGCGGCGCAAGCTGCGTGGGCCGTTGCTGCAACTGATGCGCGAGCGCGCCCATCAGCTGCGGGTCGGCCAGATGCCGCTGCTCGATATCCACTACGTGTACATGCTTATCGACCGCCTGCTGCGCTTGGTGTACTGGCTGCTGGTGCTGCTGTTGAGTTACCAATGGGTCAGCTACGTGTTGTCGCAATTTCCCTATACCAGGCCGTGGGGCGAGCGCCTCAATGTGCATCTGCTCGACTTGCTACGCTACCTGCTCGACGGCATCCTCAACGCTATCCCCGGAATGGCCGTAGCCATCACGATTTTCTTCATTGCCCGTGGCATCAGTGGCTTCAGCCGGCGCCTGCTGGAACGCATTGCACGCCCCGGCACCCTGAAGTGGTTGACCGAGGAAACCCTGCAACCGACTGCACGCCTGACTTCGCTGGCGATCTGGCTGTTCGCCCTGGTGATGGCCTATCCGTACCTGCCCGGCTCCGGCACCGATGCGTTCAAGGGGTTGTCGGTGTTGCTTGGGTTGATGATTTCGCTGGGGGCATCCAGTGTGGTGGGGCAGGCCGCAGCCGGGTTGATCCTGACCTATTCGCGCACGCTGAAGGCAGGCGAATACGTGCGTGTGGGCGACAACGAGGGCACAGTGACCGAAGTCGGTATGTTCAACACCACCATCCGCACCGGCCTGGGCGAGGTGCTGACCTTGCCCAACTCGCTGATTACCGGCTCGGTGACACGCAACTATTCACGCGCGGTGCAGGGGCACGGCTATGTTGTCGATACCGTGGTCACCATCGGTTATGACACGCCCTGGCGGCAGGTCGAGGCAATGCTGGTAGAAGCGGCACGGCGCACCGAGGGTATTCTTGATAAGCCCAAACCGCAGGTTTTTCAGACCGGGCTATCGGACTTTTACCCTGAGTACCGCCTGGTGGCACAGGCTGTGCCCAGCGAGCCGCGGCCGCGGGCGGAGTTGTTGAGCCTGCTGCACGCCAACATCCAGGACGTGTTCAACGAATACGGCGTGCAGATCATGTCGCCGCACTACCTCGGTGACCCGGCACAGGCCAAGTGGGTGCCACGCGAGAAGTGGTACCCGGCGCCAGCCCGCGAGGCCGATGCGCCGCCGGGTGAGTAGCGTCTAGCGGGGCGTTCAGCGCAGGCGCCACAGCCGGTCCAGTGACCAGCCCCCCGCACCCCGCGCGACCAGCAGCAGAAGCAGGCCGGCCCATGACAGATGAGTAGGCCAGGCATCGGGGTAGACGAACACCTCGATCACGGTGGTCATGCCCAGCAAGGCCAGGGCCGACAAGCGGGTAAACAGGCCAAGCACCAGCAGCAGCGGGAACAGGTGTTCGGCATAGGTCGCCAGGTGTGCGGCGAGCCAGGGCGAAACCAGCGGCAGGGCAAATTCGGTCTGGAACAGTTCATAGGTGCTGGGGGTGATGCTCAGCAGGCCCTCGACCTTGGTGCGCCCGGAAAGAAAGAAGATCGAGGCAATACCCAGCCGAGCGACCAGGTACAGCAGGCTGTCGCTCACACCCGACTGCAGGTGCGCAGCCAGGCGGTTGTAGTAGTGGCGCAGGCCGTGTGTGCTGGCGTCGGTGTGGAGGGTGTCCATGGCCATTCCTTCAATCGTAGGTGAGGGGGAGAAAAACCCGTGCCTGCAACAGCCGGCCGAGCAGGTCGCTGAAGTCGAGGTCGGGCTGGCGTTGTTCGGCGAGGTGCGAGGCTGCCTCCAGCGAGTACCCTGCCGCACAGGCATCGAGGAAGGTGCAGCCGCCAGGCTCCAGGGGCTGATGACTTACACCGTCGGTGTCGCCGCTCAGCAGGGCGCCTTCGGCCACCCAGGGCTGTGCCGGCGACCAGGGCTGGCCGGCCCGGCTGCAGCGCCACAGGCTGAACGCCGGATGTGCGTCGAACCATTGCCAGCGTGCGCTCGGACGTGGGCGCAAGTGGCTGTGGGTCAGGTCGGCAGCGGTCATGCCGGCCAGGTCGGTCAAACTCAGGTACGCCGTGATGGGGGCGCTGAACACCTCGCACCAATAGAAATCCAGGCGTGCGACATCGGCCAGGTACGTCAGCCCATGGTGGCTTTGCATTTCCTCCAGAAACGCCGGAAAACCTGCGCCGTAGTTGATCAGTCGGGCATCGCACGGTGGTTGCCGGTGCACATAGGCTGCTGCCACGTCGTGCATCCAGCCCGGACCGACCAGCGTCTCGACGCTGGGGAAGTTGTCCCGCAGTGCCTCGACTGCGCCAGACAGCACGGTATTGCGGTAAACCGCAAACGCCGGCTGGGCGGTCAGCGCTTCCAGTTGCGGCGCAGGGCGCAGATAGAGTGCGTCGACGAAGGCATCTTGAAATTCGCCAAGGGTTAGCTTCATGACAGGTCCTCTGGCGGTTCCAGGGTTACCTGGGCGATGGCGCGTTCGGCCAGCAGATCGGTGAATGCAGGCAGGTTGCCGTCGCGTTCGATCAGCGTCGGCCGCGGGCCGACGCGGGCGATCAGGTGGCGGTACAGCGCCCACACCGGCTCGGCGATGGCACTGTCGTGGGAATCGATCAGCAGGGCCCCCTGGTCGTCGTGGCTGTGCCCGGCCAGGTGCACTTCGCTGATGGCGGCGGCAGGGAAGCGGTCGAGGTAGTCGGTGGCGCTGAAGCCCAGGTTGTGCGCGCTGACGTGGACGTTGTTGACGTCCAGCAGCAGACGGCAACCGGTGCGGCGTGTCAGCTCGCCGAGGAATTCGATTTCGTCCCAGTCATGCCCGTCCAGCTGCAGGTAGTGGCTTGGGTTCTCGATGGCGATACAGCGCCCGAGCGCTTCCTGGGTACGCTGGATGTTGTCGGTAATCCGGCGCAGCGCCTGGTTGCTGCGCGGGAAGGGCAAGAGATCGGGGTGGTACTGGCCCCGCCAGGACGACCAGGCCAGGTGCTCAGACACCAGCACCGGCTGGACCCGCTCGATCAGCGCCCGCAAGCGCTGCAGATGCGCGCTGTCCGGCTCGCGGTCCGCGGCCAGTGACAGGGCAACGCCGTGCAGCGACAGCGGATGGCACTCGGCCATTCGTTCCAGCCAGGCAAGGCGCGGGCCGCCGACCATGTAGTTTTCCGGGTGCACCTCGAACCACAGGCCGACAGCATCACAGGCCAGGGCTTGAGCATAATGCTCGGCCTTGAGGCCGAGCCCGGCGCCCAACGGGCGATTGCACTTCATGGTCGGCAGCCTCCGCTCAGGACTTGGCCGGGGTGAGCGAGCCCATTCCATTGGGGGTCTTGATCGAGGTGCAGGTGCCAGCCGGGACGTTCTTCCAGTGCATGGCGTCGTAGTCTTTCTTGGCACTGCCGGCGCAGGTGGTACCGGCTCCGGCCTTACAGTCGTTCTTGCCGGCCATGGCCACGCCATAGCATTTCTCCATGGCGGCGCCATTGCTGGAGGTGTCGGCCATGGCGGTGCCAGCCAGTGTGGCGAGGGCCAGGGCCGCAGTGGTGAGGGCAAGTGCTTTCATGAGGTTGACTCCTGAGGATGGGGCCGCGGCAAATTACCGGCGGCTCATGGAGTAGTTCGCGGCGATCGTGGATTCGGTTACAGCAGCGGAAAACTTTTTTTCGAGTGACCGCGGACCGCCGAGGGACGCTGGGGGTGTAGGGGTAGGCTTTCCAACACGGCGGCGACTATGGTTCGATAAAAAGAAAATCACTGATGGTGTAACCCAGGCGGCCAATGCAACGAACTAACTCACAGGACGTGCTCGCTACCCGCGAGAAGCAGTTGCAAACCTTGCTGCTGCGTGGGCTTGCCGGCGATGCCGCGGCGTACCGCGAGTTTCTCGCGGCGCTGGCGCTGCATGTGCGCGGCTTCCTTCGGCGGCGCTTGCAGCAACGTCCGGCCGAGGTCGAAGACGTGTTGCAGGAGGTACTGCTGGCGGTGCATAACGCGCGGCATACCTACCAACCGCAGCAGCCGCTGACGGTGTGGGTCCAGGCGATTGCCCGTTACAAACTGGCCGACTACCTGCGCCGCTATGCGCACCGCGATGCACTGCACGACCTGCTGGACGACGACAGCGACCTGTTTGCCGCCAGCGATGAGGCGCCAGCCCAGGCCAGCCGCGATCTCGGCAAGCTGCTGGAACGCTTGCCGGAGCGCCAGCGCTTGCCCATCGTGCACGTTAAACTCGAGGGCTTGTCGGTGGAGGAGACCGCACGGATTACCGGGCTGTCCAGCGCGGCGGTCAAGGTAGGCATACACCGTGGGCTCAAGGCGTTGGCCAGGCTAATTGGAGGCCGTGAAAACGATGAAGACCGATGAACTGATCACCCTGCTGGCCACCGCAGAAGGGCCGGTGGACCGACATGCGCTGGGGCGGCGTCTGGTGCTGGCCTTGCTGGGCGGAATGCTGGCAGCGCTGCTGCTGATCGTGACCCTCTACGGTGTGCGCAGTGACCTTGCCGAGGTGGCGCGGATGCCGCTGTTCTGGGCCAAGGTTGCGCTGCCCGGCAGCCTGGCGCTGCTCGGGCTGTGGCTGACGCAACGGCTGGCCAGGCCTGGCGTCAACGGCGGAGTGGTGTGGGGGCTGCTCGGCTTGCCGCTGGCACTGGTATGGCTCGGGGCGGCGCTGGTGCTCTTCGGTGCGCCCGTCGAGGCGCGCGCCGAGCTGATTTTCGGGCGCACCTGGCGCACCTGCGCGATGAACATCGCGCTCCTGTCGGTGCCGGTGTTGATTGCGGTGTTCTGGGCCTTGCGCGGCCTTGCGCCGACGCGATTGCGCCAGGCTGGCGCTGCCGGTGGCTTGCTTGCAGGCTCCAGCGCAACTCTGGCCTATTGCCTGCATTGCCCGGAAATGGAAGTGCCGTTCTGGGGCACCTGGTACCTGCTGGGCATGTCCTTGCCGACCGTCCTGGGCGGCGTGCTGGGGCCGCGGTTGTTGCGCTGGTGACGGCGCCCATCAGCCCGTAGATTTCCCCAGCCCGGCCTGTGTGGGAGGGCGTTCGCCGTCCGACTTGAAGCCTGGCCATTTGCCTCTATCCTGATTCACAGGCGCCGGCCTGTACGTGCGGCATTGTATTGGGCAACGAGGCAACGCTACGTGGTGGGCCAGGGAGGTCATTATGGGATCGAAACCGCAATCATCAAGGTGGGTACACTCAGTGCTTTGGGCTGTGTTGGTAGCCTTGGCCCCACACGCCGTTGCGCAGGAAATCTGCGCGTTGCCTGACACCGTGGAGCCCGCGCCAGCACGGCCGGTGGATTACGTCAACGATGACCGCCCCACGGACTATCTGGCGCTGGTGTTGTCCTGGTCGCCGGAACATTGCGAAGGAATGCGCAACAAGTCCAAGGAGATAAGGGCCAAGCACGCCTTCCAGTGCTTTTCCGGGAATCGATTCGAATGGGTGGTGCATGGCCTCTGGCCCCAGAACGGGCATGCCAAGGACTATCAGGACCACCCACGCAACTGCCAGACGGTCGGCTCGCTACCCGCCCCGCTGGTCAAGCAGCACCTCTGCATGATGCCCGGGGCGGACCTCATGCAAAACGAATGGCAAGCCCATGGGACCTGCGGCTGGTCATCGCCGGAGCGCTATTTTGCCGATATCCAGAAGGTATACGGCACGCTACACCGCCCCACCACGCAAGAAATGCTCGGTAGCAACCCTGGCCCAAATAAGCTGGTGAACGCCAAGGTGCTTGATATCAAGCAGGCCTTCCTGGCGCTCAACCCGACGCTGCCGGCAGAGAGCCTGCGGGTTTCGGTGGCCTCGGATAACCGGCTCAAGGAATTGTGGGTCTGCCTGGACAAGGACCTCGCCCCCATGGCTTGCCCAAAGGGCGGTACCCCAGACGGTCAACAGATCAGGGTCAGAACCCCCAACCTGTAATACCCTCGGAAGGATGCTGCCATGCGAGCCAGTGCCACCGGTCACTACCTGCGCATCCGCGCCATTGCCGGGACCCATGTCGTGGTCCTGGCCTGGGACTTCGTGGTCCAGCCAGATATTGCGGCGTTGCAGGGGGAGCACAACCTGCTGGGTTTTGCCGTGTATCGCCAGCCGTTCGACGCCGCCGGGAAGCCGCAAACCGGCGACTACCTGCGAGGCCTCAAGCGTTTCCAGGATGTGGACCAGGCCTTGCCCAGGGGCACGCTGGTGCCAACCAGCGCACACCCCGTGCAGAGTTTTCTGTGGGCCGACTACACGGTCGCCGCAGGCGACGACTACGAGTACACGGTGCGGCCAGTTTTCGGCACGCCCAACCAGCCTCGGCTCGACGAGGTCCTGGGGGTTTCGGTACGGATTCGCTGCGAGCCGACCCTGGTGCCTGCTGGCGAAGGCACACAGCACGAGGTTTATTTCAACCGCGGTGTGATCGGCTCACAGGCCTATGCGCGGGAGTTCCGGAACGTCGCCCCCGACCCTGACAAGCCGGCGTCAGAACCGATGAAATGGCTTTCCCGCGGCCTCTACGAAGCCCTGCTTGCCTTCATCAAACGCGGCGCCAGAAAAGGCATGGGCCTGCGTGTCGCGTTTTACGAGTTCCATTACCTGCCCGTTGCCCAGGCGCTGCGTGAGGCCGCAGACGAAGGCGATGTGCAGATCGTTTTTGACGCAGCGAGCAAGTATAAGGCCGGCAACCAGGCCACCATCGAACAGGCGAACCTGAGCGCATTCGTGCATCCGCGAACGGTCAGCACGGGCATCCGCCACAACAAGTTCATCGTGCTGCTGGAGCACGGTAAACCGGTGAGCGTGTGGACGGGGTCGACCAACATCTCGGCCGGGGGCATCTTCGGTCAGTCGAATGTGGGGCATGTGGTTCACGACCCTGACATCGCCGGGCACTACCTCGATTACTGGACACGCCTGCAGCGCAATCTCAGCGTCGCCGATCTACAGGGGCCCAATGCCCAGGCAACGCCGATTCCCGCTCTGCCGTTAAAGCCGGGTACCTATCCGTTGTTCAGCCCTCGCGAGACCAAGGACACGCCACAGGCCGAGAAGACACTGCAGTGGTACGCGAACCTGGCCGATAGCGCCAGGCAACTGGTGTGCTTCACTGCGGGGTTCGACATTGCCAAGGAGCTGCAGGGCGTGTTTCGCAAGCAGAACGACGTACTGCGCTACATCGTCAAGGACGATGCCCTCGCTGCGACGGAGGATATTGGCACCGATGGCGACGTTATCTTTGCGTCTGGCGGCTATCTCGGCAAAGACAACGTGCTGGTAAATGCGCTGCGCGAACGGGATAACCCGCTCAACACCAACGACTATATCCACACCAAATACCTGCTGGTCGATCCGTTGGGTGAGCAGCCTACCGTGGTCACCGGTTCGGCGAACTTCAGCAGTGCGTCGCAAACCTCGAATGACGAGAACATGCTGGTCATCCAGGGTGACACCCGGGTTGCGGATATCTATTTCGGTGAGTTCATGCGCCTCTTCGATCACCACTACGCCCGCTACCTGTCGGCGAAGTACCAGAAAAGCCCCGCGAATACCGGGAATTATCTGAAGGAAAAGGCAGCTCAATGGCTGCCTGCACACCTGGACCCAGCGAACTACCGTTCGAAGCGCCGGCGCTATTTTGCGGGTTGAGCGGTAGCTTCTAGCGCTATATGTTTTTTCATACAGCGTGCCGCTTCCTGTGAACAGCGCTAGGATTCGCGACGGTTGGCATTGCGCCATCCTGCTTTTCCTTTTTGTGAGCGTCGGTTGACGATGGCCTAGGGCGGTCGTGGTCCGATAAAGTCCGCCTATGTATGGCCCCAACACCCTCGGCGGGGCGATCAGCCGGGTCATCCGGCGGCCGGTGGTTGCAGGGCGGGGTGCCAAATGCCGATTACGACTACAGCCTGAGTCATCTTGTTATTTGCCAGGGCTTGGGGCAGGGTCGGTGCCACGGACATCTTTGCCAAAGGAGTCACCGCATGTCGAAGCTATATCCCAGTATTGATCCTGAGGGGCTGGTCGAGTACTCGGTGGTCTACACCGACCGCTCGCTCAACCACATGTCGCAGTCGTTTCAAGGCGTGATGAAGAACATTTCTGGCACCCTGAAACAGGTCTACAACGCCCAAGGCGTAGCGGTGGTCCCGGGCAGCGGCACATTCGGCATGGAGGCGGTGGCGCGACAGTTTGCCAGCGATCAGCAATGCCTGGTGATACGCAACGGCTGGTTCAGTTATCGCTGGAGCCAGATTCTTGAGATGGGCAACATTGCGGCGGCCACCACGGTACTCAAGGCCCGGCCGGTCGACACGGGCCGCCAGGTGGCCTACGCGCCAGCGCCTCTGGACGAAGTGCTGGCAGCCATTGAGGCGCAGAAGCCGCAGATTGTCTTCGCCCCCCATGTGGAAACCTCATCGGGGATTATCCTGCCTGACGACTACCTGCGGGCCGTTGGCGACGCCGTGCATGCGGTGGGTGGCCTGTTCGTGCTGGACTGCATCGCCTCGGGCACGATCTGGGTTGATATGCACAAATGTGCAGTCGACCTGCTGATCAGTGCACCGCAGAAGGGCTGGAGTGCCTCGCCCTGCTGCGCCCTGGTGATGTTCAGTGCTTTGGCCTTGGCGCGTATCGAGCAGACGCAAAGCAGCAGCTTCGCCTGCGACCTGAAAAAGTGGCTGCAGATCATGCAGGCCTACGAACAGGGCGGGCATGCCTACCATGCGACCATGCCCAGCGACGCCCTCGCGCGATTCAACGAGGTGATGAAAGAGATGCAAGCCTATGGTTTCGACAAGCTCCGCGCTGAACAGCAGGCGCTGGGCGATCGGGTGCGTGCACTGTTGACTGGCAAAGGCTTCAACAGCGTGGCTGCAACCGGCTTTCAGGCCCCAGGCGTGGTGGTGAGCTACACCGACGATGCCGATATCAAGAGCGGCAAGAAATTTGCCAACCACGGTCTGCAGATCGCCGCAGGGGTGCCGTTGCAGTGCGACGAGCCGGCCGATTTCCAGACCTTTCGCATCGGCCTGTTCGGGCTTGAGAATCTGCACAATATCGAGCGCACGGTCGGCACCCTGGAGCAGGCGCTGGACCAGGTGATGGGGAACTAAGCGAGCGTCTTGCCCGGCGCACCGAGCGCGCATGCGAAGGTCAGGAAGGTGCCCTGCGGTGGGCACTGCGCCCTTGTTGCTCTGGGCCCGCACCACCTCCAGCGTGCTGCCTTGAACATCGTCAGTTTCTTGTTCATCAGGCCGCGGATGGCAACGTCGACGATATCGACCAGTACGCCCTTGTGCCTGGCTGCGGATCTCGCCGGCCACATCGTCGCCGTAGAGGCTATCCAGGTTGGAGAACAGATCGTAAAAGCCGGCATTGATTTTCCGCGACCACGTTGAGGCAATCGCCGCGAACTGTGACAAGGGTGGAACAAGGCCATTTCATACTGCCTGCATTCCCCGGGTGGGGGCGACAGGAACTCACGTCGCTAAGCGCTGACAACCTACTCCTCAACCTGCGCTACCCCCTGATCTTCACCGAGGAACCCGCCACTCTGGTGCTGCCACAGCCGCGCATAGGTGCCATTTCTGCCGAGCAGCTCGGCGTGCGTGCCTTGCTCGACGATGCGCCCCTCGTCCATGACGATCAGCCGGTCCATCGCTGCGATGGTCGACAGCCGATGGGCGATGGCGATCACGGTCTTGCCTTCCATCATTTCCGCCAGGCTTTCCTGAATGGCCACTTCGACCTCGGAGTCGAGGGCGCTGGTGGCCTCGTCCAGCAGCAGAATCGGCGCGTTCTTGAGCATCACCCGGGCAATCGCGATGCGCTGGCGTTGCCCGCCCGACAGCTTGATGCCACGCTCGCCGACCAGGGTATCGTAGCCGCTATGGCCGTGCTGGTCGCTGAGTTGACGGATGAATCCGTCAGCCTGGGCATTGGCCGCGGCGTGGCGGATTTGCGCGTCGCTGGCCTCGGGACGGCCGTAGGCGATGTTGTCGCGGATCGTGCGGTGCAGCAGGGAGGTGTCCTGGGTCACCATGCCGATGGCGCTGCGCAGGCTGTCTTGCGTGACCTCGGCGATGTTCTGCCCGTCGATGCGAATCACGCCCTTGTCGACGTCGTAGAAGCGCAGCAACAGGTTGATCAGCGTCGACTTGCCGGCACCGGAGCGGCCGACCAGGCCGACTTTTTCGCCGGCGCGAATGTTCAGGCTCAGGCCATCGAGCACTTGGCGCTCACCGTTGTAGTTGAAGCTCACCTTGTCGAAGCTCACCGCGCCGCCGGCAGTCTTCAGCACGCTGGCGTTGGGCGCGTCTTGCACCTTCGGACCACGGGTCAGGGTGGCCATGCCGTCTTGCACGGTGCCGATGTTTTCGAACAGCGAGGTCATCTGCCACATGATCCAGTGCGACATGCCGTTGATGCGCAGGGCCATGGCGGTAATCGCTGCCACCGCGCCGGTGCCGACTTCGCCCCGGTGCCACAACCACAGGGCATAGCCGCCTGCGCCAATGATCAGGGCCACCACCAGCGCCTGGTTGACGATCTCGAACTGGCTGACCAGGCGCATCTGGCGGAAGCCGGTTTGCTTGAAATCCTCCATCGCAGCGCGGGCGAAATGCGCTTCACGCTTGGAATGGGAGAACAGCTTCACCGTGGTGATATTGGTGTAGGCGTCGGAGATGCGCCCGGTCATCGACGAGCGGGCGTTGGCCTGCTCCTGGCCGACCTGGCCCAGGCGCGGCACGAAGTACAGCATGGCCAGCCCGAACAGCGCGACCCAGGCAATGAACGGCAGCATCAGCTTGAGCGCGAAGCCACCGGCCAGTGCGATGATGGCAATGAAATACACGCCGATGCCTGGGGCGATTTCGATCACGGTGAACAGCACCTCGCGCACCGCCAGCGCTGTCTGCATCACTTTGGTGGTCACCCGACCGGAGAACTCGTCGGAAAAGAACGACAGGCTCTGCCGCAGCATCAGGCGGTGGAAGTCCCAGCGCAGGCGCAACGGCAAATTGATCGCCAGGACCTGGTGCTGAACCAGGGTGCGTAGCGCCACCAGCCCGATGCTGGTGAACAGCACGATGCCGATGCCCCAGAGCACGCGCTGCTCCTCGCCGTCTGCCGCACCACCTGCCTGCCAGGTGGAGAGCAGGTCGACGACCTGGCCGAGGAAGGCGAACAGCCAGGCTTCGTAAATCGATACGCCGGCGCTCAGCAGTGCAAGCGCCAACACATAACCGCGGGCGCCGCGCGTGCAGGCCCAGAGGAAGCGCAGCAGGCCGACCGGAGGCGGTGGGATTTCGTCGGGCGGGAAGGGATCGAGGCGACGTTCGAAGATTTGCAGCATGAGTGGTTCCGCAAAGGGTGAAGAGGGTGGCCAGGGCGAATGATCAGCCAAGGCGAAGACGCTAGTATGGCACCGCTGCTTTGCGGGTCAGTTTCAAGAGGTTAATCAGTTCATTGATCAGCATGCCGAGAGATTTAAGCTAACCAAATGATGTACTAAGCATCAGGTGGGAAAGAGCTGCGCAAAAACTACAAAGTGCGGCTTTACCCCCGCTTTATCAATGGATAAGGTGGCGGGCATCGCAAAGTGGCAGGTCGTGATATCCCAGCGAGGGCCCTCCAGATGTACGTCGGCAACCGCCACTTGGCGCATCACCCCCTCCGGTTCCCGTCTTCAATGCCACCCATATTTGAATTGAGTCGGCTCGCGCTCTGGCAGGCGGCTGTGGAGTGTTGTGCATGAGTGAGTTGGAGCAGGCCTTTAAGCGCGGACTTTATAGTGATGAGCTGGAGTTGCGGCCAGCCAAACCGGGATCTGAGCAGGATACGCAACCGGGGCAGCCGAGTTACCTGCTCATCTGGAATCCGGCTCATTTCAAGCTTGGTGGGAACGCCTGCGTTGAATTGACAGTAGAGGTGGATTGGAGCTGCCATCCGAAACAGCCGCAACCGGGCGATGTGGTTTATATAGTGCGATTGGGGCAGAAGCCGCGCGGCATCGTTGCGCGCGGGCTGGTGACTGAGGGAGCGCATGAAGGGCCCGACTGGAAGGATTCGAGTAAAACGCGCAACTACTTACGCCTGCGCATCGATGAGCATCGGCCTGACTGTTCCAGCGGCTTGTTGCCCATATTGCTGCTCAACAAGGCCATGCCTACCCAGCGCTGGAACCCAAAGAGCTCGGGCGTCGAAATTGCCCCGGCCATTGCGGCCCGACTGGCGCTGCTCTGGCAGGCGGGAGAAGGGCAGCACAGCCTGAAACAGTACGTGGCCTGGAGTTCGGCGGATCGCAAGGAGTCCTGCCCAGGATGGCTGAAGATTTATCAGGAGGTCACCGCGTTGGCCAAGGCCTTACGCACTGGTCAGGCACCTCTGGATCAGGCAGCCCTTGATCGCCTGTGGATTGAGCGCGAAAACGGGGTTTCCAGCTTGAAGCTTGGGTTGTTCTCTCGGGGTGAACTCAATGAGCAGCAAGCCGCTATTCGGAAAATCACGCAGCGCATCATGGATGCGCCTACAGCACAGACTCACGCACAAGTCATGAAGGATTGGCATCTGGCAGTCCAGAGTAAGCAGTTCAGCGCCAACCGACCGGCCATGGTCAATCGCGTGTTTGCCGCCTTTGCGCCGGAGCGGTTCACCACACTGCTCAAGCCTGATGATTGCCAGCGACTCTTACAGAGCCTGCGTGAGCATTTTCAGCTGGACGTGGCCAGCGAAAAGCAGGACTGGTGTGCGCTGAATGAGCAGATCATGGCGTCCATGAGCCTGGCCGGGTTGGATACAGATGCGGTACTGCCAAACAATATCGCCATGTGGCAATTACTTGAGGCGCTGCGAGGCGCGAAAGGCGAAGCACTTGAAGAGATGCAAGAGGGAGATGCCAGAGTGGCCGCCAATGATATTCCGCTGAACCAGATTCTTTTCGGCCCACCGGGAACGGGCAAGACGTATTCCGTTGTGGAAGAGACCCTGAAAATTCTGGCCCCTGAGGTGTTGGTAACGCCTGCTCGCGAGACTTGGAAAAACGCGTTCGATCAGTTGGTGCTGGACGGGCGGGTGCGTTTCGTCACGTTTCACCAAAGCTTCAGCTATGAGGATTTTGTTGAAGGTTTGCGGGCGGTTTCAGCGTCTGGGCAGCTTCATTACAAGGTTGAGCCTGGTGTTTTCAAGCGGCTGTGCGATGACGCCCGTCACCAGGAAGGAACGCAGACAGAAGATGATGTGCTCAACGCGTTTCTGGAAGAGGTCACCGAGGCTCCCGTCACGCTGACTACGGTGCGTGGGAAGTCTTTTGATGTTCGCTACAGGCCCGGCAATGGGACTTTCACCTGCCGGCCCAAGGCCTCGGAAAGTGCGATTGAGCTGCCGGCTAACATCGAGCATGTGCGGTTGTTCGTGCGTGGCGAGCGGCCTACGTCGGTCTATTGCGAGAGTTATGTAAGAGGTATTGCCGAGCACTTACGCGGCAAGCTGGAAAACGGCGGCGCTGAGCAGTCGAACGGTGAGAGACGGCCTTATGTGCTTGTGATCGATGAGATCAATCGGGGCAATGTTTCTCGCATCTTTGGAGAACTGATCACATTAATTGAAGCCTCTAAGCGGGACGGTGCGGCGGAAGGTTTGTCCGTTACCTTGCCGTACTCGAAGGAGCGCTTCACGGTGCCGGACAATGTCTATTTGGTCGGTACCATGAACACTGCAGACCGTTCGCTCTCGGGGCTGGATATCGCCTTGCGTCGCCGCTTTGTCTTCAAGGAAATGATGCCAAATCCCACGTTGCTCAATGGTGTAGTGGTGGAGGGTATCGACATTGGTAAGCTTTTGGCGGTTATGAACCAGCGCATCGAGGTGCTGCTTGATCGTGATCATTGCCTCGGGCATGCCTACTTCATGGCGCTCAAGAGTGGCGACGCGTTGCAGCAGTTGGCGGTGACTTTCAGGAATCAAGTCCTACCGCTGTTGCAGGAGTACTTCTTCGAGGACTGGGAGCGCATCAGCTGGGTACTGAATGATCAACACGCCAACGCCAATGGCAGCGAGCCTTTTGTACGCAAGCCGCAAACCGATCGAGGTCTGGAGGCGTTGTTCGGCCATGATGTTGCCGGCAAGGTGAGTGATCAGCGCTGGGAGCTCAACGACAAAGCTTTTGTTTCAGTCGATAGTTACCGGAATATCTTGGGCAGCGCTGAGTGAGCGAGCAACTAATCACAATCCGTGAGTACGCCAGGCTGACCACCGATAAGGTGGAATCGTCGTTGGATCTTGCTCGTGTATCTCCCAGCGCTTTCGATTGGCTGTGCGAACTGAGCGCTAGCTTCAATCGCAGTGGTGCCCCGCTTTTGCAGGTGGATGGGCAGCGTGTATTGAGGTGGGACTCCTATGTGGGCGTGCTGGAAACGCCTTGTGGCACGCGGCTGGAGATTCTGCCCAAACACTATGAGCAGGGCGATTGCCTGATCAAGGGCCGCCAGTTGCTGTGTAAGCTGATTCAAAGTGCCTTGCAGCTCAAACCGCGTGATGCTTCGGTAGCCAGCCTGGAACTGTTCGATAAGTCGCTCAGTGAGTGGGTGATGGGGCAGTTTCTCGCGGAGCTGGATCTATTGGTGAAGCGCGGGGTTCGCTTCGACTATCAGCGCGTCGAGGAAGA
Source organism: Pseudomonas sp. SDI (assembly GCF_003105155.1). Classification (GTDB taxonomy): domain Bacteria; phylum Pseudomonadota; class Gammaproteobacteria; order Pseudomonadales; family Pseudomonadaceae; genus Aquipseudomonas. The sequence goes on along the minus strand of NZ_QETK01000008.1, from coordinate 136,338 downwards.
ACAATGTTTTCTGCGTGGCCAACTCAATGTGGTGGCACAGATGCGCCAGCCTCCGGGGCGACAGCATCACTTCCAGATTCGCTACGATGTGTTCCTGCCGGACCGTGCCGAGAACCGCTTGCTCAGGCTGGCGCTGGATCAGGTAGCTGTGAGTACGCAGGATGCCGCCAACTGGCGCTTGGCCAATGAGCTACGTACGATGCTGGCAGAGGTGCCGGCCAGCCGGCAGGTGAGCCTGGACTTGCGTGCCTGGGGCGGCGACCGGCTTATGGCGCATTACCAGGCGATCAAGCCCTGGTGTGAGTTGATCCTCAACCAGCAGATGCCGATAGCGGTGAGTGGCAAGTGGCGCGGTATCAGCCTGCTGTTCCCCATGGAGAAGCTATTCGAGCAGTATGTGGAAGGCTGGCTACGTCTCCGTCTGGCTCCTGGCACGCGCCTTACGGCTCAGGCCTCTCGGCATAGCCTGTGCCAGCACGATGGCCGTGCGATGTTCCGCCTGGAGCCGGACCTGTTGCTACAGCGAGGCCAGCAGGCCTGGGTGCTGGATACCAAGTGGAAGCGTCTGGATGGATATGACCGTCACAACAAGTACGGCCTGAGCCAGGCCGACTTCTACCAGCTATTTGCCTATGGCCAGACGTATTTGCCTGGGTGTGGTGAGATGGCTTTGATTTACCCACGCACTGCCCAATTCTCAGAGCCATTGCCGCCCTTTGATTTCAACTCCGAGCTTAGGCTCTGGGTGTTACCGTTTGATCTGGATGAAGACTCACTTTGTGCAGGCGATGATGTGGGTTTCACATGCTGTCTGAGTCAGTCAGGCGTGGTAGGGCCACGGCGGGATTGAGAGGAGTCGTATTCGAAGTACAAGGAAAAGCGCAATGACGCTGTACGAGTCCATCGTTCTGGAAGTGGAGCAGGGGGGCTTTGCCCCGCCAACTTCGGGCCACAGACCTACCGTGAGCGCCGAGCACTTTATCCTGTGCAGCCGGTGACTGGCTTCAGGCACGCTTGGACGCATACTTCTCGACATCCTCGGCGACCGGTTACGTCGCCACTGAAAATGCGCTGGGCCAGGCCATGTGGGTTGCCCTGAATGAGGCAGGTCCCGAGAAGTACAGGTTGCGTCATCATGAAGCGGCACTGTTCATGGAAGGTTACGTTATTGCTTCAAACAGAGCATGAGTCGACGCGGAAACTGTCACGGCGCCGGGGTCATCTGAACCGGCGTCGCCGTGGAAACTCAGGGTACGCTTCTGCCCCCAAGTAGCGCCACACCTTATTACGATCAAGCAATCAATCGGACCGACCGCATGAATCAATTGCTTAATTCAGACAGCAACGAATGGGATCGGCATTCTGCAATGACCAGCACACTTTATGACCATGATCGGCAGAGAACGGTCAACTGCACTCAATTGGACCAACGAAATCAGTAGCGATTCATACTGAACCTTTCGGCACTTCAATCCGCGAACGTTCTATTACAGAAAACAACCCCATACCGGCCAACATGGCGACCCCAAAAATTATAATTTTCCAGTGCCCGCTGAGTAGAATGGCTACCGCCGGCCCAGGGCAGATTCCGGCAATCCCCCAACCAATGCCAAATAGCAGACTACCGCCCATCAGGCGCGCATCGAGTTCCCTCTTTACGGGCAACTGCATGTTGGCACCGAGTAAGGATCGCTTCCTTTTACCCGCCACATTCAGTGGAATAGCCGCCACTGCAATTGCACCGGCCATGACCAGAGCAAGAGACGGATCCCAGTGCCCAGCCAAATCGAGAAACGCCAGCACCTTCGCAGGATTCGCCATCCCCGCCAAAAGTAAGCCAAGGCCAAAGATCAACCCGGCCAGAAACGCAGTCAGCTTAGCCATCTCAGTTCCCCACTACATGACGCATGACGTACACCGTGGTGAATCCGGCGGCCATAAAACACAGGGTGGCCACAAGCGAGCGTGGAGATAATCGAGACACGCCACACACACCATGCCCACTGGTACATCCGGAACCATAACGGGTCCCTAGTCCGACGAGCAGACCGGCAATGACCAGCGCCGGCCACTCTGCGTCGATCTCAATATCAGGCAAAACGGCAAACAGCCCCCACAACAATGGCGCTAGCAGCAGGCCAAGAAGAAACAGGGCTTTCTCGCTCCAACCCTCACTGTTGAACTGCATCAAGCTGCCAAGCAAGCCGCTGATGCCGGCAATGCGCCCATTCGCGAGTGCGAACACGCTAACGGCAAGCCCGATGAGGGCTCCGCCACTTAAAGAAATCCAGGGGGTGAAACCATTCCAGTCGATGCTCATGCCGATCTCCTGCGCAGGCATTCTGCGATGAGGCATTGGCCTATAGTATCTACCACCCCCGCCAGTAGAGGCACCTTCCAAGCAGAACCAAACCCTATAGCCACTCGAAGAGTGGCACGCTCAGCGAGTGCTTCAGCGCATCCGCTGCAGTAGGCCGGGTCCGGCGCCGGCAGGCTCACGCGGCTACCCAGGCGCATTGCAGGCGAGTCAAGGCTCTGTCAGCAGGGTTGGGCCGCCAGGCTATTACTGACGTTGCGCCCCAGCACCAGCACCGTGACAAAACCGCAGCCCACCAGGGCCGTGGCCAAACTCAGCAGCACCGAGCTGCCCAACTGGTCGACGATCTGCCCACCGAAGAACGAGCCCACGGCGATAATCACCTGGAACATGGCAACGAACAGCGGCATGCCGCGTTCGACATCCTTGGGCGCGACCACAAACATCCAGATGCTGGCACAGGCCGGGAAGGCGCCGAAGGCGAAGCCCCACAGCGCGATCAACAGCGCGGCGCCTGTCATGCCCGTGGCGAAGTACGGGAACAAGGCGGTGCTGGTGCCGATCAGCACGGCCACCAGCAACAGGGTGTGGCGCACACTGCGGTTGGCGGCGAAACCAGCGAAGATGTTCCCCGCCACCCCGGCCACGCCATACAGCAGCAACAGTGAGCCAATCGTCGGCCCATCGAAGCCGGAACTTTGTTTGAAGAACGGCGCGACATAGGTGTACGCGGCAAAGTGTGCCAGGCCGATCAGCAAGACGGCGATCAAGCCCACCCGCGCCTGTGGATTGATGAACAGGGCCGGCAGGTCGCTGACCCGGATCGCCTTGTCGGGGTTGAGCCGTGGTAGCAGAAAGACCTGCGCCAGCAGCACCGGTACGCCCACCAGCGCGGTCACCAGGAAGGTCATGCGCCAGCCCATCAGGCCGCTTAGCCAGGTGCCTACCGGCACACCGAGCACGGTGGCCAGGGTCACACCGACCATGATGATCGAGGTGGCCTGCGCTACCCCGACGCCTTTGGGCGCCAGGCGGCCGCTCAGGGCAATGGCGGTCGCCCAGAAACCGCCGATGCTGATGCCCAACAGCACGCGGCCGAACAGCAGCAGGCCGAAATCGCTGGCGTAGGCCACTACTGCGTTGGCGACGATCATGATCAGCGTCAGGCCGATCAGCAGGTAGCGGCGATCCAGCGCGCCAATGCCCACCGACAGCAAGGGGGCGGCAAGGGCCGCCATGATGCCGGGCAGGGTGACCATCAGGCCGGCCTGGCCGGCACTGATGCCCAGGTCGCTGGCGACATCGTTGAGCACGCCGACCGGAAGAAACTCACTGGTCACCAGGGCGAAGGCACCCACGGCGACCGAGAGAATCGCCAGCCACTGCTGTTTGACGCTCTGTTGATTATGTTCGGGATGGCCTTGAGAGGCCTGGCTGGGGCTTGGCATGGGGTGCTGGGTTCCAAAGGGGGAGTGCCGCCCGAGGCAGGCGGGCAGGCGGGGAGAAGTGGCAGGCGATTGTATGAGAAGGGTGTGGCAACCCGACAGGCGGGCAGCTCGATAGTAATCATCAGTGTGATCGATGAAAGACTGATCGGCGCTGTTGCCAGGCAGGCTCACTGCATCAACAAGCCCAGCCACATTGACGCAATGATCACCAATTGGCCGGTGATGACGTAGGCAGCGTACGTTTTCCCGCCGCTGGCCCAAGCCAGCACGCACTTGCTCAGGGTATTGCTGCTCATGGCGCTCAGCGAGGGGATCGCTATGTCGGTGATCGATAGCTGCCCGGACTTCACCAGCGACGCGATCGACGCTGCTGTCGCATGCGCATCGGCCAACCCGCTGAGCAGCGCCGCAATCAGTACGCCGCTGTGGCCAAAGAAGTAGAGCAACGCCGAGGACAGCAAGGTAATGCCGGTTACCGCTGCCGTCACCACCAGGGCGACCTTGAGGCTGAAGGCGCCATCCCCCACTTTTGTGCTGACGGGCACGATCGAAGGTTTCCACGGTGCCAGCAGCATGGAGCCATAGGCCACTGTTGCCAGTGCCGCCAGCACGACGGGCACCCACACCGCCTGCAGGAAGGCCAGATCGACGGTTCCCAGCACCAGGGAGAGCATGGCGATGGTCGCCAGATTTGAAAAGATTGCCGCGGCGCTCAGCGCTCTCACCGACGCCTGCTCTCGGCGGGCGACATGGCCGATCAGGGCAATGGTCGCCGACCCTGAGGCGAACCCCGAGGCAATGGCACTGAGGGTATAGCCGTAGCGCGCGCCCATCATGCGCAAGGCGATATGGCCCAAGGCCTCAGCACTCATCAGCAGCACGGTCAGGGTGCAGACCGTGCGCGGGTTGATGGCCCCAAAGGGGCCGATGAAACGGTCGGGCGTCAGGGGGAGTATGACCAAGGCGGCGGTCAAGAGGATCAAGCCGTCGCGGACCTCCGACTCGGTCAATTGCTGCAGGGCAAACCGGTGTAGCTCCTGGCGCAGCGCCAGAATGACCGTGAGCACGACGCTGACGGCCACCGCCAGCCCTGGCTGCTGATAGCTCAAGGCGCCGAGTATCAAGACGAACAGCAGGGCAACTTCGCTGGTGATGCCCGGGTCAGTGCCCGGGTGCTTCCAGTAGGCAACGGCGACGATGATTGCCAGGGCGATGGTCATGATGCCCACCAGCATCACGCCGGCAGTGGCCATGCAGACGTAACCCAGTACAGCGGTGATGGCAAAGGTTCTGAAACCGGCAAAGGCGCGGCGTTCGTCGCTGCCTTTTTTGCGTTCACGTTCCAGGCCGACAAGCATCCCTATACCCAGGGCGGCTGCCAGGTGGGTAATGTTCAGGGCTTCAAGCATGGCGGTCGCTGCGCGGCAGGCACCGGCATCTGTACTCGTGCCGGCAAGGGCTCACTCCGAGGCCACACAGCAGTGTCCATAACCATGTTCCAGCGCCTGGAGAGCCGGCATGTTCAAGATCTCAACGCGGCGTCCACTGAATGCCACGATTTCCAGCTGACGCAGATGTGCAATGGACCTGCAAATGGTTTCAAGCCTCAGCCCCAGGTAAGACGCAATGTCGTCCCTGGACATGCGCAAGACAAAGCCATGGGCCGAGAAACCGCGCGTGGCATAGCGTTTCGACAACCCGAGCACAAAGGTGGCCAGGCGCTCTTCGGCGGTGAAGTTGCACATCATCAACAAGCGCTTATGGTCGCGGACGATCTCGCTGCTCAGCAGCCGGTTAAGGCTTTGCTGAAGGAACGGGAATTCGCGGGCCAGTGCTTCGAGGCGCTTGTAGGGGATCAGGCAGACTTCGCTGTCTTCCAGGGCAAACGCGCAGCAGACATGGCGGTTGGTACTGATCGCATCACACCCCATGATGTCGCCGGGCATCCAGAAGTGGGTGACCAGTCCTTGCCCTTCAATATTGGCGAAGCAAGTCTTGAAGCTCCCGAAACGAACCGCGTAGAGGAATTCCAGCGGGTCATTGGCCTGAAACAGGCCGCCCCCTTTGTGAACCCGTAGCCGCTGGCTGATCAGTTCATTGAAGCGGTCGTTGCCTTGCCGGGAGAGACCTGTGGGCAGGCACAGCGCGCTGACCCGGCAGTCGGCGCAGGCCGATCGGGATGACAGCAACGCCTCCGGGTAGACCAACCCAACTGCTGAATCGACGTGCTCAAGGGCGACGTTCAAGCGATGCATGTCTCACCTCCGCCAGGTCCCTGGGTGAACCTGGCAGGGCGCGCTGGGCGTTGTTGGAGCTGGGGCGTAAGGGCGCGTGGGCGAGCATCGTCAAGGAGTGCGGTGCATTGAGGCGGGCGTTCAGCCGATCAACGAAGGCGGTTGCCTCATCAAGGCTGCGAAAACTCACCTCCCAGGCATCGAGGTGGATCCACCAGCGGCCCTGTCGCAGATGCTGCTCAATGAAGATGTTCATTGATAGTACTCCGTTGCAGGCGCAGGTGTGTGTGTCGAATCGCCTTGGCGCGCAGGCTTTTTGGGGACACGGAAGATCAGGTGCCCCTGATGGTAGTGGAGGGTGAAATGCTCAAGGTCCATCGAGGGCGGGAGCGCGCGTGAGGCGCTGAAGCCGCCGCACTCAGGTACATCCCCTATGGCGTGTGAGGGGGGCTGTAGCAGCCAACCGCTCAACGTGAACTGCTCCGGGGTAATGCTTATCTGCAGGCTGTCGATTCCAACCGCTTGCAGGTTGGCCGTCACAGTGAACTGATCCCCGCTATCGCTGGCCAGCAGGGTAGGCTGCTCAGGCAAACCCACTTCGCGGCGCAGCATGAACGCGAGGTCCGGAGCTGGCGCGATGCGCGGGCGGTGGCGAAAACGGAACAGGCGATCGCCAGCCTGATGCAACGCTGCACCAGGTGCCAGCCGAGGGAATAGCGACAGCAACAGTGATTTGAGCATTTGGCGCGCTCCACATTCGATTGAATCAGGAACAGCCTCCCTGCCGGATGGGGGGCAACGTGCTTCAGGCAAGGTCAACTCAGGGCGTTATGGCTACTTTCATGACACCGTCTCGTTGATGGGCGAACAGCTCGTAGGCGTCCTCAATTTGGTCGAGTTTGAACCGGTGCGTCACCAGCGGGCCCAGATCGATGCGCCCGCAGGCAATGACATCCATCAGCCGCCGCATCCGCTCCTTGCCCCCGGGGCACAGCGTAGACACGATGCTGTAGTCGCCCAGGCCCGCCGCGAAGGCATCGAGTGGAATTCGCAGGTCCGCCGCATACACGCCCAGGCTGGACAAGGTGCCGCCGGGACGTAGCACCCGCAACGCCGATTCAAAGGTCAGTTGAGTGCCTAGCGCCTCAATGGCGACATCGACGCCACGCCCATTGGTGATAGCCATGATCTGTTCGACGACATTACCCTGGGTGTAATCGATCACCTGCGTTGCGCCGAGTTGGCGGGCAACGTTCATGCGTGCCGGTACGCTGTCGACGCCGATGATGCTGCCTGCCCCCTGCAAACGGGCACCCGCCACTGCGCACAGACCAATGGGCCCCAGTGCAAAGACGACCACGCAGTCGCCAATCTTGACGTTCCCTCGCTCGGCACCCGAGAAACCGGTAGACATGATGTCGGGACACATCAACACCTGTTCGTCGCTGAGGTTGTCGGGAATCACTGACAGGTTGGCCATGGCATCGGGCACCCGCACAAATTCGGCCTGACAGCCGTCTATCGTGTTGCCGAACTTCCAGCCGCCGATCGCCTTGAAGCCATGGCGGGTGCCAGGTCCGTCCTGGGATGAACACCCGCACAGGCAGGCGTTGCTGTGACCGCTCGGGGTAATGGCACCGGCGATCACCCGTTGCCCTTCACTGAAGCCCTGGACCTGGCTGCCCAGCTTTTCAATGATGCCGACCGGCTCATGACCAATCGTCAGGCCTTTGGCGACAGGGTATTCACCGCGCAGGATGTGAACGTCGGTGCCACAGATTGTGGTGGTGGTGATCCGCAGCAACGCATCGGTAGGACCAATCGCTGGAATAGGCTTTTCACCCAGCACAATTCTGTTTTTTTCAACAAACAGTGCAGCACGCATAGTAGGCATGATTACGCTCCTCGGGAGGCGTGGCCTCACTCGTGACCTAGCGTGCGCCAAAAAACACGCAATGGATTGACCAGGATCAAGGATCCGACCCTGCTGGATGTGCAGGGGCTTACCGTTAGTCGGGCGCTGCCGATGCTCATGCGGCGAGCCTCGGGCTTTCACCGGGCGTTCAGCGTGTTCTTGATACAGGTCAAGCACACCACGTCGCGGCGCTGCACGATGGCAGCTACCGACTCATCGCTCAGCGCGAGGTGTGCCATGTCTGACTCCCAACGTTTGCTGTTGATCGCCCCTCCCTTGATGCAGCGCACCGACGCCTTTGACCGCGCTGCGGCATTGGCCAAAGCTCAAGGCATTGCCTTGCACATTGTGGCCTTTGATTACCTGGAAGGCCTTGCCACCGCCGGGTTGGTGAATGAGCAGGCGCTGGCTATCATGCGCCAGGCGTATGTCGATAAACACCGGGACTGGTTGGAAACCCAGGCCGTCACCCTGCGCAAGGGCGGACTCACGGTCACCACTGAAGTGGTCTGGGTCGACAACGTCCTGGAGGAAATCCTCATCCACCTGAAGGAGCAGTCATTTGCGATGGTGGTCAAGGATCTGGAGCATCAGTCGCGGCTGATGCGGGCGATGTTCACGACGCTCGATGTGCGGCTGCTGCGGGAATGCTCGGTGCCCTTGCATTTTGTCGATACGGCCAGCCACGTCATGCCTCGCAAGGTGCTTGCTGCCGTCGACCTGTCGCGTCCCGAAGACCAGTTCCAAGGCTTCAACGACCGCATTATCAATCAAGCATTGAAGTTGGCCATGCAGTGCAAGGCCCAGGTAGAGATCCTCTATGCCTACGACATGAGTTCCATGCAAACGGAAGCAGAAAACCTTGGGCATAAATCGTTCTGGTTTGGCCCAAATCTTGCCGAAAGCCTGCATGAAGCCCAGGGAGTGGCGTTCAGGGAACTGACCGAGCGCAACGGCATAGCGCCGCAAGCGTGCCACATGATCATGGGCGACCCGGCCAAAGTCATGACGGTTTTCTGCGAGGCGCACGGCATAGACATCATTGTGATGGGGCGGATTCATCACCGTGGCCTGGCCAAATACGTTGGCAGCACGGTTGAGCGGGTGCTGTACAAAATGCCAAGCAGTGTACTGGTCATCACCCCGCAGGCGCCTGTCGCCTGACACCCTGGCTACCTCGGTGCGGTTTGCAGGCAGACCGCGCCGAGGCAACGGCTTAGCGCTGCAGGTCCAGCTCGTGAACGATTTCACTGACGTCGCCGGCCAGGTAGCGCGCTGAAAAACCGAGCGCTTTGGCCAGCCGGTGCATGCCGTAGTTGTTCGACATGTCACGGGAAACCATGCGCGCATAGCCATTGCTGCGTGCAGCGCTGATCAGGTGATTCATCAGTAGCCTGCCCAGGCCCTTGCGCTGCCATTGCGTGCTGACGGCAACCGCACACTCGCAATTTTTGCTGCCGGGGACAGCGGCATAGCGGCTCTCGCCGATCTGGCGCAGTTGGCCATTGTCATGTATCAGGGCGACATATGCCATGCGACGGCGATAGTCCACATCCGCCAACTGTTCAAAGAGCGTAGATGCCTCGCCGCTGAAGCCGGCCAGAAAACGAAAGCGCCGAGCCTCGTAGGGTACTTGCCCGACGAAACGATGATCGCGCTCGTGGTCTGGCTCGCTCAGCGGGCGAATCAGCACGGTAGTCCCGTCGTTCAACGTTTCAATCCAGTGTTCCTTGCATAGGTCGCGGCTATCGGGATCGGTACTCATCGCGTGCTCCTGGCCCGTTGTGCTCAAAAGGAACTGCTTGCTGTTGTTGTACTGCGCGCGCGCCGCCCTGTTCTGATTTGCATCAACTTACTGGCGGGTCACAGCCTTTCTGACCTGCATCAAGTCCGCTGCCCGCTCAACGCACAGAATTACAGACCTGAACGGTGTTTCCGGGCACCCGGCGATAACAGATGTGGAGGTGTGCGATGAGTCAGTACCGACAACTGCTGTTGCTGGCACAGGATGTCGAGCTGGCTTCTCCTGCCGCGCACCGCGCCAGGGCCCTGGCCAAAGCGACGGGCGCAGGTTTGCATGTGCTAGGCGTGTTTGAACCTCAGGGACTGAGCAACTGGCGTGAGGAACAGGAGATTGATCAACAGATCGCCGACCAGTTCTCACACTACCGTACCCGGCTGAACGAGACAGTGCAGTGTTTACGCGCCGATCACGGCCGTACCACTGGCCAGGCAGTACAGGCCGAAGATCCGTTAGCGGCCGTGCTCGATTGCCTGCTTGAGCTCAGGCCCGACATGGTGATCAAAGACACTGAAGTTGTCTCCGCGTTACGCCGGGTGTTTGGCGGGTCCTTCGATGCACAGCTGGTAAGGGCCAGCCCGGTACCGGTTCATCTCGTCCCGGCGGGGTGTACGCCTTTGCCCACGATGATCCTGGCGGCGGTTGATACCTCGCTTTCGGCACAACAGCACGACTTCAATCACACCATCGTCCGCGCCGCTATCGCGATGGCGTTGCAGTGCGATGCCCAGTTGCACCTCGTATGTGCCTACGCCATTGCGCCCGCGTTTGTGGCGGATACCAGCGTCGCGCTTGATTGGGTTGAGGAGTACGTAGCGGCGTTACGTGAGCCGTTTGACGAGTTGGCCGATGCCTACGGTGTGGCCGCGCAGTGTCGCCACTTTATGGAAGGTGCTCCGGTGGCGGTGATTGCTGAGCGGGTGCGTGCATTGGCAGCGGATGTGGTGGTCATGGGCGTGGTGCAACCCAAAGGGCTGGGTAAACTGCTCGGCGACACGACTGAGCGGACCGTGAGCGCTGGGCATTGCGCGGTGCTGGCCGTTGGCCCGGCTTCTCCCATCGCCATCCAGCCACCGATGGAGAGCTGAATCATGCCGCCACCTTGCTGGGTGCAATAGGTACGGTTACCCGTAGTCAGTACCTGCTCCAGCCGTTGGCGTCAGGCAGGTTCGCAGGCAAAGGGGCATGCTGATGAACGACACCCGTAAACAGAAACTCACGGCCTGGTTCGAAAGACCACGCGGCAGCTTCGTCATCATCGTGACGGTCATCAGTTTTGTCGTGTGGGTGTCGTTGGCAACCGCATTCGACGGCATTGCCGCGCTGGTTATCGCCAAGCCGTGGATCCTGCTGGGGTTTGCTGCCATCAGCCTGGCCGTAGGCATTGTTGTGCAACACCGTTACACCCTGCGGGTGGGCAAAGCGATATTCAGTTCGAATAGTTCAGGAGGGCGGCTGGCGCTGGAGCGCCTTACAACCTGGGCCAAGGAATCGAATCTTGCATTGTGTTTGCTGATAGCCGTAGGGGTGGGTTACCCGACCACCCTGTATTTTGCCGCCCGATCAGTGCGCACCATCGTTGCGGCGTGTGAGACCCACCTCAATGACCAACTTGGGTTGCCGGGAGCCGGAGGGCGCCCCATCGCTGCCGCGTCGTCGCTGTGCATGTGCCTGTCGGAACTGTTTCTGGACAGAAATGGCGTAGGGCGGCTCGCCCTGTTCAATACCTCCGTCCTGGAGGTCACTGATTTTCAGGGCATTACCGCAGAGGACGAGCAACAGTGCCTGAATCGCGTGCTGCCAGCGGGGCAGTTTTCCACCCCGCAAGCCGCATCAAACCAATGAAAGACGATGGATGACCTGGCAGCTGTCGTCGGGGTCTCGGGACGTCGAGAAACCCAGCTCGCGGGCCAGTTCGCGCATTGCCGTATTGGCGGCAGCGTCAATCGAATACAGCGTATTGAAACCATTGGCCCGTGCTTTGTCGATCAGGTGGCCAAGCAGCAACGAACCCAGGCCGCGATGTTGCCATTGATCATCGATGGTGACTGCGCACTCACATTCGCCAGGGTCGGTGCATGCGGCATAGCGGCTGATCCCCACCTCCTGCAGTTCGCCATCGACATGGGCCAATGCGACATACGCCATATGCTGACGCTGGTCGATGGTCATCAGTTGATCAAGCAGGGCTTCTCCAGGCTCCTTGATCTGAGCGAGGAAGCGAAAATGCCGCGACTCGGGTGAGAGCCGCATGATGAAGGCTCGCTCACGCTCACGGTCTTCTGCACGCAATGGCCTGATCAGAACGTGTCCGCCATCCTTCAGCGGCTCTATCCAGTGCTCGCCTGCTTCAGGCGCAAAGGCAGGGCTGGACGGGAATTGAACGGTGGATTGAACAGGTGCCATGGGATTTACTCCGAGGGGAGAGAGGGGCATAACGCACCCTTCTTTATCTACACCTGTCCGGCGCCCCCTGCTTGATGCAGGTCAAACGCACAGCTCCAATGTTGCACACGTCCCACCCTGGGGGCGATTTTCAAGTGTTATCTGGCCGCCCAACCGGTCCGCGATGCGCTTCACGATCGCCAGCCCCAATCCTGCGCCCTGGTCGTTTCCGCGACTGTAGAAACGCTCCAACAGCCGACTACGCTCAGACTCCTCGATGCCCGGGCCTTCGTCTTCCACCGCCAGTCGGTAGCGATCGGCATATTTTTTCAGGCGTACGGTGATCAGCCCCTGAGCGGGCGAAAAATTGGCGGCGTTGGTCACCAGGTTGTTCAGTGCGATGTTAATGACGGTCGGATCAGCCCTCAGTGGGTATACGCCAGGGTCGACGTCGAACGCCAGTTCAAGGCCTTTGCTCAATACCCAGGGGGTCAATTGGGCGAGGCTGTCGCGAACGATGGCGGCAAGATCGCTGGGCGATGGCATCGGTGTCGCCGTCTGCGGTTCGATACGGGCCAGGGTCAGCAATTGATTGACCAGTCGGCTGGTACGGTCCACCCCGGCAATCAGGTGCGCCAGTGATTCGCGGCGACTTTCATCGGATTGGGCCTCCATCAAGTTCTGTGCATGCACCTTCAGCACCGCCAACGGGGTGCGCATTTCGTGCGCCGCGTCGGCAATGAAGCGCCGCTCGCGGCCGAGCACTTCCTGAATCTGCGCCAGCATACGGTTGAGCGCCGCCTGCATCGGTTCCAGTTCGCTGGGCAGGGGCGTCAGTTGCAGGGGTTCCAGCGCACCGCTGTGCCGGGCGCGAAGGGTGGCGGCCATGTCCGCCAGGGGCTTGAGCCCCCAGCCGATGGCAAACCAGATCATGGCGGCAAGGATCAGGCTGCCGAGCACGTTGGGCCACAAGGTATGGCGTACGATACGGGCGACCAGGTCGTCGCGGACATCGTCGCGCTCGCCCACCCAGATGCGCATACCGTTCTGCTTGTCTTCCAGAGCGAACGCGCGCCAATAACGATTGTTCACATCCACGACATCGCTGAAGCCGGCTTTGAACGGGGCTGCCGACAGCGTAGGGGCGCTAACGGTGTGCACCAGAATCGCGCCGTCGCTGTTCCAGACCTGGAAGGCGATCTTGCTTTCATAGGGGTGACCGTCGATCTTGGGCACCGCTTCGGCCAGCGCCGAGTTGAACGCGCCATACAGCTGGGCATATTCCTTGTTGGCCAGCGGCATCCGCATCACGCCCTGCAACAGCCTGGCGTTTTGTGCCAGTTGTGCATCGTAGACTTCGGCAATTTCGTGGTTGCTGTCGTGAAGGTTGAGGGCACTGATCACGGCGAAGCCGAGGAACATCAGGCCGATGATCAGGGTGAGGGTGCGACGTCGGATTGACGTCATCGACGCTCCTCCACCAGATACCCGACGCCGCGAACGGTACGGATCAGGTCGGTCGAGATCTTCTTGCGCAGGTGATGGATGTGGACCTCAAGGGTGTTGCTTTCAGCCTCTTCGTTCCAGCCATACAACAATTGCGTCAGTTGATCGCGGGTCATCACCCGTCCGGGAGGTGACAACAGCTCATGCAGTAACTGGTATTCCTTGGGCGTCAGTGCTACCGGCAGGCCTTGATAGCTGACCTGTTGCGTACCGGGGTTCAAGCTGATCCCGGCGTGTTCGATCAGCAGTTGCGCGCGCCCGGCGCTGCGGCGTAGCAATGCGCGCAGGCGCGCCTTCAACTCGGCCAGGTCGAATGGTTTGATCAGGTAGTCGTCGGCACCGGCATCGAGCCCGGCGATGCGGTCTTCCGTGGCGTCGCGCGCCGTGAGAATCAGCACGGGCAGCTTGGCGCCAGTGTCGCGTAAACGCCGCAGCACTTCGAGCCCGTCCATGCGTGGCAAGCCAAGGTCGAGTACGGCCAGGTCGAACGTTTCGCTGAGCATGGCGTGCAGGGCACTGCTGCCGTCCTTGAGCCAGTCGACGGTGTAGCCCTCGCGTTCCAGCGCCTGATGAACGCCCTCGCCGAGGGCGATGTCATCCTCGATCAGTAATAAACGCACGCGGACTCCTGTCAGTCGATTTTTTTGTTGACGTCCGCCAGCAGGGCGGAGATCTCTTTGCGCCGCCCGGCATCAGCACTTTCCCGACCTGGGCGTGGGACCGCTTCCAGGGCCTTTTGTAGCGCAGCTCGGGCTTCGGGGTAACGCTTTTCACGGTAAAGGTGATCACCCCAGAAATATAGGCTATCGATGCCGTTGGGGTTCAGCTTCAACGCTTTCTGCAGCAGTTGCTCGGCCTTGTCGGCATCGCCAAAGCCGATCGGCCAACCGGGCACCCGGTCATACAGTGCCGCAAGGCTGGTATAGGCCGAACCTTGCAAGGCCGTGGGGTCCAGGCTCAGGGCCTTTTCCAGATTGCCCTTGGCGTCCTTGACCTTGCCAAGGGCGCCAAGCCCACCCTGGGCCCCGGCCCAACTGCTGGTGACGATACCGGACCAGATCCACGCCTCAGCCAGCGCCGGTCGATCATGGGTGAACGACGAGGCCTGGTTAGCCAACTGCGCGAACGCCGCGACACGTTGGGGTTCTGGCACTTCATACTGAATGTGCGCCCAGCGTTGCTGGATGTCATTAAGCCGTTGCTGGTCAGCGTTGTCGAGCGCCCAGACACTTTGGCTCAACGCGCCGAGCAGCAGGCAGGCAGTAAAGTTCTTCATGGTTTGAGGTGCTCATTGTCGGTTTTGGTGCTCAGGCGACGGATCAGCGGCAGCTGTTTGCGCAGGCTGCGATCCACCAGATTGGGGAGCAGGCTGTTCAGACGCACGAAAAAGCGCTCCGGCCAGCCCAGGTACAGCGTGGTACGGTCATCGGCAATGGCGTGGATCACGGCCGCGGCGACTGCCTGGGGATCATCGACACTGGCATTGAGCGCATGGTTGAGCGCCTGGGCGGCCGGGCTGTTCATCGAGGTGTGGGTGGCACGCGGTGCAACGTAGAGAACGCCGACCCGGGTGTCGGCAAGTTCGCGGCGCAGGGCTTCGGAAAAACCGCGCAGGGCAAATTTACTGGCACAGTAACTGGCGTAGCCTGGGTAGCCGATCGAGCCATAGGTTGAGCCAACGTTGACCACCCTGGCGCTATCGGCCTGCTTGAGCAACGGCAGCAGCAACTTGGTCAGGCAGATCGGTGCGCTGATGTTGACACTCAACAGTGCGTCGATCTCGTGATCTTCCAGTTGTTCGAGCATGGCGAAGTGGTTGATCCCGGCAGCATTGATCAGCAAGTCGATACCGCCTCTGGCCTGGACGGCGGCCAGCACCTTGCGTCGATCTGCGTTCTGGGTCAGGTCGGCGGCCACCCAGGACAGGTTCCGGGGAAAGCGCTCAAGCAACGGCATCAGCGCCTCTTGATGGCGTGATACCGCCAGCACCTTGGCGCCGGCGGCGCATAGCCGGTTGGCAATGGCCTGGCCGATGCCACCGCTGGCACCGGTCAGTACCACACGTGCATCATGCAGCCGCATGGTGAACCTCCGCGTCTCGCGGCAGGCCTCGGAACATGTCGGTGTAGAGCCGGTACACCACGTTCGAGGCATGGATGACCGCCGCCTGATCGGCCGGGTCTTCCAGCTGGTTCATCAGCTTGCGATAGGTCTGCATATGCTCGATGTCCAGTGAGCCGTGGGAGCTTAGGTAGCTGAAGGCACTTGCTGGCAGCGCCAGGCGCTGGCGGATACTGCCAGCCGCGTGGGTGGCCAGGGCGATACTGGTGCCTTCCAGCACGTTGACCATGCCAAACAGCCCGACGGGGTTGCCGCGGGCAATCAGGTCGTACAAAAAGCTCACCATCAACTCGATAGGCAAGGAAGGCTGGCCGTCGCGTACCGCATCCCGGTCACCGCCGCAGGCAGCGATGTCGTTGAGCACCCACTGTTCATGGCCATATTCTTCTTCGATGTACTCGCACACGGCTTTGCGCAGCCATTCAAGGCGGCTGGGCAGGCGCGCGCCGCAGGCCATCATCAGCGGCACCGTGTGCCGTACGTGGTAATAGGCTTGTGCCAGGAACTCCCGGTAGCCTTCAAGGCTGACCTTGCCTGCCAGTGCGTCGACAATGATTGGCACATTGAACAGCTCCTGGCGTTGCTGCTGCGTTGCATCTTGAAGGGTGTCGAAAAAACTCATGGTGCAGACTCCTCGGGTACGGCGGCTTCGGTCAGTTGCGCGTGATACATCGCAAGGATGGCCTCACGGCGCGGACGGCCATTGGCCGTGAGCAGGCCATTGGCGGCGGTGAACGGGCTGGGCAGGCGAGTCCAGCGGTGGACACGGGCATAGTCGGGCAAAGCATCGTTGGCTTGTGCCACGGCATTCGCCAGTTCGGCGTCGGTACAGTCCGGTCGATAGGGCCATAGCAGCGCGTGGTTGTAAGGTAGCGATTCGCCGTAGACGAACGCCTGGGCGATGTGGCGCCGCTGCGTGAGCTCGGCTTCCACCCACTCCGGGTTGACGTTGCGCCCGAAACTGGTGACAAACTGATGCTTCTTGCGGCCTTTGAGGTATAGAAAGCCCTCTGCGTCGAGCTCCCCAAGATCGCCGCTCGGCCACCAGGGATCGGTAACGGCAGCCTCACCCAGATAGCCGAGCAGGGCAGACCCCTTGATCAGTACCTCACCATCCTCGGCCAGGCGTACCTGGACATGCGGCAGGGGTTTGCCAACACTCCCCAGGCGGTGTGCGCCTGGTCTGTTCAGGCACACCACCGAGGCACATTCGGACAGCCCGTAACCTTCGTAGACCGGCACGCCGGCACGCTGGGCCCGTTGTAGCAAGTCAAGCGAAACGCGCGCACCACCCACGGCAGCAAAACGCAATGATTGGGGTGAAAAAGCGTGCTGTTCGGCGGCGCCGACCAACAGTTGCAGCAATTGCGGCACCAGGATCAGGCTCTCGGGCGCACGACTGGCAAGGCACTGGAGCAGGCGCTGGGCATCGACGCCGCTGGCGCCTTCGATACCAAGGGTTTTCTGGCTTGGCACGCTCAGCGTGGCGCCGGCAAACAGCGCCGCGTAGCACCCGAGGTTTTCCAGCAGGATGGCCAGGGGCAGTAATGCCAGGTGATGCCCGGGGGCAGAGGATTTGCTGGCGTGATGCAGTTCGCGCGCCACGCGCAACAGGCTGGCGGCACCAAGGCATACGCCCTTGGGCGTCCCGGTCGTGCCCGAGGTGAAGGTCAGTTTGGCCGTACCGACGGGCATCCGGCAGGGCCCGGTAAATGTCCGGCACCAGAACTCGCCGCACTTTTCATAGCCCATGGCGAGCAACTCGGCGTCAAGCTGCGGTGGCGCAATGACCCTTTGCGCCTGACTCTGCGCCAGGCAGTGAGCGCGTTGTGCCGGGCTGAAGAACGGCGGAAGGGTAACGCACACCAGGCCTTCGAACAGCGCGGCAAGATCCCAGAGAATGGCCTCGGCACTGTTATCGAGCGCCAGGGCCAGGACCTGTATGTGCTCATCCTGCAACTGTTGCTGGCGCTTGAGCACTTCGGCGTACAACATCGCGTAATCGAGCTTTAGCTGATCGTCCCAGAGTGCGATCGTGTGTGGATTGCGTTCAGCATGGCTGCGCAGGATCTGCTGGAATTCATCAAGCTCAGGCGACATGGCTGGTGCCCTCCGGTGAAGATGGCAGGCCCAGCCGGGTGAACATTCCGGCGTTGCTCAAGTGCGTGAAACCTGCACGAATGTTGCCCACGTGCACCCAGGGCTTGCTCTCGTAGTAACTGCCCCAGCTGTGCCGCTCGTCACCCAGCCGGTCTGGATTGGCTTCGCACAGGGTGACCGGCTTGAGCCCCAGCCGGTGGAAACTGTTGACCAGTCCGACGTTGCCGGTGAACGCCACCCATTCAAGGCCGCCCATGGCCAACAGATAGGTGATGGCAATGATGCTCAGTCGTGCACTGCCGGTATCGCTGGCGGCAAGATTGCCGACCTCGACGATCTGGGCGCGGTCTACCGGGTATTGCGCCGTTGCGCTGATCAATGGCTCGATGGGCTGGTCCAGGTAGTTTTCCAGAAACAGCGGTTCCTCCTGTGCCAGGCGCACCCCGGCGACAGCACAGAGTTCGCCAGCGCTGTTGGACATGCCAAACAGCTGCGGCATGAACAGCCGGATCCGCGCGCCGTGGGCCTTGCGAAAGCGTTGCACGATGAATGTTTCGAAAGCCGATCGCTGGGCGTCACCCGGCGCGGCGCTTTCCAGTGTCATGTGGGGCGAGTCTGCCTGCCCAAAACGCAAGGGTAGGGGGGTATTCCAGTCGAAATGGGGCATGGGCAGATCGCCTCCTAGGTAGCCTGAGGCGAAGTATCCGAGGGAATTCTTAACGCAGTCTGAAGGTGGAACAGCTGCTTGGGCAGGTGCCGGGTGGTGCGGGCAGGTGGCTATGCTCAGCGGTAAAACAGCACGGTACTGCTGCGTACCTGGGGGTGCCAGATTCACAGATTTGTTCGGCACGTAAATGCAGGGAATGCCTAAATCGCTGAAATTTTACGTAAATTTTATGGGTCCCGGGAAGCGAACGGCTGATACTGCGCCGCGCTCATTTCATAGGTTACGGTGATGTCTCTGGCAGCAGTGCGGCTTATCAGTTTCATACTGGGTATTTTTCTGATCACGCTGGCGGTGAGCATGGCGATTCCCATGATTACGCTGGTGGTCTATGAGCGCAGCGATGATCTTTCCGCGTTTCTCTGGTCGAGTTTGATTACCTTTGTAAGCGGGCTGTTGTTGATTGCGCGTGGGCGCCCGGAAACCGCTCAGTTGCGCCCCAGGGATATGTACCTGCTGACGACGTGCAGTTGGCTGGTGGTGTGCGCCTTCGCCGCATTGCCGATGGTACTGATCAGCCGCATCGGTTACACCGATGCGTTCTTTGAAACGATGTCCGGCATTACCACTACCGGTTCAACCGTCCTGACGGGGTTGGATACAGCGTCGCCGGGGCTGTTGATCTGGCGTTCGATGTTGCATTGGCTGGGTGGCATTGGATTTATCGGCATGGCCGTGGCCATCCTCCCGCTGCTTCGCGTAGGGGGGATGCGACTGTTTCAGACAGAGTCCTCCGACTGGTCAGAGAAGGTAACGCCGCGTTCGCATGTGGCGGCCAAGTACATCCTGCTTTTCTATCTCGGGCTTACCGCACTTGGCGCACTGGCCCTCTGGGCCGCAGGGATGACGCCGTTCGAAGCCGTTAACCACGCCATGTCGTTGATTTCTACGGGTGGCTTTTCAACCTCGGACGCCTCGCTTGGGCATTGGACGCAGCCTGCGATTCATTGGGTGGCGGTGATTGTCATGATTGTGGGTAGCCTGCCTTTCACCTTGTACGTGGCAACACTCCGTGGCCACCGGCGTGCGCTACTGATGGATCACCAGGTTCGTGGCTTCATCGGTTTTCTGCTTGTCACCTGGCTGTTGGTCGGAACCTGGCTATCCCTTAACAGTGAGCACAGTTGGTGGGATGCCTTCCGGATCGTGGCGGTGAATGTCACCTCTGTTGTGACGACCACGGGGATTGCCTTAGGCGATTACACGTTGTGGGGCAGTTTTGCGGCGTTGTTGTTCTTCTACCTGACCTTTGTCGGGGGCTGTTCGGGATCGACCGCGGGAGGGCTGAAAATCTTTCGTTTCCAGGTCGCGATTGCTTTGCTTGTGAGCAGCTTGAAACAGTTGATCCATCCCCGTGCAGTGATCCAGAAAAAGTACAACGGTCACCCGATTGACGAAGAGATTGTGCGGTCATTGTTGACCTTCTCGTTTTTCTTCAGCATTACCATCGCGGCGATCGCCTTGGGGTTGGCCTTGATCGGGCTGGATTGGACGACGGCGTTGAGCGGGGCCGCTACTGCGGTGTGCAACGTTGGGCCGGGGTTGGGTTCGATTATCGGGCCTGCCGGTAATTTTTCGACGCTGCCCGATGCCGCGAAATGGCTACTGACCGTCGGGATGCTCCTTGGGCGATTGGAGATCCTGACGGTGCTGGTCCTGATTGCGCCGGCGTTTTGGCGCTACTAGTTCAGTCGAAGCGGCTTAAGTGTGCCTGGGCAGGGCGATCGAGATGAGTGCGGCCGCCACCACAAAAATGCTGGATATCCACAAACAGGCCGCCAGGCCATAGTCTTGAAAGACCCAGCCCGAGAGCAGCGTGCCGAGCAAGCGTCCCAGGGCGTTGGACATGTAGTAGAAGCCTACGTCCAGGGAGACGCCGTCTTCCTTGGCATAGCTGACAATCAGGTAGCTGTGCAGCGATGAGTTCACCGCGAACAGCACGCCGAACAGCATCAACCCACCGAGCAGCACCACCTGCGCCGACCAGCCTGCCGACAGGCCCACGGCAATCAGCGCAGGCAGTCCAGCCAGGGCGAGCGCCCAGATGAAGGCCGCTCGGCCGTCGGGCACATGACCGCGTTTCTTGCCGGTGATGTGAGGAGCAAACGACTGGACGATGCCGTAGCCAATGATCCACGCGGCCAAGAAGCCACCGACCAACCAGAAGTCCCAGCCAAACGCGCTGCTCAGGTACACCGGCAGCGCGACGACGAACCAGACGTCGCGGGCACCAAAAAGAAAAAGTCGCGCAGCTGAGAGGATGTTGATGGCCCGGCTCTTGGACAGCATGTCGCGGAACTTGGGTTTGGCCTTGGCCTTGCCCAGGTCCTTTTTCAGCAGCAGCAAACTGCCGCCCCAGATCAGAGCCAGTACTGCTGCCATAGCCAGCACCGCCAGGGTGAAGCCGAGCAACGCGAGCAGTGCTCCGCCGAGGAAAAATCCCACACCTTTGAGTGCATTTTTGGAGCCTGTGAGGATGGCGACCCAGGTGTAGAGCGTGCCTTGTTGGCTATCCGGTACCATGAGCTTGATGGCGCTCTTGGCGCTCATCTTGTTCAGGTCCTTGGCGATGCCGGACAGTGCCTGGGCGGCCATCACCCACGGCACTGTCAGCCAGGCTGCCGGTACCGTGAGCATGAGCAAGGCCAGCACCTGCATGCCCAGGCCGATGTTCATGGTGCGGTTGAGTCCCAGGCGGGCGCCGAGGTAGCCGCCCACCAGGTTGGTGATCACGCCGAACACTTCGTAGAACAGGAACAGCGCCGCGATCTGCAGCGGCGTGTAGCCCAGCGAATGGAAGTGCAGTACCACCAGCATGCGCAATGCGCCGTCGGTGAGGGTGAAGGCCCAGTAGTTGCCGGTAACCAGCAGGTACTGACGCACTTGCGCAGACAGGGCTGACAATGCCTTCATGATCGCCGTTTACTCCGCCGTACCCACCAGTCGGGCCAGCTCCACCGCACGGTTGGCATACCCCCACTCATTGTCGTACCAGGCGTAGACTTTCACTTGAGTTCCATTGACCACCAGCGTCGACAGCGCATCGATGATCGAGGAGCGCGGATCGCTGCGGTAGTCGATGGAGACCAGTGGACGCTCTTCATAGCCCAGGATCTCCCTCAGCGGTCCATCGGCAGCCGCTTTCAGCAGCGCGTTGACCTCTTCGGCCGTCGTCTGACGTGCGACCTCGAACACACAGTCGGTCAGCGAGGCGTTGGCCAGCGGTACGCGCACCGCGTGACCATTCAGCTTGCCGCGCAGCTCGGGGAAGATCTCGGCGATCGCAGTAGCCGAACCCGTGGTGGTCGGGATCAGGCTCATACCCGAAGCACGAGCGCGGCGCAGGTCCTTGTGCGGCGTATCGAGGATGCTCTGGGTATTGGTCAGGTCGTGGAGGGTAGTGATCGAGCCGTGGCGGATGCCCAGGTTCTCATGAATCACCTTGACCACCGGGGCCAGGCAGTTGGTGGTGCAGGAGGCGGCGGTGACAATGGGGTGCTGCGCCGGGTCGAACAGGTGCTGATTGACGCCCATTACCACGTTCAGTGCGCCTTTCTCCTTCACTGGAGCGCAGACCACCACCCGTTTGACGCCCTGATCCAGATAGGCTTGGAGCACCGCTACCGATTTCATCTTGCCGCTGGCTTCGATGACCAGGTCGCAGCCCGACCAGTCGGTGTCGGCGATGGCCTTGTTGGCGGTGACCTTAATGCGCTTGCCCTCGATCACCACCACATCGCCCTCAGCACGAGCTTCCCGGTGCCAGCGGCCGTGGACCGAGTCGAAGTTGATCAGGTGGGCATGGGTCTCGGCATCGCCGGCGGGGTCGTTGATCTGTACGAATTCGAATTCCGGCCAGTGCCAGGACGCCCGCAGCGCCAAGCGGCCTATACGTCCAAACCCATTAATACCTACTTTGATTGCCATGTTCTTGGTCTCAGGGTGCGCTTGGAGAGGGGCAGAGGGATTGCTGATTGACACGTTTCGTTCGCTGTCGATGTGGGTGGGGGAGAAGGCGCTCGGTCATGGTTCCAGGCCCGGGGTAAGGCAGTCGATGGCTGAGCGAACCCGCGCCGTTTGCGCCACAAGGCAACGCCGACCAGAACGATTCAGCGCATCCGCTAAGAGATCAGCAGCAGGTGGCGAGGCGCAGTGGCCGGTCACCCATGGCGTCCAGCCGTTTGGCGCTGGTGTTCAGCCACTCGTGGTTGGCTTGCAGTGTCGTTACCAGGACCTCGCGTACCCACGCGGGAAGCTCTGGATGCAGCCGGTAGTAGACCCATTGGCCCTGTCGACGGTCTGCGAGCAAGCCGCACGTGCGAAGTTGTGCGAGGTGGCGTGAAACCTTGGGCTGGCTTTCTTCCAGGGCACAGATCAGTTCACAGACGCACAGCTCCTGCTCGCGAGCGATCAGCAGCATCATCAGAATGCGGTTCTCGTCGGCGAGGGATTTGAAAACCTTGGTCGGTGTCAGTGAGTCGCTCATAACGGTGCTCAGTGTCTAGTCGGCGCGACTGCGGCGAGGTGTGCTGCATGCATATGGTTTTTCAAATATACGGATTTTCATATGTATCGCAAGCTTGTAAAGACGTATAGCGTTAGCGAAGGCGTCTCGCCTACAGGCTGTCAGGGTCGTCGAAGAACATTTGAAAATTCATGTAAATCAAAAGGTTATGAACGGGAAATTGGATTTGTACCCACAGATGTACCCCTTTCAACAGCCGCTACGAGTGGATTCCAGTGGATGCGACGAGGAGGGATCGGTTTCGAACGTGCAATCCCACACCCACTTGCGCAATTTATGCTTTGGGCTCGTCCCAGTCGCTACGCGTTGCAGCAGTCAGCGCATCCCAGTCATCCGGAGGGTTGCCGCGGCCCAGCATGTAGGGATCGGATTTGCTGCCTGCGGAGCGCAGAGTATTTTCGTCGTTGACCCATGCATAGACGATGACCTTGGACCTTGAGTCATAGCGAAAGAACAGCCGAAAGCGCCTGCCGATTTTTGCACGGCGCCAATGTCGGTAGGCGGTGCCCAGCGTATTACCTTGGCGGAACTCATCACGGCCCGGATCGGCAGGCACAGCCTCCAGGATCAGATGGCTCAATGCCCGAAACATCAGCTTTTCCTGCGGTATCTCCCTCAAGCAGGCCGCGGTCACGACATTTACCGCCGGCGTGGTGAGCCTGGCTGCACCGCTTGTGTCCAGTGCTACTTCCAGTATCGCCAGCCAAGCCGTTGGGGGAACCATAAACTATGCCGCGCAGGGGGCTGTGATCTATGCCAGCAACTATGTTGGCAGCAAGGTAGTTGGCCTGGAAACGTCGTTCAGTTGGAAAGGCATGGCGGCATCGGCGCTTGGTTCGGCGATCGCGGGGAATTTGTATGGGGATCCCGGCGCGATTGGGAGTGTGGTGCGTGGGCAGGTGAGTGCGCACGCTTCTGCTTGGATGACGGACAAGTGGTTTGGTGGTGGCCGGCCAGATTATGGGCAGGTGGCGGTGGATGCGTTTGGTAATGCGCTAGCAGACTACATCGTTGGAATGAATGGCAGTGACGCCAAAGCTAAACCCGCAGAAGGTTCGTCGCGTATGCATGACGAATTTGAGGGGGAGTACAAGCGAGTTGGCAAAGAGTACTTTAACGATAAACCTCTGTTTGCCTCCATTGGGGACATTGAGGCGGGGTTGCATGACTCTTGGCTCATTACGCAGCTTCGGGATGCAGGGTGGTTCAATGTTCTTTCATCGCCAACTGGTGATAATTATGCATTCAAGTATGGAAGGTACTCAGGGAGCGAGCTGCATTCAGCCACGTTGCTGGAGCGTGCCTCAGAATACATGTGTAATGCACGGGCTCCATTGCGAGATATGTAATAGAGCATCCCCGTGATACGTTCTACGGTGCTGCTCGGGCTTCCTCAAATTATCTGGCCGCCACTGGCCCCGCACAGATGGCTGAGGATACCTTCCGCTTTGGTCTCGGTCTTTTCGGGGGCGTAGGTTTAGCGAAGACGGGGGCATCAATCACACAGGGCGTCGTGCGGACTACTTCGTCATTGACTGAAAGACTTTCTTTGAGAGAGACTCTCGTATCTGTTGATGGTATGGCTTTAAATGGTGCCGATGCTAGTCTTGTTAAAAACAACGCAGGGAGTGGGCCATTCTTCGAAGTACTTGCTGAGTCACCTATTTCTGGTTCCTCACGTTCTGCGCATAGAGCAAGAGCCAATAGGAACTTTGCGGATCAGCTCAGAGCTGATTTAGACTTCGCTGGTAGAGAAAATAATGAATTTGGTGTAGCTGTGCTGAGTTATATGGAGTCGGCTAGGAGTGGCTTGTTGAATCCACCTGGGACCGAATGGCACCATCCTAAAACGGACCCGAATTCAATGTGGTTGTTGCGTCGTAATGTTCATAGAGATCCGGCGCTTCAGAATTATTTGCATGGTGGCGGCAGTGGTGGATTTGCAGATTACTATGGGCAATGAGATGAATTATTTTGAAGTCAGAAGTAAGTCGTTAGCGGATTCCGAAAAATTGGGGTTCCCTCGTGCGGATATTTTACCGATCCTTGATGAGGAGTTGGTGATTCGCCCTGTGGAGGAAATTATCGATCGAGCCTTGGTGCTCTCTGTTGTGGTCGCTGTTTCGTATGGCTTTCCGCGTAATAAAGCATTGTCGTGGTTGGAAAAAGAAAGCCTGACCGATAGTCTTTCAAGTTTGGAGTTGAAGTTTGTTAAGTCAAGTTCTCAGTTGAGTCAAGTATTCCAAGTTCAAGTTGAAGCCTTGTGTGCATTTGCATGGGGGCTTGGCTATTTGCCGACGCTGGATTTTTCAGCGGCCAGTCCTAATCACTTAGTTTCTGTATTTCCCGATTTCAAAGTTTTGGAGTCAGCTCGACGCTTCCGTGAAAAAGCAAGACTACTTCCGGTAAGCGACATGGTTTCTGCACTTGATTTAGCATACTGCTTGCATTGGGGGATTAGTCATGCTCGTCTCGGTGGAGGGATAGTACCAGGGAAGGTGCCTCCTCATGTGATTGTGGAAAGACACCGGGCGTTAGAGTGGATGTTCTCCTCCGTGGATTGGGATGATATTTCTCTTGACACTTAAACTACATGTCCGGACGGTGAAATTGTAGGGCGCGATACCCGACTATTAATCTTCTGTGAGCCTAGCCGACGGGCGTCGCGCCGCAATCGCCAACACATAGGCCGGCATCCGATAAGCGGAAGCCGGCCTTTTATTCATTACATCTGACTCAAAATTCCTGCCAGAAAACCCACCGTTTCGCAACGATAGCAACGCAGTAGCCAGCCGGCCGTTTCTCATCAACAGCTTGCGTCGAATCTGCTACCTCAAAGTAGCAGGTCATTTTTAAGCCTTGGGGACATCGACATTTTACCTGAGCAAGAACAGGGATGACTTTGCTTACTCGGTAGGCAGCACTATCCCGATGAAACTCACCTATCAGTTTGACGAGTTCGGCAACCGTCGTCGGGTGATGTTGGATTCCGTGAGTCATGCCGGGGTGCGCAGCGTCATCGATAACTGGTTCAAGTATGACGCCACCGACCGGGCCATGATGGTGGACGGATTACTCGACAGGGGAGAGGTGGTCGCCGGTGTCCAGGCATGCCTGGCCAAGGGCTACACCCTCAGCTATGACGCGGCGGAGCGATGCCTCGGTTCCGAGCAATCGAGCGCCACCCTGGGGAGCTATCAGCGCAGCGAATACACCTGCAACGACCTGAACCAGGTCGTCACCCGAAGCGCGAGGATGATCATTCGCCAGACGGGAGTGAATACCAACGGCCCCACCCAGTCCATCTCCGATGCCCAGGTCAACCTGGCTAACACTTATGACGCGCATGGTCGGCCGACTTGCCGGGTTCGGCAATGGCACGCAGGAAAGCATCGCTGAGTTTTCGCCGTAATGCGGGCGTAGGGAGGGAAGTCGTCATGTGCGGGTACTTTTTTTCGAAACAGAAAAAGTACCCAAAAATATACCCGCAAGAGCGTCGGAAATGGGGGGGTACGACGGACGGCATTGGACTTGATTTTAAATTAAGATGCTGAATTTATTGATGTTTTTGGATCTCAGTGGAAGTCAGTCACAGGCTATCGGGATCCCCAAAGAACATCTGAATCCGCGAGCGCAACCAGCGCTCCCCGGGATCGTTGTCCTGCGACCCGCGCCAGGCCATGTGCAGCTCGAAACTCTGCACTTCCAGCGGCGGGTCCTCGGCGCGCAAGCCACCGGCAGCGGTCAGCGCTTCGGCGGTGTAATCCGGCACGGTGGCAATGATGTCGGTGCCCGCCAGCAAACTGCTCAAACCGTTGAACTGTGGCACCGCCAGCACCACATGGCGTTTGCGCCCGAGCTTTTCCAGCTCGGCATCGATGAACCCGCTCAAGTCCCCGGCAAACGACACCAGCGCATGCGGCCGCTGGCAGAAGTCGTCGAGGCTGAGGCTGCCCGGCATGCTGTCGGCACGCAACAACTTCGGCTTGCTGCGCCGCAGCACCTTGCGCTTGGCGTTGGCGGGCAAATCGCTGGTGTAGCTGACGCCCACCGAGATCTCCCCGGAGGCCAGCAACGCCGGCATCAGAATGTAGTTCACCCGGCGTACCACCAGCACGATCCCCGGCGCCTCGGCGCGCACGCGCTTGAGCAACTGTGGCAGCAGGGCAAACTCGGCATCGTCGGACAAACCGATGCGGAACACTGCGGTGCTGGTCGCCGGATCGAAATCGGCGGCACGGCTGACCGCTGTGGAAATCGAATCCAGCGCCGGCGAGAGCAGGGCGAAAATTTCCACCGCCCGCGCCGAAGGCTCCATGCTGCGCCCGGTGCGCACGAACAACGGGTCATCGAACAGGTTACGCAAGCGCGACAGCGCGGCACTGATCGCCGGTTGGCCGAGGAACAGCTTTTCCGCCGCGCGGGTTACGCTGCGCTCATGCATCAGCGTCTCGAAGACGATCAGCAGGTTCAGGTCGACGCGACGCAAGTCGTTACGGTTCATCGGCTTCGCTTCACAGGGCAGAATTGGGGCAGGGGTGAATCTTACGGGCAAAGGCTGTTACCCTGCACCGGATTATTTCGACGTTCGCCAGGGTACGGCAGGATCGGTGCCGTATAGCACCAATCAATGACAGGCATGTTGACTATTAATGGCCACTGATGGTCTAACCGTCAAAGCCCGGATAGAGTTCAGGGCATTAAAGGTTCACTTGGCGAGGTTTGCGATGTCCCGCATGATCCGTTTCCATAAGTTCGGCCAGGCCGAGGTGCTCAAATGCGAAGAGCAACCCGTGCCCCAGCCGGCTGCCGGCGAAGTGCAGATACGCGTTCAGGCGATCGGCATCAGCTGGTATGACGTGCTCTGGCGGCAGAACCTGGCCCCGTCCCATGCCCGTTTGCCCTCTGGCCTTGGCCACGAGATGGCCGGTGTGGTGCTGGCGGTAGGCGACGGTGTCGATGACCTCGCCGTCGGTGACAAGGTCGCTAGCTTCCCAGCCACCAGCCCTAACGAACACCCGGTGTACGGCGAAGTCATCGTACTGCCGCGCACCGCGCTCACCCGTTACCCCGACCTGCTTACGCCGATCGAGGCCAGCGTGCACTACACGCCGTTGCTTATCGCCTATTTCGCCTATGTCGACCTGGCTCGCGCCCGCGCCGGGCAGAGCGCACTGGTCACCGACGCCAGCCACTGCGCCGGCCCGGCCTTCGTCCAGCTCGGCAAAGCCCTGGGCCTGAAGGTGATCGCCGCGACCAAGGACAGCAGCGAACGCGACAACCTGCTCAAGCTCGGTGCCGACAAAGTGATCGTCACCGAAGAGCAGGACCTGCTCATGCAGATCAACAAGTACACCGACAACCGCGGCGTCGACATGGTGCTCGACGGCCTCGGCGGGCCGCAGATGTCGCTGCTCGGCGATGTGCTGGCGCCGCGCGGCAGCCTGGTCCTGTACGGTCTGCAGGGTGGCAACCAGACACCGTTCCCGGCTTGTGCGGCGTTCCAGAAGAACATCCAGTTCTTCGTGCACTGTATCGGCAACTTCACCGGCAAACCGGAGCTGGGGATCAGCCAGGACCAGGTCGCGCTGCACCGCGCGCTGCGTGACATCAACCAGTTCACCGCCGACCGCGTGCTCACCCCGCAGATCGTCCAGGTGTATCCGTTCGACCAATTCGTCAAGGCGCATCAATTGATGGACGAATGCCCGTGCGGTGGCCGGGTGGTGCTGGAGATGCCAGAGGCCTGACACCCGTAGCGGCAACACGTTGAAAAACCCGAACTCAGTCTTCGGGTTTTTTTATAGAAATTTCCTACTCAGCTTTAGGGCATTTCCTAGCTGTTTGCGGCGGAATAACGCGTTGGCTTGCGCTATGTTGTGCCGGTGGGAACAGAGAAGTTCCTACCCGTACATCACGTTAATCCTTCGTGAAGGTGCAGCCGGGTCAATTGACGTGGCCGCTGTCCTTTTGTCCTCGTGACCGGCACTACAGGGAAGCACCATGGGTACATTCCACACTCAAGCGATGAACTACGTTTACCAGCAGGTGTTGCAGCGCCTGTTCGAGCGGCTGTCCCAGGCCCAACGCGCCTCCTTGCAACTGCTTATCCAGCGTTTACTGGTCGCTGCCGGTGGCATGGAGCGAATCGACGGCTTCAAGGTCATGCTCGCCTACGGTGGCGGCCACACCAGCGCCTACGCGCTGGCCTGCCTGCGCGCCGCGCAGTTGAGCATCGCTGCGCGCGGGCCGGGCACGTTCCGCCTGCGGGTGGTGACGACGCACCATGCCGGGGTGTCGGAAACCGTCCAGGGCAATATCGAACGGGCCTTTTCCGCGTTGATGATGCACGATGATCCGCGGGTTGAACTGCTGATGGTCGACGATGGCGAAGTGCACCTGTTCGATGCCCGCGAGCCGGTTTCTGCCGGCCAGAAGGCGGCCGAGCGGCTCGACATGCTGATCGTCGGGCACCTGACCGCCGGGCAAACCCGGCAAACGTTCCTCAACCGCTGCTACCTTGAACTCGCCGATCTGCATCGGCTTGGCAGCAGCTATGACGGTGGCGTCGACGCGGTGATCAATGTTGTGCCGCAGCGCAAGCGCAAACGCTACCTGGCCTGGGGCCGGCGCATGCTGCGCGAGGCCGGGCTGGCCGGTATGCAGCCAGTCGAAGCGTCGCCGGCGGCAATGTTCCAGACCTTTGCCGTGCTGCGCCACAACCACCTCACCCAGGTGCTGGGCGAGCCGATCCGGCCGCTTACCGGCGAGCTGCCACACCGTGCGCCACGGTTCGTCGCCATCGATGACCTGTTGATCGAACCGGAGCGTGGTCAGCGTGACTTGCTCGAAACCCTGCTTGGCCTGCGCTACGACAACCACGCCTTCGGTTTCGACGAGGCAATCGGCGGCAATCCGTTACTGGTGGCGCATTTGCACGGGTTGCGTGCGGCGTTCGTCGAGCTGTGCAGCTATGCCGAGGGCATCGACGCGTACGTGAACCAGGCGCAGCAGCTGCCGCGGATGCGGCCAATACCCAGTTCGCTGGCGGCGATGCTGCAGTGCGAGCACCAGCGCGACAACGCCGCCGAGCGCCTGCGCTATCTGGCCAGCGAGCTGGCCGTGCAGGCCTTCGACCTGAGCGAGGGCCAATTGGTGTGCCTGCTTTACGCACCGTTTATCGAGCAGGGGCGCAACCTCGAACTGTTCCTGCGCCGCTGCCATCCCAACCAGCGCGATAGCCTGCCGGGGATGATCCGGGCCTTGCAGGGGCGGGACGCGGCGCATTGGATTAAGGAATGGCTGGAAGCCACCAGCGGCCTGTCCATGGAAAACCTGCAGATGCTGTACCGGCGCAAAGCCAAGCGGCGGCCGGCCGACCGCTGATCTTCTGCGGTTGCCAACGGGTCGTGTCTGTATGTATAACCAGTGCTTTATCGCCTTCGGTTAGCTCGCAGTGATTGCCCATTCCGTCACCGACCCGTTCTATTACCTGTACAACTTCCGGCAGGTGCTGCTGTGGATTCAGGCGCGTTACGCCGACCTGCTCGCTGCCGACGAACAGGCATTCATTGTGCAGTTTCTCGCGATGCCGGCCGTGTCCCAGGCGCTGCTGGTGCGGATGGTCATGCGCAAGGGGCAGCTGTTCCGCCCGAGCAAGCTGGTGTATCAGGAGATCGGCGCGCTCGAGCCGGCCGTGGCCCCCTTGCTGGCGGCAGGCTGGGTCGACGATGCCTGGCCATTGAACCTTGAGCAGGTGTTCCAGGTGCTGCGCAGGGACGAACTCAGCGCCTGTTTCGCCGACCGCCTGAGCCGGCCACGGGCAGCCAAGCGTGAATTGTTCGAACAATTGCAGGGGCAGTGCCCTGAGGTTCAGCCGCTGCAGGCATGGTGGCCGGCCTGCGGCGAGCCGGTGTATGCCTTGCGCCTGCAGGCACTGTGCGACCGCCTGCGCTTGCTGTTCTTCGGCAATCTATATCAGGACTGGTCCGAGTTCGTGCTTGCCGACCTTGGCCTGCTGCGTTTCGAACAAGTGGATTTCAGCGCCGATTCGCGGGCCCTGCGCGAGCGTGCCGACATTGATTGCTTCATGGTCTTGCATGCCAGCAGCGAGCAACTGGCGGCCGGCGCGCCGCTGGCCGAGGTGCTGGCACTGCTCGATGGCCTGGAAACCGACAACCCCTGGTTGCAACGCCGTCACGATCGCCTGCTGTTCCAGCTTGGCCAGCATTGCGAGCGCCTCGGTGATTGGGAGCAGGCCTTGCGCCTGTACCCGCGTAGCCGACACCCGCAGGCCCGCGAGCGGCATATTCGCGTGCTGGAGCGCAGCGACCAGCTCGATACCGCGCTGCAGCTGGCCGAAAGCGCCGCGCAGGCGCCGCATAACCCTGCCGAAGCCCAGGCCCTGGCGCGCATCCTGCCGCGCTTGCGGCGTAAGCAGGGAGGGCCGGCGCAGCCACGCCGGGCCGCGGTCGCGGTCAGCCGGCTGGATCTATGCCTGCCGCGCGAACTGGCCGAGCTCGGCGTCGAGCGCGCGGTGCAGGTGCACCTGAGTGACGCGCGGGGGCCGGTGCACTACGTGGAAAACACGCTGTTCAACAGCCTGTTCGGGCTGCTCTGCTGGCAGGCGATCTTCGCGCCGCTGCCTGGGGCGTTCTTCCATCCGTTCCAGAGTGGTCCGCAGGACCTGCACGACAGTGGCTTCCACAGCCGCCGCAGCGAGCTGTTCGCCGCGTGCCTTGGCCAGCTCGACGACGGCCGCTACCGGCAGACCATTCGCGCCAACTTTGCCGCCAAGCACGGCCTGCAATCGCCGTTCGTGTTCTGGGAACTGCTCGATGCCGAACTGCTGGAACAAGCCCTCGACTGCTTGCCGGCGCAGCACCTCAGGCACTGCTTCGAACGCCTGCTGGAGGACATCCGCGCCAACCGCGCCGGCATGCCCGACCTGATCCAGTTCTGGCCGGCCGAGCGGCGTTACCGGATGATCGAGGTCAAAGGCCCCGGCGACCGCTTGCAAGACAACCAACTGCGCTGGATCGACTTCTGCGCCGCCCACGGCCTGCCGGTGGAAGTCTGTCACGTGCAATGGCAGGCGGCCGAGGCATGAGTTATCGGGTGGCGGTACGCGCGCTGTGTGAGTTCACCGCCAAGGTCGGCGACCTCGACCTGCGCTTCACGCCATCGCCGACGGCTCAGGAAGGAATCGCCGGGCATCGCCGGGTGGTGGCGCGGCGGGGTGACGACTATGAGGCCGAGGTCGCGCTCGAAGGGCACTTTGCTAGCCTGCAGGTGCGCGGCCGCGCCGACGGTTATGCAGTGGCCGCCAATCGCCTGGAAGAAATCAAGACCTACCGTGGCGACCTTGGCAAGCAACCGGACAACCATCGCCAGTTACACTGGGCGCAGGCGCGGATCTATGGCTGGCTACTGTGCCAGGCGCGCCAGTTGGAGCAGATCACCCTCGCGCTGGTCTACCTCGACGTCGACAGCGACCGCGAAACGCTGATCGAGGCCCGGCACAGCGCGGCCGAGCTGGAAGCCTTCTTCAATCAGCAGTGCGCCGCATTCCTGCACTGGGCCGAGGCCCAGGTGCAACGTCAGGGCCTGCGCAATAGTGGCTTGCAGGCGCTAGGCTTCCCCTATGCAGGCTTTCGTCGTGGCCAGCGCGAACTGGCCGAAACCGTGTACAAGGCCGTCAGTACCGGCCGCTGCCTGATGGCACAGGCCACCACCGGCATCGGTAAAACCCTAGGCACGCTGTTCCCGCTGCTCAAGGCAATGCTGCCGCAGCAACTGGACAAGGTCCTGTTCCTCACCGCCAAAACCCCCGGCCGCGCGCTGGCGCTGGACGCGCTGCGCCAGCTCATGCACGGGCAACCGCCGTTGGCCTTGCGCAGCCTGGAACTGGTTGCGCGCGACAAAGCCTGCGAGTACCCGGGTAACGCCTGTCATGGCGATGCCTGCCCGCTGGCGAAGGGTTTCTATGATCGCCTGCCGGCGGCGCGCGCAACCGCGATGCAGGTGGCGCTGCTCGACCGGCATGCCGTGCGCGAGGTGGCTCTGGCGCATCGGGTCTGCCCGTATTACCTGGCGCAGGAGATGACGCGCTGGGTCGACGTGCTGGTGGCCGACTACAACTATTATTTCGACCAGAGCGCCTTGCTTTTCGGCCTGGCACAGGCCAACCAATGGCGCCTGGCGGTGCTGGTGGACGAGGCGCACAACCTGGTCGAGCGGGCCCGCCAGATGTACAGCGCCAGCCTCGATCAGTGGCAGTTGCAGGCGCTGCGCAAGCAGCCCCCGGCCGGCATGGCCAGTGCCCTGCAAACCCTCAACCGGCAGTGGAACGCCTTGCACAAGGAGCAGCGCACCCCCTACAAGGTTGTCGACGGCGTGCCCGAGGCATTCCTCAAGGCCTTGCAGCGCTGCGTCGGCCTGGTCCAGGACAAGCTCAATCAAACCCCGGAAAGCATTGAGCCGGAGCTGTTGCAGTTCTACTTCAATGCCTTGCAGTTCCTGCGCATCAGCGAGCTGTTCGACGAGCACTTCCTGTTCGATATCAGCAAGCGCGAGGGGGGCGGGCGGCGCAGCCTGGCCACGCTGTGCCTGCGCAATGTGGTGCCGGCGCCGCTGATCGGGCCGCGGCTGGCGGCGGCGCGCAGCGCGATCCTGTTTTCGGCAACACTCAGCCCGCGGCGCTATTACGCCGACCTGCTTGGCATGCCGGCCGATCATGCCTGGCTGGAAGTCGCGTCGCCGTTTGCGGCCGAGCAGTTGCAGGTGCGGGTGATCGGCAATGTGTCGACGCGCTACCAGCACCGGCAGGCGTCGTTGGCACCAATCGTGGCGCTGATCGCCGAGCAGTACCAGCAGGCGCCGGGTAACTACCTGGCGTTTTTCAGCAGCTTCGATTACCTGCAGCAGGTGGCGCAACTGCTTGCCCAGGCGCATCCGGGCATACCCCAGTGGGCGCAGGCCTCGGGGATGGACGAAGCGCAACGCGAAGGCTTTCTCGCCCGCTTTGTCGAGAACGGTTGCGGGGTCGGCTTTGCCGTGCTGGGCGGGGCATTTGCCGAGGGTGTCGACTTGCCCGGCACCCGCTTGATCGGTGCATTCGTGGCGACGCTCGGGCTGCCGCAGGTGAACCCGGTGAACGAGCAGCTCAAGCAGCGCATGGGCCGGCTGTTCAGCGCCGGCTTTGACTACACCTACCTGTATCCAGGCGTGCAGAAAGTGGTGCAGGCCGCCGGCCGGGTGATTCGCGGCTGCGAGGACCGTGGCACGCTGCTGCTGATCGACGATCGCTTTGCCGAAGCCAAGGTGCGGGGCCTGTTTCCCGGCTGGTGGGCACCGCAATTCAAATAGTCGTCGCCGAGCGTGTAAGGCCATCGCGTTGTAGCCGAACTGTCAGTAAACTCGTGGCTTTATTTACCCCGAACATCCTTTTTGAGGTTTTGCATGAAGCTCAGTCCTTTGGCGGGCAAACCGGCACCAGCGTCCGTACTCGTCGATATTCCACGACTGCTGACCGCCTATTACACCGGCCAGCCGGATGCCAGCGTCGCCACCCAGCGCGTCGCCTTCGGTACCTCCGGGCACCGCGGCAGCTCGTTCGACCTGAGTTTCAACGAACATCATGTGCTGGCCATCAGCCAGGCCATCTGCCTGTACCGTCAGGCCCAGGGTATCGACGGCCCGCTGTTCATCGGTGCCGACACGCATGCCTTGTCCACCCCGGCAGCGGCCAGTGCGCTGGAAGTGTTGGCGGCCAATGGCGTCGAGGTGATGCTGTCGAAAGACGACGAGTACACCCCGACCCCGGCCGTGTCCCACGCGATCATCTGCTACAACCGTGGCCGCAGCAGCGGCCTGGCCGACGGGATTGTCATCACACCGTCGCACAACCCGCCGCAGAGCGGTGGCTTCAAGTACAACCCACCCAATGGCGGCCCGGCCGACAGTCACGTCACCAAGTGGATCGAAGCCAAAGCCAACGAACTGCTGGCCGATGGCCTCAAAGGCGTCAAGCGCATCAGCCATGAGCAGGCACTCAAGGCCTCGACCACACACCGCCACGACTATGTCAGCCACTATGTCGCCGACCTGGAGAACGTCATCGACTTCGACGCCATCCGCGGTGCCAACCTGCGCCTGGGCGTCGACCCGCTGGGCGGGGCAGGGGTGAACTACTGGACGGCGATTGCCGAGCACTATCGGCTGAACCTCGACGTGGTGAACACCAGCGTCGACCCGACCTTCCGCTTCATGTGCGTGGACTGGGATGGTCAGATCCGCATGGACCCGTCCTCGCCGTACGCGATGCAGGGCCTGATCGGCTTGCGCGAGCGTTTCGACGTGGCCTTCGCCTGCGACCCGGACCACGACCGGCACGGCATCGTCACGCCAACCGGCGGCCTGCTGGCGCCGAACAACTACCTGGCGGTGGCCATCGACTACCTGTTCCAGAACCGTCCGCTGTGGCGTGCCGATGCTGCGGTGGGCAAGACGGTGGTCAGCAGCGGCCTGATCGACCGGGTGACGGCGCGCCTGGGGCGGCGTCTGTATGAAGTGCCGGTGGGCTTCAAGTTCTTTGCCGATGGCCTGTTCGATGGCTCGTTGGGTTTTGGCGGCGAGGAGAGTGCCGGGGCGTCGTTCCTGCGCAAGGACGGTAGCGTCTGGACCACCGACAAGGACGGGCTGATCCCGGCCCTGCTGGCGGCGGAAATCACTGCGCGTACCGGGCGGGATCCGAGTCAGGCCTACAACGAGCTGACGGCGGCACTGGGCGAGCCGTTTGCGACGCGGGTCGAGGCCAAGGCCAACCCGCAGCAGAAGGCCCTGCTGGGCAAGCTGGCGCCGGCGCAGGTGAAGTCGACGGAACTGGCGGGCGAGCAGATCGAGCAGATCCTCAGCCATGCGCCGGGTAACGACCAGGCGATTGGCGGCCTGAAGGTGATGACCGCCAATGGCTGGTTCGCCGCGCGGCCGTCGGGCACCGAGGACATCTACAAGATCTACGCCGAGAGCTTTGTCGACGAGGCGCACCTGCAACGGCTGGTGGCCGAGGCACAGGAGCTGGTGGACGCGGCGATCGCCTAACGCCAACAGCATCGCGGGACGGGGCGGGTCACCGCACCGCCGCGCCCACAGGGGGGGGTGGTGCACACCTCAGCTGTGGGCGTGAGCTCGTCCGGTGATCTGGCCTATGTCACGCCACATCCACTAGCACCACCTCGCTTGCCTCGACCGCCGTCACCCGGAGTACTCGCTCCGCCTCGACCGCGACGCCATCGCGTGCTTCGGCGCGCAGCCCGTTCACCTCGATCAGCCCCTTGGCCGGCACCAGATAAGCCCGGCGTCCTTCATCCAGGTGATACTCCGCAGTTTCCCCGGCTTGCAGCGTCGCCGCCACCAGCCGCGCATCGGTACGGATCGACAACACGTCGTCATCGCCCGCACGGCCACTGGCCAGGGTCACGAAGCCTTCGCCGCGCTCGCCCTTCGGAAACGGCCGGGTCCCCCACGACGGTGGCTGACCGACACGCTCCGGCATAATCCAGATCTGGAAAATCCGTGTATCCACCGCCTCCAGGTTGTACTCGCTGTGGGTGATGCCGCTGCCCGCGCTCATCACCTGCACATCGCCGGCCTCGGTACGGCCGCTGTTGCCCAGGTTGTCCTGGTGGCTAATCGCGCCTTCACGCACATAGGTGATGATTTCCATGTCGCGGTGCGGGTGCGGCGGGAAGCCGCTGCCGGCAGCAATCAGGTCGTCGTTCCAGACCCGCAGGTTGCCCCAGCTCATCCGCCGCGGATCGTAATACTCGGCAAACGAGAAGTGATGGTGTGCATCGAGCCAGCCATGGTTGGCATGACCAAGCGTGTTGAACGGTCGTAGTTGCAGCATGAATACGCTCCTCGGCAGGTTGTGTGCCTTTGATGGACGCTATGATCCATCAAGTAATAATCGAAAATAAGCGTAAATATCGGCTTATATTGATCTGTTTAATCGATATTTAATCTGTAGTGCTTTCTTCGCTTCGTCGCCTAATTCACTGATCTGCAAGCAATCGGCTGGCGATTTGTCGGCGATGGAGCGAACATGCTCGACGACTAATGAACAACCCGGAGTCGGTGTGTCTGAAGAGCGTCCCAAGCTGTCCCTGGAATTGAACCCGCCAGCCCAGTTGCCCTGGCACAAGCGTCTGGCTGCGCGCCTGCTCGGCCGGGGCTTGAGCCGTCTGCAAGCGCAGCATCGCGATTCCTGGTTCCAGGGCCATGCCAGCGGCCAGCGCAGCGGACATGCCGATGGCCTGCGCGAAGGCTACGAAGAAGGCCGTATCGACGGCTACGAGGCCGGCCGCCAGGTGCTGGTGATTCGCGACACCCGCCCGGACCAGCACGGCGTGCCGGGTTGCGACGACAACCTGTTCGACGACTGGCGCCTGCCGCTGAGCGCCGAATTGAAGAAGCGCTTCAAAGCCGACGTTGCCCAGCGCCTGCCGGCCCACGCCCAGCCCAGCGCCGCGCAGTGGAAGATGATCTTCAGCGACACCCCGTCTACCTGCGTGATCGCCGGGGCCGGTGCCGGCAAGTCGACTTCGCTGGTGCTGCGCATCCTGCTGCTGCGTCACTACCTGGGTTATGAGCTCGACGCGATGACCGTGGTCACCTTTACCCGCGAGTCGCGCAAGGACTTCATCCGCCGCCTGGTCCAGGTGTTCGGTCTGTGGCAGCTGAGCCTGAGCCCGGTGCAGGCGCGTGAGCTGGTGCGCACCTTCCACTCACGGATTCTGCCGCTGGTGCGCAGCCTGCCGGGGTTCAGCCAGGTGCGGGCGTTCGAAACCCTCGGTGGCGAACTGGCACTGGGCGCCGAAGCCAACGCCGAGAGCAATCCGTTCGACCTGCGCATCAACGACGCCCAGCGCCAGCAACTGAACCTCTGCTATCGCGACCTGCTGCGCGATAGCCCACGCTTTGCCGAGCTGATTGCCAGCCTGCGTCGCGAAGCCTTGCAGCTCAAGGCGCTGGACCGCGACCACCCGGACGTGCAGAAGCGCATGGCGGTGACCCAGCTGTCCGCCAGTCGCGATGAAGAGCTCTGCGACATCCTCGAAGATCTCTGGTTCGGCGCGGGTGCCTGGCCGATCAAGGGCATCGAGCCGAGCCGGGAAACCGTCGAGATCAATGGCAGCCGCTTCCATTTCCATGGTTACATCGCCGAGCTCGACGCCTGGGTGGTGCTCGGTTTCGATCCGGGGGAAAACCAGCAGTACCGGCGCCCCGGCGCCAAATTGCCGGTCTGGGCCGAGTGGCTGATCAAACGCACGCTGTTCCAGGCCTTCTGCGACAAGCCAGTGATCTGGCTGGAGAACTATGCGGCAGCCAAGCGCCTGACCCGCTCGCTGGCGGGCGACGCGGTAGCCGGGCCGGGCTTCGACTACAAGGTCAAGGGCGAGCTGGCCGCTGCGCCGCTGCTCGACGCCTTTGTCGGCGCCGCCGGCTTTATCGAAAACCTCGGTCTCGACGTGAGCACCGCGGTAAGCCGCATGAGTTTCCCCAGCGGCGATCACGATGCGCAGTTCTTCGAGGCCCTGAGCCTGTTCTGGAAGGCCCTGGAAGCGCACCTGCTGGCACAGTCGCCGCCGATCATGAGCTACAACCGCATGTTCGCCCTGTTCGGCGAGAACAACCCGGAGAACCTCCAACTGTTGCCCGACCCGCTGTTGCGGCCGCTGGCGCACCTGATGATCGACGAGTTCCAGGACGTCTCGCCGCAGATCGTCTCGTGGCTGCGGGCCTGCCTGCGCGAGATCCGCCGGCGCGGCCCGGCGCTGCATGTCGGGCGGCTGGCGCAGCATTCCTCGCTGCTCTGCGTGGGCGACGACTGGCAGTCGATCTATGGCTGGCGCGGCAGCTCGCCGAAGTTCTTCATGGAGTTCGGCAAGGAGTTCGTCTCGCCGGCCAACACCAGAGTCATGCTCACCGACAACTACCGCAGCCATCAGTACATCATCGATGCCGCCGAGCATATCGTGAAGCCAGCGCCGGCCATCAGCGGCAAAAAGGCCCGCGCCTGTGGCCCGGCGGCCGAGGCGCCGCTGCCGGTCAACGTGCAGACGCGCGACGAGGCGATCCTCGCCGAGCAGGTGATGGAGCATTACCGGCGCGGCGATTCGGTGATGGTGCTGTTCCGCAAGGGCAGCGACAAGGCGGCGCTGGCCGAGCACCTGCAACCGCTGGTGAACCACGAACAGGGCCTGCCGGCCGGGCAACGGCGCCTGCGCCAGCTCACCTACCACAGTGCCAAGGGCTTGCAGGCCGATGCGGTGTTCATGCTCGGCGATTGCCAGCACCTGACCCGTTCGCCGTACAAGAACCAGGTGTACCGTCAGGCCGGGTTGGGCCGGGGCGGCGACCCGGAAGCGTTCGACACGGCGCAGAAGGACGAAGTGCTACGCCTGGCCTACGTCGCCATCACCCGCGCGGTAAAGCATTGCTATTGGCATGTGGAAACCCCGAGCGGCGAAGCGGCGAACCTGCCACGTGCCTCGACCCAGATCGATGGCAACAAGCCGTACTTCGAAGACCTGCGCGCTACCTGCACACAGGGGATAACGTGACACCTGCAGGAGCAGGCCAGCCAGCTCCTGCAGGCCCGTAAAGCGCACCGCTCAGAAAAACCGCCTGCCACAGTTCAGCTATCCTCCAGATAAGACGCGGCGCTGCCACTGAAACCGAAAGTTACTTTTGTCTTGCCCCGGCAATCGAAACAGTGGTTTAGGCTCGCCCGTCGGATCTTTCGCATCGATCCGTAGTCTTTGATGCATCGATACAAGAAGGAGATGCACATGCTTGTCCGGTCACTGACCTTCGCCGCCTTGCTGGTTGCTACCGGCCCCCTGTATGCCGCTGTGAACAATGCCGATCCAATGCCACTGGAACAGGACCTGGCCCGTGCCCGGCCGCTGATCATCATTGCCCCGAGCACCGCCGATCCGACGCTGCGCGGCTTGCAGGAAGCCCTCAAGGACCCGGCCACCAAAGCCCAGTTCGACGAGCGCGGGCTGGTGTTGTACAGCGTGGCGGGCATGGTCGGTAAACGTGAAGACAAGAACCTCGAACAGCAGACCACCATGGCGCTGATCCGCGAGCTCAAGCTGGGCGCGCGCAAGGGCACGCAGGTGGTGCTGGTGGGCAAGGACGGTCAGATGCACCTGATCGAGCACGACGGCTCGGTGGAGCCGAAGCAGATCTTCGACGCCGTCGACGCTTTGCCGGCCGAAGAAAAGGCCATCCAACCGCCCAGCGTCGCCGCGCAAAGCGCTGCCCAGGGCAGTACCGAAGCCCCCCCGGAGAAGAACGGCAAAGCGGCCAAGCCGGCAAAACCGGCGGCACCACCGAAACCACCGAAGCCACTGGAAGACTGACTCAGGGCGCGTACCCGGTCATTTCCAGATAGCCCTGTCCGCCGTTGCTGCCGCGCACCCGCACCGGGCCTTCCCAGTAGGGGAAGCGGGTGCCCATCCAGGCCTCCGGCAGCAGTGCCTCCACCTCGATCTGCACGGCTGGCTGGGTCAGCGCAACCTGCCAGCGGGTAGGCACTCGGCGGCCGTCCTTCAGGCGGGTCCAGCCTAACGGAGTGAGGGTGATGCGCTCGGCGCCCAACGCCTGTACCTGCCCATCGGCGGCGATCCAGGTGCCGGCTTTATACGGTTTGCCTGCCGCCTGCCGCACCTGAAACAGCATCAGCTTGGCGCCGCTGTCCAGGTGCAGGGAAAACCAGTCCCAGCCCGATTGCCCGGCGGCCAGCGGTTGGCTGCTCCATTCGCGGTCGAGCCAGGCCTGGCCGCTGACCTGATGGCGCACCCCGGCGCGCTCGATCTCGCCACTCACCTGGTAGAACGGCTGGCTGTAGTAGTACGACGCCTGACCCTGACCGGACTTCTCGCTGTAGCCGTGGTCGCCATGCAGTACCAGCGGCTGCTCGCTGCGCAGTTGCAGGCGGTAGCTGAAGTCGTTGCCGGCGGCCTGCATCTGCAGGTGTTCCAGCCCCGTGCCGCTCAGGCTACGCAGCGACCAGGCGTCGATCCAGGCGCGAAACGGCGTGGCCTGCACGCCGGCCT
Source organism: Pseudomonas sp. SDI (assembly GCF_003105155.1). Taxonomy (GTDB): domain Bacteria; phylum Pseudomonadota; class Gammaproteobacteria; order Pseudomonadales; family Pseudomonadaceae; genus Aquipseudomonas. The sequence goes on along the minus strand of NZ_QETK01000008.1, from coordinate 95,134 downwards.
GGCCGATGCCGCCGCGGGCCTGGGTTTCGCTGAACTGATGGCCGTAGGGCCCACTGAGCGCGGCATGCCCGAGCCACAGGTTCGGGCTGGCCCAGCCCGGTTGGTCGGCGCCGGGGCGTAGCGCTGAGCGGAACAGTGTCCATTGCGCGCCCCAGTCGCGGCCCTCGGCATCCTTCAGGTTGGCCGTCACGTACCACCATTCGATGCGGTACCCGGCATGTGCAGCATGATCGGCAGGAAATTGCAGCGCGCGGCCACGTTCGACCTGGGCGAAGGTGCTGGCGTCCTCGCCGAGGCCGGCGAAACCTTGGGCCGGGGCAGGCGCCTGGTCACACCCGGCGAGCAGCAGGGCAAGGGCGGCGAGGCAGGCGCTAGCGTTCATCGGCAAACTGCCTCAGCAACTCGGCGGGTTGACGCCGTGCCAGTTGCCATAACGGCCAGGCGGCGGCGAGGAGGCTGGTCAGCAGGCCGAGCAGGCCCAGTTGCAGCAGTTGCGCCGGGAACACATGCAACGGCAGGCGCCAGCCGAACGCCTGGACGTTGACCACCGCCACCAGGCACCAGGCCAGCAGCAGCCCCAGCGGCATCGCCAGCAGCACGGTGAGCCCGGCGAGCATCAGCGTCTGGCCGAGCGACAGCCAGCCCAGTTGCCGGCGCGCCACGCCCAGCGCCCACAGCGGCGCCAGTTGCCCGAGGCGGCTTTGTCCCAGGGTCAGCAAGCTGATGAACAGGGCGACGCCAGCCACGCCGAGGGTCAGGCTGTTGAGCGCGGCGGTGGCGGCAAAGGTGCGTTCAAAAACCTCCAGCGACCAACGCTTGAGCGTGCCCTGGTCGACCATCTGCGTAGCGTCCAGCCGAAAGCGTTGTTCCAGTTGCACCTTGAGCGCCGGCACCTGGCTGGCGGCCATGCGCACGTTCAAGGCATCCAGCGTAGCCGCCGGCCAATGCTGGCGCAGCCAGTCCTCGCTGAGCAGCAGATGGCCCCTGGGGTTACCGTAATCGGCGTACAGCGCCACCACGGTCAGGGCCGGCGCGCCAGCGACCGGCAGGGCCAGGCGCTGGCCTAGCGCCAGGTGCAGGCGCCGCGCCAACTGTTCGCTGAGCATCACCCCGTTGCCGGCGGCCAGCCGCTCCCAGGCCTGCGGCTGTTGTTCGAGCAGCGGCCAGTGCTGGCGATAGGCGTGCGACTCGGGCACCCCCTGCGCCTGCACCGGCAGGCCCTGCACGCGCAGCGCTACGCGCCACTGTGCGCTGACCGCCTCGACAACCGGCTGTTGCTGCAGCCAGCGCTCGATGGCCAGGGCCTGGCGGGTATCGCGCGGGTTGAGGTAGAGCTCGGCGGCCAGGCGTTGTTCGAGCCAGCCGAGAAAGGTCTGGCGAAAGCCCTCGGTCATGCTGCCGACCCCGACACTCGCGGCCAATGCCAGCAGCAGCGCCATCAGTGCCAGGCTCAAGGCTGGCAGTTGCTGGCGACTGTCGGCGATGAACCACTGGCTGAGCGGGCTGCGGCATACGCTGCTGAGCAACGCCAATGTGCCGTCGAGCAGCGCCGGCAGAAGCAGGGCGGCGGCGAGCAGCACACTGGCCAGTAGCGCAAACGCGCTGGGCAGGTTGTCGCCCCAGCGCCAGCACGTTGCGGCAAGCACCACCAGCAGCAGCGCCAGCACGGCCTGTCGGCGCAACCAGAAAGCCTGTGCCAGGCGCCAGGCCTGCGGCTGGGCGAGCGCCAGCAGTGGCAGTTGGGCCGCGCGCAGCAGGCTGCTGGCACCGGCCAGCAGGGCACCGAGCAGGCTGATGCCGAGCCCGCTCAGCCACCAGTGCGCCGGTAGGTTCAGGCTGCCCGCCACCTGGGCGCCATACAGCCCGCGCAGGCTGGCGGCGACATCGCCGAGCAGCAGGCTGGCGAGCAGATAGCCGCAGGCCACACCGGCGATCCCGGCAAGCAAGGCGAACAGCCCGAGCTCCAGCGCCAGCGCCACGATCAGCCCGCGCAGGCTCACACCGCAAGCGCGCAGCGTGCGCAGCAAGCCACGGCGCTGCTCAAGCGCCAGGCCGATGGCCGCGTGGACGATGAACAGCCCGACCAGAAACGCCAGCACCCCCAGCGCCGTGAGGTTCAGGTGGAAGCTGGCGGTAAGCCGCTGCAGGTCGTCGCCATCGTCGGCCGTGTGCACTTGCAGGCGGTTGCCGAGGTTGGCCGGCAGCACCGCGGCGTTGACAGCGAAGTCGCTGGGCAGCAGCAGCCGCGACAGTTGCCCCGGTGCCTGCAACAGGCGCTGGGCCTGACCGATATCGACCACGATCACCCCCGGTGCGAGCTGCCCGTGTACCTGCAACGGTGGCAGGCGCAGGCCGTCGCCGCTGAGCGGTTGATCGCCGGCCTTGAGCCCCAGCCGTTGCAGAGTGTCGGCGGCGATCCAGGCTTGGCCTGGCGGGCCGATAAAGCCGGCGAGGTCGAGGGTGTTGGCGGGCTGCCCGGCAATGGCACTGTCCTGCGGCAGACTTAGCGGCTCGATGCCAAGCAGGCGCACGCTGAGCGGTTGTGCGCCGGCAAAGTGCAGGGGCCCTTCGAGCAGCGGCGACACCGGCCAGCCGGCGCGGCGCAGCTGGACGAACGCGGCCTGATCGATGCGTTCGCCCTGGCGCGGCAGCAATTGGCTGTGTGCGCTGCCGGCGAGCAGTGCGTTGGCCCGCGCGTAGTCGGCGCGGGCCTGCTGGTTGAGGGCCTGGACCCCGGTCCATAGCGCGGTGGCCAGCCATAGTCCGATGAGGATGCTGCTGCATTGCAGCGGGTGGCGGCGCCAGTGGCCGAGCAGGGCCGTGAGGCACAAGCGCAGCATCAGCCTTGCACCTGGCCGAGGTGCAGGTTCAGCCGCCGGTTCAGGCGCGAGGCGAGGTGGGCGCTGTGGGTCACCATCAGCAGGCTGCTGCCGGCTTCGCCGACCAGTTCCAGCAGCAGTTCCAGCACGGTTTCGCTGCTGCTTTCATCGAGGCTGCCGGTGGGTTCGTCGGCAAGCACCAGGGCCGGGCGCGCGGCAAGGGCGCGGGCGATGGCCAGGCGTTGCTGCTGGCCGCCGGAGAGTTGTTCGGGAAAGCGTTGCAGCAGTGTGTCGAGGCCCAGGCGCTCGGCGAGGTAGGCACTCCAGAGCGGGTCGTGACGCTTGGCTAGGCGCGCCTGGAAGGTCAGGTTGGCGGCGCAGTCGAGGCTGCTGATCAGGTTGTACTGCTGGAACACCAGGCCGATGCCCTCGCGACGCCAGCGCGCCAGTTCATGCTCGCGGCGATCGTGCAGGGGCTGGCCGTCGATACGGATGCTGCCTTGGTCGGGGCGTTCAAGGCCGGCGATCAGGTGCAGCAGGGTACTTTTGCCACTGCCGGACTCGCCCATCAGGGCCAGGCTGCTGGCGGCGGGTAATTGCAGGTCGATACCGCGCAACACCGGCAGCGGGCCCTGGGCGGTGGGGAAGGACTTGTGCAGGTTTTCGATGCTGAGCATGGACTTAAGGGTAGGTCAGGGGCGGAGGTTTTGCTGGCGTCCGGGCTGGCCTCATCACGGGACCAGCGCGCTCCCACAGAAATGCCCCGCCGTGCTCCTGTGGGAGCGGCGATGCGGCGATCCGACTCGTCCCGCGATGAGGCCGACACAGAGTTACTTGCGCGCCTCCAGAATCAGGTTGAACGGCGTCTCTGTGGCCCGACGGAAGCGGCTGAACCCAGCCGCTTCGAATACCTGGCGCAAACGCCCTTCACCCGCCTGTGCCCCCAGGCCCAGGCCGACTTCCTGTGACAACGAGTTCGGCGTGCAGATAAACGTCGATGCGGCATAGAACAAGCGTCCCACCGGGGTCATGTTCTGCTCCAGCGTGTCATGCGCAAATGGCTCCACCAGTAGCACCGTGCCATCGCTCTTCAGCGAAGCCAGCGCATGCCGCGCGGCGCCCACCGGGTCGCCCATGTCGTGCAGGCAGTCGAAGTAGCAGATCAGGTCGTAATCGGTGCCGGGGTAGTCCTTGGCGCTGCCCTGCTGGAAGCTCACCCGGTCCGCCACCCCGGCGTCCCTGGCGCGCTGATTGGCAATGGCCACCGACGGCGCGTGATAGTCGAAGCCGACAAAGCGCGACGCGGCAAATGCCTGGGCCATGATCACCGTCGAGGCGCCGTGCCCGCACCCGATGTCCGCCACCCGGGCCCCGGCCTGCAGTTTCTCCACCACACCGTCCAGCGTCGGCAACCACTCGCTGACCAGATGGGCGCGATACCCCGGACGGAAAAACCGTTCGGTGCCGCTGAACATGCACGGATGATGTTCGCCCCAGGCCAGTGCGCCATCGCCACGCATGGCCGCCACCAGCTTGTCCTTGTCGTGGAACAGCGCCGCGATCACCGAGGCACCGCCGGCCACATACACCGGCGAATCCTCGATGGCCAACGCCAGGGCCTGCTCTTCCGGCAGGCGGAAGCTGCCGGCCGTATGTTCGACATAGCCCGAGGCCGCCTGCGCGCTCAACCATTCGCGTAACAACCGGGCATTGCAGCCGGTCTTGACGGCCAGGGCCTCGGGGGTGATCGGCTGGCTGTCGGCCATGGCCTTGTACAAGCCCAGCTCGTCGCCGAGGATGATGTTGGCCAACATGGCCGCCGCGCCCATGTCGCTCACCAGCTGGCCCATGAACGCCTGTAGTTTGACCTCGTCCATTGCCTGCACTCCTTCAGGAAGTCCGCATGCGGGAGGTCTATCAGTCTACGTCCGCGGGCCCCGGGCGCGGTGTATTCCAGCCAGCCGGTCGCTCAGTGACCGGCAACCTGCAAGGCCTTGGCGACCTTGGCCTGGATCGCGTAGGCGGGGGCCTCGACCGCTTCATAGTCGCGCGTGTAGCGTGTGGCGAATTCCTCGATCCCCCATTGCTGATATTGCTGCACATGCTTGAGCTCGTGCGCCCATAACGCGGCATTGTTCTGCGCATCCTCGGCCGAACGGAAGACGATGATGTCGACCAGTGTCACCGCATTGACGTCCGGATTCTGCAGCATCGCCGTGGCCGCATCGATCTGCTCGGCATTGCCGACCTTGTAGCGCGCCGCGTCGAGCACCTGAAAGTCGTAGAACGGCTCCAGCTGCGCGCGGATATGCAGTGGGATCGGCAGTACCTCGCCCGCTGCGGCAGTATCGCGCGACAGTTTCAGCCAACCGGCCAGGCCACTGGCGGCCAGCCTGCCGACGTCCTCGAAGAGTTTGCCCAGGTCGGGGCTGACTGCCTGGGTACACGGTGCTTGGCTCGGGGCGCTCGGGCAGGCCGCGAAGGCCTGCATGGGCACGTTCAGGGCAAGGCTCAGCAACAGGCTGCGGGGCAGGGAAACAACAGGCATGAGGCTCCAGGCGATTAACGGGGCTCGGTCGAGCGGGTAGGCGATTTGACCGGGATTCGGCGGATTTGTCTCCTGCGGGCGACGAATAGTCGCCAGGCACCCGGCGACAGCACTTGAGCAAGCCCGACGGCCAAGGCATTCTGCACGCTTTGCGCTTGCAGGAGCCGCCATTTTGGACGCCTCGACCTTTTTGCTGTACGTGATTGCTGCCAGTGCGGTGATGATCACCCCCGGCCCGGCGATGTTGCTGGCGCTGAACAATGGCGCCAGCCACGGCATGCGCGTGGCCGGCTTCGGCATGGCCGGGGCGATGCTCTCCGACCTGATCCTGATTGCCGCCGTCGGCTGCGGGCTGGGCGCCCTGTTGCAGGCCTCGGAGCAGCTGTTCAGCCTGGTGAAATGGGTGGGCGCAGCCTACCTGCTGTACCTCGCGGTGGTGCTGTGGCGCGCGCCGACCCAGACCCTCGCGGCCAGCGGCTCGGCGGCGCCGGTGAGTGGCCGTTCGAGCTTCCTGCGGGCGCTGCTGGTGGGCTTGTCCAACCCCAAGGGCTTGCTATTTTTCTCGGCGTTCCTGCCGCAGTTCATCCGCCCAGACCAGCCGGTGGTGCAGCAGTACGTGATCCTGGCGATCACCACCGCCGCGCTGGACTGCGTGATGATGGTGATTTATGCCCTCGGCGGCCGGCATGCGATGCGCAGCTTTTCGGCGCGGGTGATGCAGTGGGTCAACCGCAGTTGCGCCGGCATGCTGGCCGTGCTGGCATTGGGCCTGAGCCTGTATCGCCGCAGCGACATGCATTGAATCTGTGCGGCGATGCGGCGACCCGACTCGTCCCGCGATGAGGCCATCACGGCCGACTATGTCTCCAGCGCTTTAGCGAGGAAGCTGCGGCTGGCCTGCAACACCTCTTCCTGGCTCTGTTCCTGGGCCAGCATCCGCGCGACGAGCAAGGCCCCCACGCACTGACAGAGCAGCGCCCAGGCCAGTTGCGGGTCTTCCAGGATAGCGGCCCAGGCCTGCTGCAAGGCGCGCAGCCACTGTTCCGCTTCCTCCTTCACTGGCTGCGCGGCGCGCGCCACTTCCGCTCCCAGCGCCGGGATCGCGCAACCGCTTTCCGGGTTACGCAGGTGCGCCATGCTCAGGTACTGGTCCAGGCAGCGCTCCAGCTTCTCGCGGCTGAGCACCCCGCTGCGGCTGCACAGGCCGATCTGGCTGTTCGACAGCTCATGGCGCACCACTTCGGTAAACAGGTCGTCCTTGGACGCAAAGTGGTTGTAGAACGCGCCGCCGGTCAAGCCGATGGCCTTCATCAGCCCGGCCACGCCGGTGGCCGAGAAACCGCCATGCTTGGCGATGGCGCCGCTGCTTTCCACCAGCTTCTGGCGGGTCTGTTCCTTGTGGGTGGTGGAGTAGCGCACGCCGGCTGTCCTCTGCATCGTTGGCTTGACGAAGGGGAAATCATAGCATAGCGTTCGTTTACTAAATGATCGTTTACCAAAGGGCGGCGCTATGACTCAAAACAACAAAGTCGTGCTGGTGGTCGGTGCCGGGGATGCAACGGGCGGGGCGATTGCCAAGCGTTTTGCTCGCGAGGGCTATATTGCCTGCGTGACGCGGCGCAGTGCCGACAAGCTGCAGCCGCTGATCAATGAGATCGAGGCCGAGGGTGGCAAGGCCTATGGCTTTGCCTCCGACGCGCGCAAGGAAGACGAGGTGACGGCGCTGGTCGAGGACATCGAGACGCGGATCGGGCCGATCGAAGCCTTCGTCTTCAACATCGGCGCCAACGTGCCGTGCAGCATCCTCGACGAGACCGCACGCAAGTATTTCAAGATCTGGGAAATGGCCTGCTTTGCCGGCTTCCTCACCGGCCAGGCAGTGGCCCGGCGGATGGTCGCTCGCGAACGCGGCACCCTCCTTTTTACCGGCGCTACGGCCGGCTTGCGCGGCGCGGCCGGCTTTGCCGCGTTCGCCGGGGCCAAGCATGGCATTCGCGCACTGGCGCAGAGCATGGCGCGCGAACTGGGCCCGCGTAACATTCATGTGGCCCATGTGGTGGTGGATGGCGCCATCGACACCGCGTTCATCCGCGACAGTTTCCCCGAGCGTTATGCACTCAAGGACCAGGACGGCATCCTCGACCCGGCGCACATTGCCGACAACTACTGGTTCCTGCATGCCCAGCCGCGCGATGCCTGGACCTTCGAGCTCGACCTGCGGCCGTGGATGGAACGCTGGTAAGCCGCTTACCGATCAATCACAACATAGGAACCTGTAGTGATGAGCACGACTGTCGAATGCTTTTTTGACCTGGGCAGCCCGGCCAGCTACCTGGCCTGGACCCAACTCCCCAGCCTTTGCGCACGGCATGGCGCCACCTTGCAGTGGCGGCCGATGCTGCTCGGTGGGGTGTTCCAGGCCACCGGCAATGCCTCGCCGGCCGCCGTGCCGGCCAAGGCGCGTTACTCGCTGGTGGACCTGCAGCGCTATGCCGTGCGGTATGGCGTGCCGTTGAATTTCAGCCGGTTCTTCCCGATCAATACCCTGACCCTGATGCGTGGCGCGATGGGCTATCAGCTCAAGCAGCCGCAGCGCTTCGAGGCGTACCTGAAGGCGCTGTTCAACGGCATCTGGGTCGAGCAGCAGAACCTGGGCGATCCGCAGGTGCTGGCGAGTGTGTTGGCGGCAGCAGGGTTCTCGCCGGAGGAATTTGTTGCGCTGGTGGCGGATGTGGAGGTGAAGCAGGCACTGAAAGCGGCGACCGCCGAGGCGGTGGCGCGCGGGGTGTTCGGTGCGCCGACCTGCTTCGTGGCGGGGGAGATGTTCTTTGGCCAGGATCGCCTGGAGTTTGTCGAGGCCGCGATGTGCTCTTAGTGGTCGGCCAGCGCACTCAAGATCTCATGCGCCAAGCGTACCCGCTGTTCATTCGGGTAATTGCTGTTGGCCAGCAACACGATGCCCATCTGTTTCGCCGGCACAAACGCCACATACGCACCAAAACCGTTGGTGGCCCCGGTCTTGTTGATCCACACCGCCTGCTGCGGCGCCAACGGTGGCGTCAGCGCGCGTACCGGGTGGCTCTCCAGCGCCCAGGTGTTGGCATTGCCGTCCACCAGCGTCTGCACCGCGACCGGGTAGGCATACTGCTCCCAGACCAGGTCCTGGACCATGTTTCCCGTGTCGAAATAGCCGGTATGGGTCAGTTGCACCGCTTGTGCCAGCGCCTGGTTGGCTACCGGTGCCCCCAGGTTCACTTCGACAAAGCGCAGCAGGTCGCGCGCCGTGGTCTTCATCCCATACGCTTCATCGGCCAGTACGCCGGGGCCAACCCGCACTGCCGCGCCGGTTTTGTCATAACCCCAGGCATAGCGCGCCATCTGCGTCTGCGGCACCCGAATATAGGTGCTGCTCATCCCCAATTGCGGATACACCTGCTGCTCCATCAGCGGTCGGAACGCCTGGCCCAGGCTCTGCGCCGCAACCACCGCCATCATGCCAATGCTCGGGTTGGCGTAGGTGCGGTAGCTGCCGGGTGTGTGCGCCGGCTGCCACTGGCGCAGGTAGCGGGTGAGCTGGGCGTCGTCGCTGACTGCGTCCGGCACCTGCAGCGGGAAGCCGCCGCTGGTGTGGGTCGCCAGGTTGAGCACGCTGAGGTTACCGAAGGCCGTATCCTTGAATTGCGGCAGGTAGTGCGCCACCGGCGCGCCCAGCTCAAGCTTGCCGGTTACCTGTGCGTAGGCGGTCGCCGTGGCAGTGAGGGTCTTGCTGACCGAACCGACCTCGAACAGGGTGTCGCTGGTCACCGCCTGGCCGCTGGCTTTGTCGGCCTGGCCGAAGTTGTAGAAATGCTGCTGCCCCTCAAGGGTGACGCCGACCGCCAGGCCGGGGATGTTGTGTTGCTGCATCACCCGGATCGCCGCTGCGCGCACCACTTCGTCGAGGTTCGACGCCAGCGCGTGCGGGGTGAAAGCAAACATAACCGATGAAACCAGCAGGCCGAGCGGACGCATGAAGCACTTCCCATAGCGTGAAAAGGGCAGAAGCTACCAGCTTCAGGCGTCCGACTCAAAACCCGCTCAGTGCGCTGGTGTCGGCTGCCAGCCCACCTGGCGCAAGGCTGTGAGCAATTGCTCGGGCTTGAGCGCCAGCACCTGCCGGCCGTTGCCGTGCAGATCGGTGGCGGCGAGCAGGGCATTGAGGATGGCTTCCTCGACCGCATCGGCAGCCGCGCCGAACAGCGCCGAAATATAGTCGTTGTTGACCATCTGCAAGGCCGTGGTCGGCGTCCCCGGCACCCCGAAGTTGGCGGCCGGCAGGGTGCTGTTGCCGGTAGAGAAAGCGACGAAGATATCGCCGCTGGAGTCTTCGGTACCGCCGCCGACCCGCGCCAGGCCGACGCTCGCCCGTTGTGCCAGGCGCGTGCATTGATGCGGTAGCAAAGGCGCGTCGGTGGCCAGGGTCACGACGATCGAACCCATGCCCGGCTCGCCGACATTCACTGGCCCGGCGAACGGCGACGGCAACTCGCCAAGCACCTGACCGACCGGATAGCCGCCCACCCGCAGGGCACTGCGCCGACCATAGTTGGCCTGGACGATGGCGCCCACGGTCCAGCCGCCCTGGTCGCCGTCGAGCACCCGCGATGCGGTGCCGATGCCGCCCTTGAACTCATGGCAGATCATCCCGGTGCCGCCGCCCACGCAGCCTTCAGCCACCGGCCCGGGCTGCGCTGCGGCCAGTGCCGCCTGTACATGTTCGGCGGTGATGTGCTGGCCCCAGATGTCGCTGAGCACACCGTCGTAGGTTTCCAGCACCGTTGGCATGCACCAGTAGGTGTGGCCACTGTGTTTGGCCAGGTCACGTTCGGCCGCCACCAGTGCGTCGCGTACCACGCCGACACTGTGGGTGTTGGTGTAGGCAATCGGCGTGGTCAACAACCCGGCTTCGCGAATCCACTCCAAGCCGGTGCCGTCGCCGTTGCCGTTGAGCACGTGCACCCCGGCAAAGCACGGTTGCAGGTGGGCGGCGCCAGCGCGCGGTTCGATCACCGTGACCCCGGTGTGCACCGAAGCCTCGGTGCTTTCGCGGTGCACGCTGTGATGGCCGACGCGCACGCCGGGCACATCAGTGATGGCATTGAATTCGCCCGGTTTGCCCAACCCCAGTCGAATACCCAGATCACGTACTCGCATTGCTGCTCTCTCCCGATTGATTGCTTGCGAATGTGCGGCGGGGCGGTTGACCCTGTGCCGCGAGTGCCCCCAGTCTATGGCGCTATCAAGGGTAGGACGATTTCCCGCAGGCAGTAACCCTCAGGCGTTGCAGGTGGAACAGGCGCTGCTCAAAGCGCAATGACCTGGGTCTAGAAAAATCTGACCCAGCCAGCCTCACCGCCTGTCGATAGATCGTCAGGCAATTCCCACTCAATAGGAATCTCATTTCACTAATTGGGAAAGCGTGTGCACCCTTGTCCTCAAGGAGAGCGCCCAATGAACTACAACACGCCTACCGACCGCTTGTTACAGATCCTCGTGGCCCTTGGCCAGGCCGATGAAGCCTTGTCGGCCAAGGACCTGTCGCTGAACCTCAAGCAGCCGCTGAGCAGCACCTACCGTCACCTGAAAACCCTGCTGCGCTGGGGCCTGGCCGAAGACAACGGCCAGGGCCGCTACCTGCCGGGCCCGGCCTGTCTGCAACTGGCGAAAAAGTTCGACCGTGAAGCGGTGCTGGTGACCCTGGCCAAACCCGAACTCAAGCGCCTGGCCGACCTCAGCCAGGAAAGCGTCGCATTGATGGTGCCGAGCAACGGCCAGGCGATCTGCATCGAGCTGATCGACAGCCCGCAACCGCTGCGTTGCTGCTACCAGAAGGGCCTGGCCCAGCCACTGCGGGTCGGCGCTTCGGCGCGGGTGCTGCTGGCGCATATGGACGAAGCCCGCAGCGAGGCGATCCTCGCCGAGCAGGGCGTCGATGGCGCCGCCTTCGAGGTGTACCGGCAAAGCTTCCTGAGCATCCGCGAGCAAGGCTACGCGGTGAGCCTCAGCGAAATCGACCAGGGCATCTGGGGCGTCAGCGCTCCGGTGCTCGACAGCCGCAATCGCCTGCACGGTGCAATCAGCCTGATGGCCCCGGCATTTCGCGCCGAACAGAACCGCGAGCGGCTGATGCGCTGGACCCGCGAAGTGGCCCTGCGCGTCAGCGCCCGACTCGACTGAATCTATCTGGAGCCGTACATATGACTACCTTGACTGCCGTGTCGCCCTGGCAGGGCCGCATCGATGCTGGCGAAGGCCTGGCGGCGCGCCGCTGGCACCAATGGGTGCAGCCGAGCCGCGCCGGCCAGCCTGCCGGGGTCGCCTTGCTCGGCCTGGCCAGCGATGAAGGCGTGGTCCGCAATCAGGGCCGCAGCGGCGCCCGCCAGGGCCCGCCGGCCTTGCGCAAGGCGCTGGCCAACCTGGCCTGGCACGGCGAACAGCCGCTGTACGATGCCGGCGACATCGCCTGCCTCGGCAACGACCTGGAAGGCGCCCAACTGGCCTATGCCGATTGCGTCAGCCAACTGCTTGACGACGGCCATCTGCCGCTGGGCCTGGGCGGCGGACACGAAATCGCTTTTGCCAGTTTCCTCGGCCTGGCCCAGCACCTGCGTCGTCATGAAGCGCGGCCGCGCATCGGCGTGTTGAACTTCGACGCGCATTTCGACTTGCGTCACGCCGAGCGCAGCAGCTCCGGCACGCCGTTCCGGCAGATCGCCGAATACTGCCAGCAGGCCGACATGGCGTTCGACTACTGCTGCCTGGGCGTGAGCCGCTTCAACAACACCCAGGCGCTGTTCGAGCAGGCCGCGCAGCTCAACGTGCGCTATCTGCTCGACCGGCAGATGCAGCCGTGGCAGATGCCGGACGTCGAAGCCTACCTGGATACGTTCCTCGCCGGCATCGATCACCTGTACCTGACCCTGTGCCTGGACGTGCTGCCCGCCGCCCAGGCCCCCGGCGTCAGCGCGCCGTCGGCGCATGGCGTCGACCTGCTGCTGGTCGAACACCTGGCCCGCCGTGCGCGGGCCAGCGGCAAGCTGCGGATGGCCGACGTCGCCGAACTCAACCCGAGCCTGGACCAGGACAACCGCACCGCGCGTATCGGCGCCCGGCTGCTGGCCAGCCTGGTCGACTGAGCTCGCCAATCCCCGATCACTATAAAAAGAAGAGTATTTACCCATGCTGACCCTGCACCTGGATGCACTGACCACCGTTGCCCTGGCCTTGTTGCTATTGGCGATGGGGGCGCAATTGAAGAAGCACAGTCACTGGCTGCGCCAGCTGTGTGTGCCGGCGCCGGTGATTGGCGGTTTCGGCTTCGCCCTGGCGGTATGGCTGCTGCGCGACCAGCAGTGGCTGGACGTGAAACTCGACACCGCCATGCAAACCCCGCTGATGGTGATGTTCTTCACCACCGTCGGCCTCGGCGGCAGCCTTGGCCTGCTGCGCCAGGGCGGTAAGATCCTGTTCGTCTACCTCGGCGCCTGCTGGGGCCTGGCCTTGTTGCAGAACGTGGTCGGCGTGGCGGCGGCCAAGGCGTTGGGCATCGACCCGCTGCTGGGGATCATGGCCGGTGCCGTGTCGCTGGAAGGCGGGTTTGGCGCCGCTGCTGCGTTCGGGCCGATTGCCGAAAGCCTGGGCACCCAGGGTGCGACCACCGCGGCCTTGGCGTCGGCGACCTTCGGCATGGTGGCCGGCGGCTTGCTGGGGAGCCCGTTGGCGCGTTTCCTGATCGATCGCAAGAAACTGGTGGTGCAGGCCGAGCAGGTCGGTGAGTTGCAGGCCCTGGCCCAGGCCAGCGAAGCGCCGGCCGTGCCGGTCGATGCCGGAGTCTGGCTGCGCCTGCTGACCTGCGTGCTGGTGATCATGGTGCTGGGCTTCTGGATCGGCGATGCGCTCAAGGAGCACCTGGGCATCGTGTTGCCGGTATACGTCGGGGCGATGTTCGTGGCCATCGTGCTGCGTAACCTCAACGACCGGGCGCGCCTGCTGGCGTTGCCGGACAACGCGGTGGGGACGCTGGGCGATATCAGCCTGGGGATGTTCCTGACCATGGCGATGATGAGCCTGAAGTTCTGGGAACTGGAACAGCTCGGCCTGCCGTTGCTGGTGATTCTGCTGGTGCAGGTGTTGATCATGGTGCTGCTCTGCGTGTTCGTGCTGTTCCGTCTGTTTGGCGGCAACTACGACGCGGCGGTGCTGTGCGCCGGCTATATGGGCCATGGCCTGGGCGCGACGCCGAACGCGGTGGCGAACATGGGCGCGATTTGTGAGCACTACAAGGTGTTTTCCTACAAGGCGTTCATCATCGTGCCGCTGTGTGGCGCGGTGTTGATCGATATCGTCGCGTTGCCGTTGATCACCTGGTTTATCAATGCGTTTAGTGGCTGACCTGGCCTAGGTGGGGGCTCTGTGGGCGCTCGGACAAAAAGGGCCGGCTCTCACAGAGCGCCGGCCCTACAAAACGTGACAAGCCCCCCTCACATCCTGTATAGATTCCCGCCACCAAGGGGAGCCCGGCAAAGGGCTGAGAAACCGCTCGCACGCGCAGCGCGGTGACCCTTCGAACCTGATCCGGATCATGCCGGCGAAGGGATGGGATTAGCGCCTGCCTTTTTGCCGGCCTCACCATGAGGTCGCTTCATGTCTGACAGTACCGAACGCTTTACCGAAACCCTGCGCCGCGAAAACCAACCGAACTGGTCGCAGGCTGTCGGCCACCGTTTCGTCACCGAGCTGTTCGCCGGCGCCGTGCCCGACGCGGTCATGGCCCGCTACCTGGTTCAGGACCATCGCTTTCTCGACAGCTTCCTGACCCTGCTCGGCGCCGCCATCGCCAGCGCCGACAGCTTCGAGGCACGCCTGCGCCTGGGGCGCTTCGCCGGGATGATCTCGGGGGAAGAGAACACCTATTTCCTGCGCGCGTTCGAGGCCCTCGGGGTCAGCGAGGCACAGCGCCACAACGAGCCCGACACGCTGCCCACCGCCGGCTTCAAGGCGATCATGCGCGAAGCCGCCGCCACCCGTTCCTACGCCGCCGCCCTGGCGGTGCTCAACGTCGCCGAGTGGCTGTACCTGGATTGGGCGATCAAGGCGCCACAACCGCTGCCGGCGAGCTTTGTCTACGCCGAGTGGATTACCCTGCACGACAACCCGTTCTTCCGCGACTTCGTCGGCTTCCTGCGCGCCGAACTGGACCGCGTCGGCCCTGCCGAAGCGGCGCTGAGCCGTGATTTCTTCCTGCGCACGGTAACCCTGGAGCGCGAGTTCTTCGACGCCTGCTACGCCATCGAGGGCTGAACCATGGATATTTTCGAGCGTTTGAAAGCCGCTGCGGCAGCCGATTGGAACAGCTACGTCGAGCATGCCTTCGTCCGCCAGATGGGCGAGGGGAGCCTGGCGCAGGCGGCGTTTCGCAAGTACCTGGTGCAGGATTACCTGTTCCTGATCCAGTTCGCCCGCGCCTGGGCGCTGGCCGCTTACAAGAGCCGCACCCTGGCGGACATCCGCGCGGCGCAAGCCGGCCTGGCGGCGATTCTCGACGAAACCGAGCTGCATGTGCGCCTGTGCGCGCGCTGGGGGCTGTCACAACAGGACATCGAGGCCGCGCCGGAGCATCAGGCCACTGTGGCCTACACCCGTTTCGTGCTCGACTGCGGTGCCGCCGGCGACCTGCTGGAGTTGCATGTGGCGCTGGCGCCGTGCGTGATCGGCTACGCCGAGATCGGCAACAACCTCACCCCGCACGGCGTCGAGGCGCTGGCCGAGCACCCTTATCGCGAGTGGATCGGCGAGTATGCCGGTGCCGGCTACCAGGCCGTTGCGGCGGCAGCGCGCAAGCATCTGGACGAGCTGGCGGCACGCAGCATGACCGAGCAGCGCTTCGAGGAACTGGTGGCAGTGTTTGCCAAAGCCTCGCGGCTGGAGGCAGACTTCTGGCAAATGGGTCTGGAAGGGAGTACGCAATGAAGTATCGTTTTGCACTGACACTGGCCTTGCTGCCGTTGTTTGCCCAGGCGCTGGAGACCGGTGAGCGTCTGGCACCATGGACCTTGTCCGACCAGTACGATCAGCCCTATAGCCTGCAAGCGCAGACACGCACGCTACTGGTGGCGCGCAACATGGATGGCGCCAAGCTGGTCAAGGCGGCGCTGGCGGATACGCCCAAGGGTTATCTGGAGGCCCGCCATGCGGTGTTCGTTGCCGATATCCAGAAGATGCCGGCGCTGATTGCCAAGTTGTTTGCGATCCCGGCGATGCGCGATTACAGCTACCGGGTGGTGCTGGACCGCGAAGGGCAGGTGGTGTCGAGGTATCCGGGGGCCGAGGACAAGGTGCTGTGGTTGCAACTGGAGGATGGCAAGCTGGTTGCGCAGCGTGAGTTTGCCGACGCGGCAGCGTTGCGGGCAGCGCTGGACAACGCGCTGTAGGAGCTGGCTTGCCTGCGACCTGCCGCGCAGTATGCAGTGTGCCAGGCAGATCGCGAGCGCTGGATTTACGAGCGCTTCGCACTCGGTCGCAGGCAAGCGCTCCTACAGGACACGCGGCGTCATTGTGATCATTTCGAGAGTCTCCATGCCCCACTTCAGCCCTCACCAAGCCCTCGCCAACCGCCTGCTCCCGCACCTGCCGGTCGACAACGGCGATGGGTCGCACGACCTCGCGCATATCCACCGGGTCTGGAGCAACGTGCGCCTGATCCAGGCCGAGGAGGGCGGCGACCTGGAGATCCTCCTCGCCGCTACCCTGCTGCACGACTGCGTCGCCGTCGAAAAAAACTCCCCGCAACGCGCCCATGCCTCCAGCCTCTCGGCCAAACGCGCGGCGTTGATCCTCGAAGCCCTCGGCTGGCCCGCCGCGCGCATCGACGCGGTGACCCATGCGGTAAAAAACCATAGCTTTTCTGCCGGTGTTACCCCGCAAACCCTTGAAGCGCGCATTCTGCAGGACAGCGACCGGCTCGACGCCATTGGCATGGTCGGCGTCGCGCGGTGTTTCTACGTGGCAGGGCGAATGGGCTCGGCGCTGTACGACGTTGACAACCCCACGGCACAAGGCCGCGACTATCAGGACAACCGTTACGCCATCGAGCACTTCCAGACCAAGCTGCTGAAACTCGCCAGCACTTTTCAGACCCACGAAGGCAGCCGCCAGGCTGCACTGCGGCATCGGCGGCTGGAACAGTTCCTGAGCGATTTCATGCAAGAGATAGGCGCGGGCAACTAGGGCCGGTTACAGCGGAGAGATGGTCCCTGCGAGGCCGATCAAGATGGCCAGGGCCAGGAATCCAAAGGTGAAAATTGCCAACTTAGCCATACGGCCTCCTGATCGATGGGTCCGGTCGTACCGGAGTTGGGCGCCATTGTCTGCCTGCAGCTGTATTCGAAACAGATTCAGGTATCTCAGAAAAAACCGTATCAGATTCACTGTGCCAGTTGATTCAGAGCAATCGACAGGGGCTCCTCGTAGCGGTAGCCAGTCTGTCCTGCAGCCGGCATCGCATCGGTTGCCGGGCCCCGTCGCGACTGGGCGCGGTAGCCCAGCGGGCTGCTCCCGAGCTGGCGCTGGAAACTGCGGCGCATGCGCTCTTCGTTACCGAAACCGGTGGTTTCGGCAATGCGCTTGATCGGCTCCTGGCTGGTCTCCAGCAAGCGGCAGGCCGCCTCCAGACGCAGGGTTTCCACGGTCTGCGCCGGCGTGCCGCCGGTGGCGGCGGCGTAGGCGCGGGCGAAGTGTCGCGGGCTCATGCCGAATCTTTCCGCCAGACGCTCCACGCGCAGGTCGGCGTCGAGGTTTTCCGCGATCCACGCATGCAGGCGCACCAGGCGCTGGTCGCGGTCGCTGCGCAGGGCGTCGCTCTGTGCCTTGAGCGGTGCGCTGAGCTGGGCCTGTTCTGCCGAACGACGCAGGAACAGGGTGAAGTAGCGGGCCAGGGTCAGTGCCGCATGCGGGCCGAGGTCCTGCTCCAGCAGTGCCAGGCCCAGATCGATGCCGGCCGAGGCACCGCCGCAGGTCCACAGGTTGTCTTCGTGCAGGTACAACGCCTCGCGTTCCACCCGCAGTGCCGGGTAGCCTTGCTGCAGGGTGTCGGCGAACTGCCAGTGGGTGACCACTCGGCGCCCGTCGAGCAGGCCGGCGGCGGCCAGGGCGAATGCGCCGGTGCCGATCGAACAGAGCCGCCGCGCGCGCGGTGCGCGGCGCTGCAACCAGGCTTTCACCTGCGGGTCGCTCTCCAACTGCGACACCCCCGGCCCGCCGATCACGATCAGGGTGTCGAGGTTTTCCTGTTCCAGTTCGTGCAGCGCCCGGGTGTTCACCCCGATCCCGGAAATCGTTTCGATCTCGCCGCCTAGCGGCGAGGCCAGCACGATGCGATACGGCGGCTGCTGCGCCAATGCCCCGCCGAGCACCCGCGGTGCTGCGGCGAACACCTCCAGCGGGCCGGCCGCGTTGAGCAGCAGGGCACCGGGAAACGCCAAGACCAGCACCGTGCGTGGTCCCGACGTGGCAGAAAAGGAGGGGTGTTTGACATGGTGACGGGCAGGCGGCGTCGACATACTGGGGGCACTTTCCGATTCAAGAGCCAAGACGATGCCTAGAAAGTCTGTCCCTGCCAAGCGCCTTGCACGCCTGCTGTGCGTCGTCAGCCTGTTCGGCGCCCTGCAGGCCTGGGCCGGCGCTACGCCGGAACTCGACGTGGGCGATCAGAGCGGCCTGATCCAGGCCCTGCTACACGCCTCGCGGCAAGACCAGGGCCTGGCCTATCGCCTCGACTGGCATCCGTTTACTGCCGGTACCGCGCTGATGGAGGCGCTGAACGCGGCGGCCATTGATATCGGTGTGGTCGGCAACGCGCCCCCCGTGTTTGCCCAGGCCGGTGGTTTCGAGGTGCGGGTGGTGGCGGCTGCCGAAGGCGCGCAGAACAACAATGCGCTGCTGGTGCAGCCGGGCTCGACGATTCGTCAGCTGGCCGACCTCAAGGGCAAGCGCCTCGCCGTGGCCAAGGGCACCAGCGGGCACTACCTGCTGCTGGCGGCGCTGGCCGAAGCCGGGCTCGAACCCAGTGAGGTCAGCATCGTTTACGCGAGCCCGGTGGATGCGCAGAACGCCTTCGCCAGTGGCAAGCTTGATGGCTGGGCGGTGTGGTCGCCGTTTGTCGGTCAGGCCACCGCCCGCGGCGCGCAAACCCTGCTCGACGGCAGCCGCTGGGCGGAAACCGGGCTGAATTTCACCGTCGCCAGCCTCGCTGCGCTGAACGATCCGGAAAAAGCCGCGCTGCTCGGCGACTTCATCCAGCGCCTGGCGCGTGCCCAGGCCTGGGCCACGGCGAACCCCGAACCCTGGGCCGCGCACCTGGCGCAGGTCACGCGCCTGCCGCTGCCGCTGGTTAAGGATATGCTCGCCCGGCAGCACGTGCAGTACGTGCCAGTGGATGCCCGGGTCATCGCCCTGCAACAGCGCCTGGCCGACCGTTTTGCCCAGGCCCGGTTGATTCCGCGCCCGCTGCAGGTTGCCGAGGCCTTCGACGACCGCTTCAACACGCTCCTGCCACAACAGCCCTGATCCCTTGCCCGACCGTCATGCCGCAGTTGCCGGCAGGGCGGCGCTCACCCGGAGAAATGTCATGCCTGCACTTGATTCCACCACCCTTAGACGCCACGCCAGCGGCTTGATCGCCGTCGACGCCGAGCGCTCCGCTGGCGGCTACACCCTGTTCGCCCCGCAAACCGCCGACGGCAAGGTGTTCCTGATCAACCTGCGCGGCGAACCGGTGCACCAATGGAAACTGCCACAGCGCCCCGGCCGCGACGCGGTGATCCTGGCCAACGGCAACCTCGGCTATAACGGCAACCACGCGGATTCGCCGGAGCTGTTTCCGGGCTGGTCGGTGTGGCACGGCGGCGCGTTCAGCGAAGTCACCCCGCAAGGCGAGGTCGTCTGGGAACACACCGACCTGTTGCATCATCACGACGCCCAATGGCTGGACAACGGCAACCTGCTGTACACCACCGTCGAGCCGCTGCCGGAGGCGATTGCCCGCCGTGTGCAGGGTGGTATCCCTGGGAGCGAGGCGAAGGGCGGGGTGATCTATGGCGATGTGGTCAAGGAAGTCGACCGTGCCGGCCAACTGGTCTGGCAATGGCGCAGTTGGGAGCACCTGGCCCCGGAAGACTACCCGCTGCATGCCTGCTTCGAGCGTTACCACTGGCCGATGACCAACGCGGTGACCCCCGGTCGCGACGGCAAGGTGATCCTCAGCATGCGCAGCGTGTCGTCGGTGATCGCCGTGGACAAGGCCAGCGACCGTGTACTCTGGCGCCTGGGCCACGACATCGTCGCCCAGCAGCATTGCCCGAGCGAGCTTGAAGATGGACGCATCCTGGTGTTCGACAACGGCATTTCGCGGCCACACGTCGCGATGCCGTTCTCGCGGGTGATCGAAGTCGACCCGCTGGCCCAGCGTATCGAATGGCAGTATGCCGACAGCCCCGGCTACGCCTTCTTCAGCCCGTTCATGGGCGGTGCGCAGCGCCTGCATAACGGCAACACGCTGATCACCGAAGCCAACTTCGGCCGGCTGTTCGAAGTCACCCGTGCTGGCGAGGTGGTCTGGGAGTACATCAACCCGCACTTTGCCGCTTACCCGGACGCCGCTTCGCGGGCTTACCTGCCGGGCGAGAACAACGCGATCTTCCGCGCGCACCGTTACCAGGCGCGGGACATTCCGTGGCTGCGCGACTGATCGTCGGCACCTTTCCCTAACCAAGCAAAGGATCACGCTTACGCAGACCACGCGCAGCGAGGGGTTCACGCGTCACAGGAGTTTTTGATGAACATGCCACTTCCCCGGCAGCGCTGCGCGTCTATCTTGCCTACCTTGCTGCCCAGCCTGCTGGCCCTGGCCTGCATGCCCGGCGTGGCGGCGACAGCGGTCGCCAGCGCCGGCGTCAGCGCCGATGAGCAGACCCTGCAAACCGTCACGGTGAATGCCCGCCGGCGCAGCGAAGATGCGCAGACGGTGCCCACGGCGATGACCGTACTGTCGGCGCAGACCCTGGAAAATCAGCGCCTGTACCGGCTGCAGGATCTGCAGCAGGCGATGCCCAGCGTCAACGTCGCTTTCATGCATGCGCGCCAGTCCAGCCTGAGCATTCGCGGCCTGGGCAACAACCCGGCCAGCGATGGCCTCGAAGGCAGCGCCGGCATTTATCTGGACAACGTCTACCTCGGGCGACCTGGGATGGCGGTGTTCGATCTGCTCGACATCGAACAGCTGGAACTGCTGCGCGGACCGCAGGGCACGCTGTTCGGCAAGAACACCACGGCCGGGGTGCTGAACATCAGCACCCGAGGGCCGAGCTTCAGCCCCGAAGGCAGCGTGGCGCAGTCGTTTGGCGAGGACGGCTACGTGCAGACCCACGCTAGCGTCGGCGGGCCGCTCAGCGAGCAACTGGCCGGGCGTTTCTCGGCATATCGCACCCGCGAGAACGGCTACGTCGAGAACCAGTACGACGGCCACACGCTGGGCAGTGGCACGCGGCAGGGGTTGCGCGCGCAGTTGTTGTTCAAGCCCCACGAGGCCTTCAACCTGCGCTGGATCGGCGACTACAACGAAGAGGACGCCAGTACCGGAACCCGCTCGCTGTTCAGCACCGGGCCGACCATCAACGGTGTCAACCGCTACGAGCAGCGCGCGGCGGCGGTCGGCGCGACGCTGGCCAACGGCCGGCGGGTCAATCTGGATGCCGAGCAGAGCGTCAAAGTGTTCCAGGGCGGGACCTCGTTGGAAGCGAACTGGACCTTGCCCAACGATTTCACCCTGACCTCGATCAGTGCCTATCGTTGGTGGGATTTCACCCCGCGTAACGACGACGAACTGAATGTGCCGGTGATGTACAACGTCGGCCAGTCGGCGCGCGACCAACAGTATTCCCAGGAGTTGCGTCTGGCTTCGCCGTTGGGCGAGCGCTTCGACTATGTCCTCGGCGCGTATTACTTCCGGCAGGAGATGCGCAACCAGGTCTTTACCGACTATGGGCCGCTGGCCGATACCTGGAACGGCACGCCGCAGGGCGCGCTGAACAACGTCTACAGCCTGGGCGAGGGGCACATCGACACCGACAGCTATGCGCTGTTCGCCCAAGGTACCTGGCACCTTACGCCGCGCCTGGATTTCACCGCTGGCGTGCGTGGCAGCTATGAGGTGAAACAGGCGCGGGTGGGACGCGCTGCGCCGGTGGGCGGCGCTGCGGTGAGTGGCGCGGCGGCGGCGGTGCGGGCAGGGCGGCTGGGTGCTTACGACTCTGGCGAGCTCAGTGTTTACAGCTTCAGCCCGTCGGCGTTACTGAGCCTGGCCTATCGCTTCAACGACCAGGTGATGGGCTATGGCTCGTTGTCCCACGGCGAGAAGTCGGGCGGGGTCAACCTGAGTGTCGCCAGTGCGCCGGTGGCGGGGGCGGACTCGTTGCTGATCGGTAGCGAACGGGCCAACGATGTGGAACTGGGGATCAAGAGCAGCCTGCTCGACCAGCGGCTGCTGCTTAACGCCAACCTGTTCTGGACCGTGGTGCATGGTTACCAGACCAATGCCTACGACGATGCCAACCTGACCAGCTACCTGACCAACGCCGGTTCGGTGCGCAGCCGTGGGCTGGAATTCGAGGCGACCGTGCTGCCGGCACGCGGGCTGACGTTGAACTTCAACGGCTCCTACAACGATGTGCGCTACATGCGCTACCCGGATGCGCCCTGCCCGGCGGAAGTGGCCTTGCGGCCAGGGGCGCCGGCTTCCTGTGACTTGAGCGGGCGTGCGGTGGTGGGGGCGTCGAAGTGGATCTTCAACGGCAATGGCACCTACGAGTGGGATGTCGGGCAACTGCGGCCGTATGTGAACGCCAGCTATGCGTTCCGCTCGCAGGCAGTGGGGACGGTGGATGATTCGAGTTTTGCGCAGATGCCGAGTTATGCGTTGGTCAATCTGTCCACCGGGGTGCGCGGTGACCTGCGGGATGGGCAGTGGGATGTGTCGTTGTGGTTGCGCAACGCGTTTGACAAGACCTACTACACGACGCTGTGGAATTCGCCCAATGGCGCCTATACCGGCGTGCTTGGCACGCCGCGGACGTTGGGGGTGACTGGGCGGTACGACTTCTGAGCGGTGTTGCTGGTGATGCTGGTGATTTTTGGGCTTGGGCTTCGGTCATTCCAACTGGCTTTGCAGAAACGCGTGTCAGGCCAAAAGTTGTGGGCTCCGTCAGCAATACCTGACGATTAACATGCACTCGACGGTGCTGAATTGCGGGTCTATTCACCTGATTGCGGCTCGTGCTCTTTGTGCTCCTGGTTCTCGCCGCGCCTCCGGGGCCTGGGGCTCAAAACGCCAACTTCGGCCCTAGATAGGCGTTGGCACTGGCGATGTCATCGTCCCCCAGCGCACCGACGTTGGCCGACAGCCTCAGTTTGGCCAGCAGGTAACGCAACTTGGCTTCGAACAGGTCGCGGCGGGCGGTGTAGAACTGCTCCTGGGCATTGAGGATGTCGACGTTGGTGCTACTGCCGGCAAGGAAACCTTTTTTCGAGGAGTCCAGCGCGCGCTCGCTGGATTTGACCGCTTTTTCCAAGGCACGAATACGCGCTTCACCGCTTTGCACGCCGCGAAATTCGCGGGTGGTGGCCGAGATGATTTCTTCTCGGGTGGCGTTCAAGTCCTCTTCGGCCTGATCCCGAGTGGCCACGCTTTGCCGGGCGCGGGCGCTGACGTAGCCGCCGCTGTAGAGCGGAATATTCATCTCAAGCCCGGCCGAGGTATAGCGGTTGCGCTGGTTTTGGGTAGACAGCGTTTCGCTGTCGGCGACAGTGTAACCCACCACCAGATCGACGGTTGGCCAATGCCCGGCCTTGGCCTTGGCGACTTCTTCGTCTGCGGTATTGACGTTCAAGCGCCGGGCGCGGATCGAAGGGCTGTCAGTGCCAGCGCGGATGATCCATTCGTGCAAGTTGTCCGGTTGCAGGGGTGGGGTCGGGAAGCTGTCCTGCAAGGTGGCCAGCTCTTCGGGTGGCTGGCCAAGGTATTCCTGCAACAGGCGTCGTGCCACAGTGACATTGTCCTGGGACTCGATCAGTTCGGCTTGGGCCAGATCTCGCCGGGCCACGGCCTCGTTAACGTCAGTGATGGTGCCGTCGCCCAGGTCTTTGCGACGCTGCGTCGAGGCCACTTGCTCGTTGAAGGATTTGAGCTTGGCCATCGACAGCTCTACGGTTTCGTGGGCCAGCAACACGTCGAAGTAACGTCCTGCTAGTTTCACCGCCGCGTCTTGCGCCTTGCCATCGAACACCGCGACGCCGTACTCGGCTTGGTACTCGCCCTGGCGATACTCGGCCATTTTCTGTTTGTTGAAGAGCGGCTGGCGCAGTTGCAGGGTCGCGCCCCGAGAGTTGTAGTTGAGGTCGTTGGTGTGGCGGCTGCCGTAAAAGTCCGGCTGCTTTTGCGTGCCGTTGATGTGGTTGTCAAAGGCGGTAATGCCGATTTTTGGCAGCATTCCAGAATGGCCGATGGCGCGATTTTCCAATGCGGCATCTCGTTCGTGCCCGGCGGACAGGTAAGTCGGGCCCTGGATCTGCATCAGATTCCAGGCTTCGCGCAGGTCCAGCGCCTGAGCCGACGATGCTGCGCAGGCCACAACGGCCATGAGTAGCCGGACGCCGTTCATGTCATTGCTCCTTAAACGCACTATTGACGCGATCGAGCAGCGGCTTCAACAGGTAACTGAGCATGTTGCGTTCACCGGTCTTGATTGTGACCGAGGCGGGCATGCCTGCGCGGATGTGATTGCTGCCCAGCATGGCCATCCCGGCCGGTGTCACTTCGATCTGTGCCAGGTAAAACGGCTGCTTGTTTTCTTCGTTCAGCAACCGGTCAGCGGAGATGGTCAGCACCTTGCCCGGGATGTTCGGCGTTTGCACATGGTTGAAGGCCGGGAACGAGATGACCACCGGCAAGCCCGACGTCATGCGGTCGATGGCCTGTACTGGGATCATGGCGTCGATTTGCAGCGGCTCATGGGCTGGCACAATTTCCATAATCTTGAAGCCGGGGGCGATCACGCCACCGATGGTCGATACGCTTAAGCCCTGGACCATGCCGTCGATCGGTGAGCGGATCACCGTATGCCGCACCTGGTAATCCAGGGCTTGCAGACGGTCGGTGAGGGCGCTGTTTTCCTTTTGCACATCAGCGAGCATTGACTGCACTTCCTTACGATAGTCGAATTCGCGCTGAAGGATGCGCAACTTGATGTCAGCCACCTGCCCCTTGGCGCGAGCGATGTTGTTGAGGTTATCGGCCTGGGAGGCATTGAGGTCCGAACCTGTGCGTTCGAGTTCGAGCATCCGGTTGCGCGGAACATAGCCTTCGGCCGCCAGTTGGCGCACCCCGACCAGCTCCTGATTGAGAAAGCCGATCTGCGCCGAGCGGGCGCCATAGATGTGTTGCAAGCCTCTGATCTGCGCTTCGGCGGAAACAAGCGACTCACGCAGAATGCCAACCTCGCCCTGAAGGCTGGTGCGGCGCGTGGCGAACAGATGGCGTTGCAGGTTGATGGCGTTGTTCAAGTGTTCGTTGCCCGCAAAGCGCTGCAACATTGCAGCGTCGAACACCACGTCAGGCAAGCCGTCGCGCTCGGCTTCCAAGCGGTTTTCCATGGTCATGGTGGCGATGAACTGCGCGCTCACCACCCCTTGCTCCGAGAGCGCCTGGGTAGCGTCGAGCCGCACCAGTTCCTGGTCTTTGCTGACGTTGTCGCCTTCACGTACCAGGATCGCCTCGACACTGCCACCGGTGAGGTGCTGGATGATCTTGCGGTTGCTGGTGACTTTGACGGTCGCGGTGGCAACGATCCCGGCGTCCAGAGGTGCCAGCCACGACCACAGCAGAAACCCGCCAAACCCAAGGATTACCAGCAACACTCCCCAACGCACTGGACGGTGGTCATCGATATCGATGTTGGTTACCGCACGCAGCTGTTCTTGGTCACGTGGATCGACACTCAACGCGCCCATTTATTCTCTCCCGCGAACGGCTGAAAGGGTGGGGGCGCCCACGATCGGCAGCACGCTGGTCTGGCGCAGCGCAGCAAACACTTCCTCTCGAGGGCCGAACAGCTGGGTGCTGCCTTCTCGCAGCATCAGAACTTTGTCGACGGTGCCAAGGATGCTCGGGCGATGGGAGATCAGCACCGTGGTGCAGCCCCGAATCTTCAGATCTTCAAGAACCTCGATCAGGGCTTTTTCCCCGGCGTCGTCGAGGTTGGCGTTCGGCTCATCCAAGACGATAATCGCCGGCTCGCCGTACAGCGCACGAGCCAGGCCGATGCGCTGCCTTTGTCCGCCGGACAGCGGGTTGCCGTCCACATCCAAGGTGGTGTCGTAACCGTGGGTAAAGTGCAGGATCATGTCGTGCACACCGGCACGCTTGGCGGCGACGATCACCGCGTCACTGTCGACCACGCCGAAGCGGGCGATGTTGTCGGCGATGCTGCCTTCGAACAATTCCACGTCTTGAGGCAGGTAACCGACCCAGGGGCCGAGCTCTTCCTTGTTCCACAGGTAAACGTCGACGCCATCCAGACGCACCTTGCCGCTTTGCGCTGGCCAGATGCCCACCAGCAAACGCGCCAGGGTCGATTTTCCCGACGCGGAGGGGCCGATGATGCCCAAGGATTCGCCTGGGGAAAGGTTGAAGTGCGGGCCACGAATGATGGGTTGGCTCATGCCCGGCGCCCCGGCGTGCAGATGCTCGACTGTGAGCATGCCCAAGGGCCTTGGTAGCTTCATCGCATCGGCGCGGGGCGGGAATTCTTGCAGCAGATTGTTGAGGCGCGACCAGGCACGACGGCTGGTCAACAACTGTTTCCAGGCGCCGATCAGTTGTTCCACCGGTGCCAGCGCACGACCACTGAGGATCGAGCAGGCGATCATCATGCCGGGGGTGATTGAGCCTTCGATCGCCAGCAGCGCGCCAGTGCCGAGGATCAGCGATTGCAGAGTGATTCTCACGAAACGCCCCAGGCCACTGATGTAGGCCGCCCGGTCGGAGGCAAGGGTTTGCCTTTCCAGGATACGCAGATGGCTGCCAAACCAACGCAGGGTGATCGCCGGCAACATGCCCATGGCTTCTATGACTTCGGCGTTGCGCAGGTTGTTGTTGGCAAATGTAGCGGAGGTTTGCGCGGCCAGGCCGGCCTCGCCCAAGGGCTTTTGGGTGGCGATTTCGGTGAGCCAAGTGAGCGCCACGAGAATCAGCGAACCGCACAGGGTGACAATCCCCAGCAAGGGGTGAATCAGGTAAGCGACGAACAGATAGATCGGCGTCCACGGCGCATCGAAGAAGGCAAATAGCCCGTTGCCGGTGAGAAACTGGCGCACTTGCGCGAGGTCCTGCAAGGCCTGCGCCGGGGTGCCGCCGGCTCGTCGCAGGTTGCGTTCGAACGCTGCGGTGAATACCCGCTGGTTGAGGGCCATGTCCAGCCGATTGCCGACCCGGATCAATACCCGTGTGCGCACCACTTCCAGCATCGCCAACAGGGTGTACAAGCCGACTATCAGGATCGTCAGCATCAACAATGTAGTGAGGTTGCTGCTGACCAACGCCCGGTCATACACCTGCAGCATGTAAATGGCCGGTGCGAGCATCAGCACATTGATCACGCCACTGAAGCCGGCCAGCGAGTAAAAGGTGTGGCGCAGCCGAAAAAAAACCTCGGTAAACTCGGATCGCGTGCGGCTCTTTTTGTCCATCGGGAGGTTCCAATGCCGGGTGTTTTATTTGCTTCAGCGTAGGAGATCGACTGTTGGTCGGATGAGGACGCGGGCTGGCTTTGTGGGCGTCGTCATTTATTTGGCTAATCTAGCCACAAATAGAAACAATGAGTTAAACGCTATTTTTTTATTAAATTATGATGAAGATGGCTTATTGACGATGATAATTCGTCCGACCTAAGTCTAATAATCGACCTTTCAGGCCTCGGCTCATCCGACCAGCAACCCACGTCTTGTGTGGTTACCTGCTAATAATCAATGGTGTCTGCACACTGCCCTCTCAGGAGCGCGTCATGAACCCATTTATCCGTATCGGCATTGCCGATGACCACCCGCTGTTGCGTGAAGGCGTGGCCAACACGTTGAGAAAAAGGACAGACCTGCAAGTGGTGGAGCAGGGCGCCAGCGCCGACGATGCCCGGAACATTGCCCTGCATTCACGACCGGATGTGATGCTGATGGACGTCAACATGCCAGGAGATGTGTTTGGTGCAGTGCGTTTCATCGCGACGCAACTGCCGGACGTCAAAGTGCTGATGCTGACGGTGTCCGAATCCGAAGATGATGCCTACTGCGCATTGGAGGCAGGGGCTCGCGGCTATGTATTGAAAGGGGTCAGTGGGCCAGACCTGGTGCTGGCGATCCGCTCGATTGCCCGCGGTGAAATCTACATCACACCGGAGTTCGCCAATAAATTGCTGAGCAACTTCAAGAAGCATGAAGCGGAAGTGCGCAAGATCGACCTCACCCATCGGGAGGAACAGATCATTCGTGAAGTCTCAAAGGGCCTGACCAATAAGGAAGTTGCTTCGAAACTGTTGATCAGCGAAAAAACCGTCAAGTACTACATGACCTGCGTGATGCAGAAACTGCATGCGCGCAATCGAGTGGAAGCCGTCACCGCCCTGCGCCGCTATTGGGAACGCGAAGCCATGGGGCGACTGCAGATCAGTGCGACGACGCCTATGGACGCTAGGAGCGGTTCCTGACTACAGCTTGAATTGCGCGTTCACCGTCGTGCCTTTGCCAGTAGAGGTATCAATGCTGAATTGCCCGCCCAAGGATTCGACGCGATAACGTAAACCCGCCAGCCCAAGGCGTGTCCGGCCATCGGTGTCGACTACCAACGCATCGGCGGCCATGCCCGGGCCATCGTCCTTGACGGTGATGAGCAATGTCCCGTTGAGATGTTTTCCGCTGACAACCTGACCTTTACCCTGAGCATGGCGATATGCATTGTTCAGGGTTTCCTGCACAAAGCGGTAGATGCAAAGTTTGAGCGGCAGGGGAGCGACATCCGGCAATGGCCCGAGTCTCAGTTCGACCTTGGAGCCGGTGCGCTGCTCGTGCCGCTGCGCCACCAGGCGCAATTCCTCCAGCAGCGTCAGGTCATTGATTTCTGGCAGGGCAAGCCCCCGGGACAAGTCCCGCACCTCGCGCAGTGCATCGCTGGCTGCGCCGCGAATGGTTTCCATCGACTCCTGATCGACTGCCGAACAGTTCTCGGCGAGGTCGTCGAGCCGGATCAGGATTAGCGTCAACAGCTGTGCCGGACCGTCATGCAAGTCCGCGCCGATGCGGCGCAGGGTCAGTTCGTTGATCCGGGAAAACTCCTGGGTTGCCGTGGTCATTTTGCGCTGTAGTGTGGCATTGCTGATGTATAACCGGGTTTGTTCCCGCAGACGTAAACGCAGCGCCACTTGCTGGCGCTGGATGATTTTGTCTCCGCGTTGTACCAGGAAGAACAGCAGCATCAACATCGCCAGGGTGGCGGTACCGACCACCAGCCAGACCTGCTGGCGTACCCGACTGATTTCCTGCTCCAGGCTTTCCGCCTTCTCATAGAATTCGCCCACTGCGATGATTTTTCCCGAGTGGAATTCGCGCAGCGGCGCATAGATTTCATAGAGCGGCACGTTCAGTTTTCGCTCGAACTCGTTCTCTTCCTGAGCCAGGTCCTCAAGGTCGGTGACCACGTTGCCCTTGAGTGCTTCGGCGATTTCATCCATCGGAAATTTTCGATTGGTGATGGATTTGTCCGTGCTGTACACCACCGTGCCGTCGGCTCGCCAGATCTTGATCGAGACGATGTGTCGTTTCAGCGAACGGCTCTCCATGAGCCGGTCCAAGGACTTGACGCTGTAAGGCGACAGCCTGTTGTCGCGGCTCATCTCCTGCACATAGGGCTCCAAAAACGCTTCCATATAGTGGGCACCGGCCTCGGCGGCGCTTTGCACGGCGGCCCGTTCGATTCGGGCGCTAACCAGTTTGCCGACGAAAAACATCGTCAGTCCAAGGATCAGCGCGGCGGCAATCACGAACTGGGTGGAGCGGCTCAGGTTACGCGTTTGAGTCTGGATACGACTGAGCCAGTGACGAGCGTTACCAGCCCTGAACGCAGGCCCAGGCTCGACCAAAGTCTCAGCCCGATCACCGACAAAAGTCTCGTTTTTTGATTCGACTTCTGCATCTTTTAGCATCGTTTCAGTTCCGTGATGATCGTGATAAGTCGGTTGGAAAACCCTGCCACTTAACGGATATCTGGAGATTGCTATGTATGAGCTAAAGCGCTTCACCCTCAATCAAAACGATATTGCGTTCCTTGAGCAGCAGGTGTCTTTCCCGACCATTCACATCGTGGGCTACAACACCGCAGGTGAGCCGCTGTACGGCTACGAGGGATCGGACGGTAATGTGCATGTACTGGGCTTGCTGGGCAGCTTCAATCCGCTGGATACGCCACCTGGTGAAACCAGTTGGTACAACGGGGCACGCGATCCGATTGGCTTGCGCAACGTCTCCGGGCATTTCAACAACATGACCCAGGACGGTCAGTCCTGGGGCAGCTTCGGCCAGGATTTCATTCGCTTGACCCATGCCGATTACGCGCATTACGTCCATCAGAACCTCATCAACGCCGCGTTGACAGGGCAGGGCGTGCCCGTTGGCGCCACGCCCATGACTGACAGTAGTTCACTGTATAGCGATCCGACAGCTTCACTGGTGGACTACACCCCCCGGATGATCAGCCAGACCATCGTCAGTGGCGGCGTCACCTTCGCCACCGATGCCAACGGGCACATCCAGCACACCGCTACAGGGGTGGCCATCGTTACCGACCCCGGCATTCTCGGCGCCATCGGCGAAGTCGATACCACCTCGCCGGATTCCGGCCAGTACTACATCCGTAACCAGAACACCGTGGCGGGCGACCCGTCGACCACCGGCTGGTTCACTCTGTTCGGACAATTCTTCGACCATGGCCTGGATTTCATCAACAAACCGAATCAGAACGCGACTATCACCATACCCCTGGCGCCAAACGATCCTCTGTACGGCTCGATCGGCCCGGATGGGCAGCCGGTGTATTCGATCAAGGTGCATCGCGCGACGGTCAGCGAA
Organism: Pseudomonas sp. SDI; assembly: GCF_003105155.1. Lineage (GTDB taxonomy): Bacteria > Pseudomonadota > Gammaproteobacteria > Pseudomonadales > Pseudomonadaceae > Aquipseudomonas. The sequence goes on along the minus strand of NZ_QETK01000008.1, from coordinate 64,510 downwards.
GTCGATGGACAAGGCCAGGCGCAATACGTCAACCTCGACTCTCCTTACATTGATCAGAACCAGACTTACGGATCCAACGATGCGGTGACCCAGTTACTGCGCCAATGGGTGTCGGACCCTAATCACCCCGGTCAATTCATTGCCGGGGCGGCGCTGTTTGACGGCACCACCTTGAGTGACGAAGCGGCCTGGACGCTCAATGGGGTGGTGACGCACCAGACGTTGCCGACCTTGAGTGAGTTGCGCGCCCATGTGCTGGCCACCGGGCGTGACGACCTGACCTGGGACGACATCGCCAACTTCCGTGTACGCGACGCCCATGGTCATGTGCTCGATGCCGATCCGAGCACTGCCGGGGTACAGGTTGTTTACACCCGCGAAGCCATCCTGCTGGATATGAACCCGCACTTCGACGACGTGCATATCGATCAGGCGAAATTGATGTCGTTGGATGCGCATATAACCAGCATCACGTTCGATGCAAACAATCCTTACGGCATGCTCTTCTACTACGACAACTCCGGGCCGAAGAACCTTTTCAGCTTCGTCAACTTCGCCGACTTCTCGATCAGCGCCGCCCCCGGCAGCGCCGATTTTTCCGTGGCTAACGAGTTGCTGCTGCAATCGGTTGGCGATCACTACATTGCCGGTGACGGCCGGGTGAACGAGAACTTCGGACTCACCGCCATTCATCACGTCTTCCACGAAGACCACAACGTGCAGCTGATCAACCTGCAAAACGAGGTACTGGCTCAAACCGACGCCACGGTGCGGCACAACTGGCAGGTGCAAGTAAGCAACGGTAGCGGTGGTTTTTACACCGATGCCAACGGCAACTTTACCCTGGCCGATGGCGTCACGGTGTCCTGGGATCAGGACAAGTTGTTCTACGCCGCGAAGCTCACGGTAGAAATGGAATACCAACACGTGGCGATAGACCAGTACGCCCGGCTGATCACTCCGGACTTGCCGGAGTTCGTGACCTACGATTCGGGCATCAATACCAATATTTCCCTGGAATACGGTCAGGCTGCGTTTCGATTCGGTCACTCACAACTGCGCGAAACCATTGATGCTCTGGAGAAAGGTGCTAGTGGTGGCTACGACCTGACCGGCGCAATCACCCACTATGCGCTGGAGCAGGCGTTCCTCAACCCCGGCGGCTTCGCCGAGGTAGGGCCGACGGCTATTGCCTTGGGCATGACCCGGCAAATCAGCAACGAAATCGATGAGTTCGTGACCCCGGCGCTGCAGCAAGGCTTGCTTGGTCAGCCACTGGACCTGGCCACCATCAACCTGGCCCGTGGCCGTGACTTGGGACTGCCTACCCTGAACCAGGCACGTCAGCAGATTCACGATGCGCTGATTGCCGAGCGGGCCTCACCAGCCGGGGCGCAGCATCACACCAACCTGATCGTCGATGGCTTGACGCCCTATACCAGCTGGAGTGACTTCGCCAACAACATGATTCATCCCGAATCGTTGGTGAACTTCATCGCCGCGTATTCCTTCGACGGTGACAAGGATCATGCCCAGGCGATTATCGATGCCGATGCTTCTGGCCTTACGGTCAACTATGCCGGTGGCAGTGTCACTGCCGAACAGGCAGCGTATTTCCTCTCGGGCGCCGCCGACGCCAATGGCAATCATGTGGCGGGCTATGACGGTTACAACGCCATAGATCTGTGGATCGGTGGCCTGGCTGAAAAACACGTCTACACCGGTCAACTGGGAACTACCTTCAACGCGATCTTCGAGGATCAGATGGAGCGGTTGATGGACGGTGACCGCTTCTACTACCTATACCGACTCGACCTCGGGTTGCCGGCGATGACCAACCTCAACGAGCAGGTGGTCACCGAGCAATTCAAGGACATCATCGAACGCACTACCGACGCCCGGCACCTGGCCGGGGATGTGTTCGGCTACGCCGACAGCTATATCGAGCTCAGCTACACCGATTCCGGCGCCAGTGCCACGGCGTACAAGAGCGAGCACAAGTATGGCTCCCTGGTTGCGGCGAACCATGTGGGGGTCTATTCCACTGGAGGCAGCGGCGGCATCGGTGGCAATGGCCTGCTGATGAGCCTGGCCAACCCGGAAACCCACGTGTCACAAACCTACATCCGTGACTACCGTCCGGATCAAGGACAGAACCCCGATGGAACGGCGGCCGTGGGCTACAACTCCCACGAAGTGCTGGTGGGGACCGATTACAACGACTGGATCGACGCCGGTGACGGTGACGACACGATCTATGGTGAAGACGGTGACGACATCCTCGATGGCAAGTCCGGCGCTGACCACATCTACGGCGGCGACGGCAACGACGTGATCTACGGCGGTGACATTGAAGACTTCCTCGATGGCGGGGAAGGCGACGACACCATTTATGCCGGGACCAGCGCTGGTGTGCTGGACGTGGTGATTGGCGGTGGCGGTAACGATCACCTCTATGGCGAGGCCGGGATCGACGAAATTTACGGTGGCGCCGGCAATGACTATATCGATGCGGGTGGCGATACCGATCTGGTGCATGGCGGTGACGGCAACGATGAGATTTACGGCGGCGACGGCCCGGACATTCTGTTCGGTGAGGACGGCGATGACATCATTTCCGGCGGCTCCACCGGCGACCAAGAGTTCGGCGGTGCCGGTGACGACATTCTGTTGCCTGGCCTCGGCGGTGCGCCAGGCCAGGGCGATGGTGACGAAGCCATTGGTGATGTCGGTTTCGATATTGCGGCGTTCAGCGATGTGAACATTGCCCTTGATGCCGCCGCTGACCTCAATAACCAAAACATCGTGGCAGCGCCGGGCACCGCTGTGCTGTTCCAACCGTTCAACGCCTTGCTCACTGACATAGAAGGCCTGATCGGTTCGCATTTCAGCGACAGCCGGCCAAACACGGCCACCCCGGCCAATCCCCTGGCGGGCCTGATTGGTAATGCCACGCAGAACTGGCTGATTGGCGGCAGTGGGGACGATGTCTCCCAGGGCAACGGCGGCAATGACGTGATCGTGGGTGACTCGATCAAGCTTGCCGATCTGAATCACTTGCTCGCCAGTCAGGGCTTTGCTCAACACTTTACCGGCCTGCAATCGACCCGCCCTGATTTCATCCTGGGTGACAACCATGCGGCCCCCGGCACCGCCGACGGTGCCGCCGATACGGCGCTGTACAGTGGCAACTTTGCCGACTACAGCATCACCAAGTTCACCGATACCCGGCCGGGTGGCGAACTGATCACCGCTTTCAACGTGGTGGATTTGCGGGTGGGCGCAGCGAACGTGGATGGCGCCGACATCGTAATTGGCGTAGAGAAACTGCGCTTCGCCGACCGCACGATCAACCTGAACATCACCAACCATTTGCCGACCGGCAATGTGGTTTTGTCGGGTTTTGCTACCGCGCCGACCACCCCCAGCCGTCCGGTGCCCGCCCAATACCGGCTGACCGCCAACACCTCGGCGATCCAGGACGCCGACGGTTTGCCCGGGCCAAGCGGGTTCTCCTATCAGTGGCAAGCGCTGGTGGGGGCAGCCTGGCTGAGTATCGCCGGGGCGAATGCGTCGACCTTTGCGCCGACCTCGGCACAGTTCGGCCAGCAACTGCGGGTGGTCACGACCTACACCGATAACAACGGCACGGTGGAGCAACTCACGTCCGACCCGTCGGAGGCCGTCGGACGCTTTATCGAGGGCACCAACTTCTTCAGTAACACGCTCAATGGCACCAACTATCAGGACATCCTGATGGGCTACTCGGGCAACGATGTACTCAATGGCGGCCTCGGTTCCGACCTGTTGGACGGCGGCACCGGCAACGACACGATGCGCGGCAACGCCGGCAATGACATCTACATGGTCGATGCCAATGGCGACGTGGTTCAGGAGAGTCTCAACGAGGGCACCGATACGGTCATGTCGTCGGTCAGCTACACCTTGGGCGCCAACGTCGAGAACTTGACCCTGCTCGGTTCGAGCAACATCAACGGCACGGGTAACGCACTCGACAACGTTATCCATGGCAACAGTGGCAACAACCAGTTGAGCGGCCTGGGGGGCAATGACTTCATCTTCGGCGAAGCGGGCAACGATACGCTACTGGCGTCGGTCAATGACGGCAACGACCACTATGACGGTGGCTCGGGCACTGATACCTACGACTTGTCGGCCACATCGGCAGCAGCCACGGTGGATTTGCAGACCGGGACATCAACCAGTACCCAGACCGGCAGCGACAGCCTGACCGGGATCGAAAACGTCATCGGCAGCTCGGGCAACGATCACCTGCAGGGTGATACAGCCAGCAACCTGCTGCAAGGCCAGGGCGGCAATGACTGGATCGATGGTGGCAGCGGTGACGACAGTCTGGTGGGAGGGCAAGGCCTGGACAATCTCTACGGTGGCTTGGGCAATGACACCTTTGTGGCATCGGTCAACGATGGTAACGACACCTATGACGGCGGTGGCGATACTGACACCTATGACCTGTCGGCCACCTCGGCCAATACCACGGTCAACCTGAGCACTGGGTTGGCCAGTGGCTCGCAAACCGGTAACGACACCTTGATCGGTGTGGAAAACGTCATCGGCAGTAGCGGCGCCAACAGCTTGACGGGTGACAACAACAATAACGTTCTGACCGGGCAGGGGGGTATCGACACCTTGAGCGGTGGTGGCGGCGCAGACACACTGACCGGCAATGGCAACCGCGATACGTTGACCGGTGGCGCAGGGGCAGACATGTTTGTGTTCAGCTCGATCAACGACTCGGGTACATCGACCGCAAGCCGTGACGTGATCACCGATTTTGTGCATGGAACCGACCACATCGATCTGTCGTTGATTGATGCCCGGACCTCCGGCGCAGGTTCGGCCGGGAATCAGGACTTCACCTTCCTCGGCGAGTGGAACGGCGTCGGCAACGAGTTCAACAGCCAGGCGCAATTGAAGTACCACTTCGTGAATGTCGGCGGAGTCGATCACACCTACGTGGAGGGCAACGTAAACACGGGGAATGCGGCTGATATCCAGATCGACCTGGTTGGGCATATCGCACTGACGGCAAGCGATTTCGTTGGCGTGGTCTAGTCGTTAACGCACACAAGGCGCCCTCGAGTCAATTTGCTCGGGGGTTCGACTGTTGAAATTTGACGAGTATTGGTGTGTCGATATTTAGTCGTTGACCTGAAGAGAAACGGCACTGATGTGACCTTTGCGAATCGTGGACACTCCCCGCAAGCCCCGAAATTCAAGACCTCCAGTATTCCAATTTGCACGCAGGACACTTTTTGACGGGAAGTGTCCAGATTATTTGCAAATTTTTCCCAGAAAGTGTCCGATTTAACTGACCGCTTGTGCTGAAAGTGTCCGCATTAACCGCGCAAACTGCGGAAAGTGTCCGTATTAGTTTACGCTTTTTCAGCCGCGATGGCCAAGAACATAGAGTCCAAGGAAAAATTTTGCACAAAAAACATTTGTGATTTCGATGCGAATCTCACGAGATTGCGAAACGTATATATGGATGCGGCAGATACGATTTTTGTCAATATATATAATAATACTCCATTTCTCGCCTCGTTTGGTAAGTTTTTCATGAGGCCAGCTCAACCTCTCAAAGCCTGACGCCATCGGGCCTCCAATATTTTTTTAGGCGTTGAAAACAGTAAAATAAAATACCCTAAATTGTCAGTCAATATATGCCTAATTAAACTTTAATGCCCTCCGGAGTAGGACTTGACCTTGCCGGTCTAGGAAGTAAAACTAGCTCGGCTTTCGCAGTGCCGCTCTTTAAAAACCAGCAAGTGATAACCACTACCTAAAACCAACGGGCAGATGCCATTACCCAACGGCAATTCGTCAAATGGTAGGCGGAATGATAAATTGCAACAAAACATCTGAAAAAGAGAGTGAGCTATCGAAAGCGCCCTCACTGGGCGCAGAATCAAAATCGAGCTCAAAGCTAAACCTGGATAGTTCGGATAAGACCATTGCTCGCTTCGATCTTGCTAGCGACCGGATTCCGACGATCAAGCTTTATCTTTCCGGTCAAATCAGCGCTGTTGATGCGGCGAACGCGATCGGTATGAAGCCATCAGGCTTTCATAAAATTATCCGGCGAGTGAGGGCACGTGGCGGTGATCTAAGTGCCGTTACGTCCAGCATGCCCGGACGCCGTCCGACGCCGTCCGAGCTTGGGGGAGAACTTGAGGGGTTGATTGTTGACTCCATAAAGACCTACGCAGGGAAGGCAGCAACCATCGAAAGGGTTTGGGTGACCGCCCAAATGCTTGCTGACGAGCGTGGCCTCAAACGGCCTAGCTATCATGCTGTACGACGGCGGCTTTTGAAGAAGGGCAAGCGGTTCCTGGCTAACATGAAGCTAGGGAAGGTTGATGCTGCTGACATCTTCGAGGCTCGCCCCGGGTACAAGATTACGTCCCGCCCGCTTGAATGGGTTCAGATCGACCATACCCGTGTCGACATGATCGTTGTGGATGAGCAGGATCGGACGGTGATTGATCGCCCTTGGGTTAGCTTTGCTATTTGTATACATACGAGGGCGATTGTCGGGTTTTACCTGAGCTTACTTCCGCCCAATTCTGTAACGGTAGCGATGCTGATCGAGAACTGCGTCCTTCCCAAAACGGCCATCCTCGCCAGTCTTGGGCTGGATGCAAGCGTCTGGCCTATGCACGGCGTGCCCGAGGTCATACACGCGGATAATGCGGCTGAGTTTCGCTCAGAGGTGCTGAAGGCGAGGTTAAAACGTTTCGGTGTGAGAGTTGAACACCGTGATGTCGGTAAAAAACATCAGGGAGGGCATATCGAGCGCTTGATAGGTACGATGATGCGATCTCATATCCATTTCTTGAGGGGGACAACCTATTCAAATACACAGCAGCGAGGTGATGAGGACAGCTTGGCTAGGGCATCCATCTCTATTACTGCACTTAGGAAATTCTTCGTCTGCGCCATTCATGCCTATAACAATCGCAAGCATCCGGGCATAAAGATGTTTCCCTCCCAAAAATGGGATGAGCATTTTGGGAAGCATTCACAGCCTCGTCAGATCGACGAGTCTTTGCATGAAGGATTTCGGTACGCACTTTACCCAGAAAGGCCGAAGCTCATCCGCGCAGGTGGGATCGAAATGCACGGGCGATTCTACTATGCACCGTGCCTGCAGAACAAAGTGCGAGAAGAACTGGTAGTTAAGTACGACCCAAATGATCTTTCGGAGATTTTCGTAGATCTTGAAGGAGATGGTACCTACGTAAGTGTACCAGAGTACAGAAATCAGATGCGGCGTAGCCACGACTATGCGCTGTACAGGGTTGAGCGGCAGGAGAAGGGTGAGCGGGATGGCACCTACTCTGCTGATGCGACCGCTTCTCTTGCTTTGGGCAATGCAATCGTCCAAGAAGAGTACCGGCGGACTGCTCAAAGCAAGCGCCAAGCTGCCAAAGCGGCGGGCAAACGCGATCAGCGGAATTATACCGAGTCGCTTGATTCCAGGTCTCAAGTCCATATGCAAGCCGAACCGGAGTTTACGGATCAGACGGAACACTTGGATAACTTGCTTGACAATGCTGCAACTGCCAAGCCCGCCAGCATCGCATCCCTCAGAAAGCCCGAAAACGCCACAATTCCTAAATCCGAAGTTTCAAAAGTTCGGAAAGGGCGTGCGGCACTTCGAGCTGTCGGGGGAGAACGAAAGGCCGCGGAGCGGCCCTGGCAGGGCTTTTCGAGGAGCAGCACGGCAGAGCAGATCGACTTTGATGCGCCACCGACTCTCTACTGAAGCTGGCCTGACCTTATGAATGACTGAGACTCCGCCTCAGACTTAGATCCAGCCAAGACTCACCCCAGACTAACCCCAAACCCAGTCCCTGAATTCAACATCAGGCTCCAAATCACCGATCCAATAAACAAGAGTGAGGTAAAGAAACCACAATAGTTACTTTCCAACTTATACATCATGCAAGCAGTGTGCTTAAGATCGTGGTTATCACCATTCGGCCTGCTTGCGCAGAAAATGCCGTTTGTTGGATACAGAATAAAGATCAGCCAGCATTTAAGCAACGCATCTGCTAAGGCGCTACAAAGCGCTACAATAACAAGCATGTTAATTCATCGGCACAGCCAAAACTTCAGCTCAAAGATATAGCTGAGGCTTCAGTGTGTCTTTTATCCTCAATACGTCTTATATATTATATCTGGAGATAAATTATGGATCTTTCTCATGTGCACTGCAGCTGCCACCAACTGTTTGAACTGAGCGATCATGATCGGGCTATGTCCTGCCTGAAAGATTTTTTCGTTCCGCACCCCTCCGCTGAGCGATTGTTCAAAAAGATGGACATGATCATGTCCATGCCAAGGAAGGTTGTTGCCCCTTGCTTGCTGTGTTTGGGTAAGGGGGGCGTCGGAAAGACGAGCATGATCGAGGAGCTTGCACGCAGGAATATCACTTCTGTGAACCGAATTGTCACCGTGACGATGCACCAAAACGCTGACAACATGGGTCTGAAGGAGCTGATACTTGCCGAAATGGGGTTGGACACGAGCCGTAGAGCCCGCCAGTCCCGGAGGATCAGTCCGGATCTCCAGCATCTCATCAAAAGCCAGAACATCAAAGCCATTGTCATTGATGAGGTGCATGATGCGCTTACACTCTCGCCTTTCCAGCGAAAGGTCAACCTGTCGCTGTTGAAGAACCTTTCCGGTTCCACTTATGGCCTTTCGGTATTCGCTTTTGGTGTGCCTGACGCCGCCCGCTTCTTAAGGGAGGATCCGCAACTCGCTCGCCGTTATGCAGTTCACGACTTGGAGACTTGGTCGAATGGCCAAGATGTTCGGAATTTCGTGTTCAGCTATATCCACCGGCTGCCCCTAAAAAAGCCGACGGACTTTCGTGACCAGGAACTCTGCTTGGCCATTGTCGAGAAGTCGCTGGGGATCACCGACAACATCGTCAAGATTCTGCAGGCATCGGCTTGGGCTGCGATCGCAGACGGTACCGAACGCATCACGCTCAAGCATGTCCGTGACGTGGAAGTCATCATGGCGATGGAACTGGGAACGAGTTTGCAGGGCCTGCACGACGTGAGCATGGAGAAGGACTGCGCGTAATGACGCTCTCTCAAGCTAAAGCTCTAGCTCGAGAAGTATTGGAGGACGATTTCGTCCTCCCGTATTTTTCAACGGAACAGCTGGCCATGATGAAGACTTTAGAAAAATCCATCTGCCCCAGAGACCCACCCCCTCAATCAAACGCAGAGGCAAATACAGAAACAAATACAGAGTCAAACGTGATGCTGCTGGATGGTGTTTCAGGATGCGGCATCACAACATTCTTCAGAACGCTGCATCAGCGCCACCCTAGTAGCAGTCAGTTACTGCAGGGTGATATGTACATTGGCGGATCAGAGTTTTTGGATCATTTGTCTGATGCATTCCATGTCAGGCGTAAGTACCATCCCAAAAAAAGGGTGCTGGCGCCAAATTTGGTACGGACTTTGTCGCTCTCATCTCAAAAAATGATTTTGGTCGATGATCTAGATGTCTTGGCGAGTGATATTGATGACTATGATACAGTTTTCGGTGTTATTCGTCTTCTCTCAGAAGAAATTCGAGATCTCAAGTTTGTAATTTCAACGAGCAGTGCTCTACTGCAGAAAAGGTTCGACAGGTACTTGCGGCTTGGTTGGCGCCGCTACACATTTAGGCAGCGGCTGACAGATGAAGAATACCAAGAGTTCGCGAATCGGCTATGGGGGAGGTTGAATTGTGAGTACTCGCTCAGCCTTACTGCAGAAAGCATTAGAGTCCCAGAGCCAAAATTTGGCTTAGACATTCAGGACGTCAATAGGTCACTCAGGCTGAAACTAGTTGAGCGCTTCCTTCACCAGCAAGGCGCAGTGGCGGCGCTCAGCACGACGAATGATTTAAATGAGTACGAAAGTTATGTCCTCCAGTTTCTCTACACCTGAGGCCTACCCGGGGCCTTCTCCTAACCCTTATTCTAAAATTTATCCTGAACCTTATCCTGATGAAACGCTTTCATCCTGGATGTACAGAGTGCGTGAAGTCCGGCCTGAGCCTGAAGTGCGAGCGCTTTGGGGAATGCCATCCGACGCGTGGGAAAGCTCAACGCTACGCGCACCCTACATCGAAGCGCTAGGAGGCAGAGGTAAAGACTATGATTTTGACTTCAGTCTACCAGGTGTCAAGGCTTTTGCAGAATGCTACGAGATCTCGATGGAGTGGATCGAATCCACGTTCCGTCCCTCTGAGGCTCAAATCATACCGATCTGCTTTCGATCGGATTACTGCCTTACTTGCATGGAGGAATCGGTGACGGCAACGGGTTTTCCAGTGTATCTCAGAAGCTGGCGATACTTATTGAAGCCGTTTTGTCAGGTGCATGGCTGTGTACTGCGTAGCGCTGGAAATTATCTGCATGACTCAGTGGATTTTGCGATGGATGTTTTCGAGTACGACAGCGCTCGTGGTCATGAGCTGGAGCGGGAAACGAAATGGCTCGAGAAGGACAGTGCAGTGCAGCTACTTGGCAGGATGGTCGTTGAACGCGCATATAAATTAATGAAAGGTTGTCACGATCAGGCAGTACAGCGCAACGCTGAAAACTTTCTGTTGACGCTTCTTCGCCTTTCACTGAGGGCCGAGGTCATGGGTAATTACACGTCAGTGCTGAAGTTCAGGGTTCAGTCGAGTAGTGAATTTGATAATACAAATGGAATTGCCCTGTTTCATCAGTTGCCATTGCGCGTCACGGCGATCGCCCGCGCTCGGGCTTTTTACCTGATAGGCCTGTTATTGGGGTGGATTACCGACGAGCAGGCCGCGGATGCTCGGCCAGATCATGACTTATATCTGAGCACCTCGGGATCTTCATTGTGGCGACGACTTGACTTGTCGCAGGGCGTTCGTACGTTGCTGCAGGTGTACAGCACTAATTTGTTGAGCGTATCTTCTTTGAAAGGGTGGGAGTAATAGCGTGTATAAATATCTCGTACCCCTTTACTGGGTTTCTAGTTTGCGCATCCATACGGTGCACGCTAACGCTCTCACGCCAGTCTGTTTCTTGATTGATAGCGCGACTGGTATGATCATTTCGTACAGTTTTAGCTATGGCTTGCCACCTTGCAAACTGCACTACCTCGCACAGCTGGCGTTTCAGGAAAAAATGGCTCGGCCAACAGCAGCCAAAAAATTGTACAGGAGTGCGTCAGGGGACGTAACTTTGGCGAGGCCTAAATTTGAGGTTGATAGATACCAGTTGTCTCTTGAAACATACAAATATCCTAGACCTAATACGTTCGACTGGTCAAAGGCTGGTATGCTTATAGTGCATCTTTTTTATGATTGGGATTATTCGATGCTCAGCGAGCTTGATAGTTTCCAAGTAATTAATTCAAGCCAGCTTGTCCGGATGTTAGATCGTGTAGTAGGTCGCTTCAATAGTGCGGTTGACTCCGGTGCTGTCACCTTCTCTGACGTCTGAGCCCGAGTGTTCTGACATGTGCTATCACCAGTTTGCGTGCTTGCATTTTGGCTGTGCTCACCTGCTAATACCTATAAGGGGTTCACAAGGTGACCCGCACTATAGCATGGGGTCAAGCGCCCTTATTGACATAAACTGCTTCTGGCGTCTTCCACAGCTTGCTCACTGTCGACTTTGCGAGTCCCAGAAGCTGCGCGGTCTCTTTCTGCGTCCTTCCTTCAGCCTTGCACTGAAGCACCGCCGCTCGATTGGCAGCGCCTGATCGAATGCGACCGTGCACTGATTGAAGCTTGCCGTCGGTGAACTCGCCGTCGAGCTTGCCCAAGACACCTAGCTTCTCAAGCTTGGTGATCTCGCCGGCCAAGTCTTTCAAAAATTCCTTTGGGGTCTGGCTTCGGACATGAGCGCTGGCCACGGCCATGAGCGCTACAAGATCAACGTCCAATCCAATGGCGATGTCTTCGAGCGAGGACAGGGTAGGGCTGCTTTTCGCGCGCTCGATATTGTTCATATGACGCGCCTCGACCCGGCCATGAAAGTCTTCCTGGGACAGATTCCGGGCGGTGCGTGTCAGCCTCAAGACGGCGGCCAGCGGTTCTCTCAACGACATTTGGAACACCCAAAGCCGAGGATAAGGCCATATTGCGCGATTCGACTCCATGCAATATAGTGCTGTGAAGTGAACTGCTAGGTGCGGTTGGTGCGCTGTTATGTTCGAGGTAGTGAAGGCTGAGATGCTTCCGCTCCATTAGCCGGTAGTCCAGGCACGCGTGCGCTCTGTAACCCAGCCTGCGTCAATTTATAGCTAAACCCCCAAGGTCAGCGTTTTGAGAATCAGAATCTACTCAGACCTCCACGCCGAGTTCCGCCGTTTCGACCCGCCGCCCCTTGATGCTGGGGTTGATCTGGTAATCCTCGCTGGCGACATCAATAAAAAGGCTAGGGGCGTTCTTTGGGCCAACCAGACCTTTGCCTGCCAAGTCGCGTACATCGCAGGGAACCACGAGTACTACGATGGCCACATCGATCGTACTCTGAAAAAAATGAAGGACGCCGCGGCCGGCCATGTCCACGTTTTGGAGAACGAAACTCTGACGCTCGGTGATGTGAGAATTCTTGGCAGTACTGCTTGGACTGACTTCACCTCAACAGGCGATCCGCTCGCGGCTAGCAGGGCTGCCAGGGAATGCATGAATGACTTCAAATACATCAGGGCGGATTTGAGCTACAGACGGTTGAGACCGGACGACCTGATTACCCGGAACCGTATCGCCAAGGACTGGTTCACCCAAGAGCTTGCTCAACCGTTTGACGGCAAAACGGTAGTGGTAACCCATCACTCACCATCTCCCATGGTGATTGGTGAGCAGCATGATGGGCATCTTACGGCAGCGTACACCAACGACTGGCCGCATTTGCTCGAGAAGGCCCATGTGTGGGTGTTTGGTCACACGCATGAAGCTACAGATGTTGAGCTTGACGGCTGCAGAGTGGTCTCAAACCCTGGGGGCTACCCGGGAGAGAGCACTCGTTTTGACCCTTATTTTGAGATCCAAATCTAATGGCCACTTCGGCGATGAAGCACTTTTTTGACCTCGCCGTCGAGCCGATAGAGCTCGAGCGGGATCTCCCCTCAGAAGTCATTCAGGCACAGGGTATTTCCTGGGGTGTGAGGGTCGACGCTTACCTTGTCAACGCAGCGAGGGCAGGGCAGAGCTATGCGGCGCTCGTTTACAACGATCAGTCAAACGTGAGCTCGAATGGGATGACGGTTGCTACCCCTCCACTCCAGCTGGTTGAGACAAGGGCGGGGTTCAAGCTAATGCGCAGCCTAAGCGGCAAAGACTACTACGTCATCGCTAGCGAGCTCAGCGAGCCGCAGTGAGCACCCACTTGGGGTGGGCCGCTTTTAAGCTGTAGTGCTTGGCAAAGCGCGGCAAGCTCCTGGATGTAAGCTTTATGTATTCCGCTGACTAACTCGCCGGGCGGCTTCGTGTGCGCTCGTATTCACGTGGCCTTTTAAATGCACTAAGGAAAATGCATGTCTGATCTGAAAAGAATTGAGCTTACCGTCAAGAACTACGATGTTAAAAACTCTGCTGACATTGATACTCTCTATGGCCAGGTTCGATGTGAAGACAGTGAAGGGAAAACCTTTCATTTTAAAGAAGTGTGCATGTTGGATTACTTGAAGAGGCATGGTGCGATTGTTACTGACAAGCCTAGGACTTGGTATTACAAGCATTTGAATAAGAAAAGCATCGTTCTAGTGGCGTTCCAAAAGACGGATGGCAAGGTCGAGTATGACCTTGATCACCTGCGTCTGGTTGCCAGATCTAGTATTCTCAAAGGGATCGTCTTTGCGGTAGCGGCAATTCCCGCGGGCCTCATCATCGGGACGGCCACGTTTGGCATCGGGCTTCTATTTACACCTTTCTGTCTCTTCTATGCGTACAGAAGCCTCTTTAAAATCCCCCGGATGCTGCGTCGAAGCACTTTGGTGAACGAGCTTGCCGCGCATGGAGTGGTTGTGCAGTAGCGGCTAGTCTAACCAGCTGCGAGCCTGCGTACCGATGAGGAGCAACGAATGACAGCAGCCGTAATTTTTGATCTCTTCGGCACGCTTTTGGAGATTCGAGATCGGCAGAATCCCTATCGACGGCTTCTCCGTCTAGGCTCGCAGCAGGGCCGCGTCGCGTCAACCGATGACATTCGCTGGATCATGACTCATGACCACGGGATCGAGGGCACCGCGGCTGAATTTGGAATCAAACTCTCCTCATCTCAGCTCGCGGTGCTCCAGAGCTGCCTAGAGCTCGAACTTGAATCGATCACACTCTTTGAGGATGCGCTGCCGGCGCTCGCTCTGCTGCGACACCACCAAATAAAAATTGGCGTGTGCTCGAACTTGGGTGGCCCGTATTGCTCGGTAGCCCGGAATTTGCTGCCGGGGCTCGATGGCTATGCGCTCAGTGCCGAGGTTGGGCTGATGAAGCCTGATGTGGCCATGTACCAACACATCTGCACCCAGCTCGAGGTTGCACCCAGCCAACTCCCAGGATCGAACGCGCCTCACGTCTTGATGATCGGAGACTCCCGGCGATGTGATGCTGATGGCCCCAGAGGAGCCGGCATCGCAGGTTACCATTTGGATCGTAGTGGGGCGGGTCGCTTTTGTGACCTGCTTGAGTTTGTCACAGGTATCAACACCAGCAGAGGTTGATGCCCACAGCCAGCCTTTCGCGTTCGGCCTTTGAAGAGTAATTGACACTCTCTAGGGTGCGTCAATTCAGGCGCCCGACCCTCACAGCGGTACTTAGGGGGTTGCTGGTATTCAGCAACGTGGCTATGTTGATTGGGTGGCAAATGCGAGAATCCATATGGACGATCAATCTTCAACGAAGCACACAAACCTGACGATCAGGATGAAGGTGCAGATTGCTGAAATCCTGCTCAGCTTGTTCACGGCTGAGCTACAGAGCATCGTGCGGGACTCTGACTTCAGAGACGATGCTGAGCATGGCATCGCAAATAGCCTGCCCGTAGATAGCGAAACCCTAATCCACGTTGGCTGGGGGTCGGGGAAAACGATATTTGGTACTGTCTGGATGAATGCCTTAACCAAAGCATTGGATGAGGCTGAGCAAGCACGCAAGGCATTGGATTTCATTGCCTCGTACTGTCGATTTATCGAGCTCACACCCTCTCTTGAACGGGAGGTCAAGTACTGGCTCGAAGTTTTGGCGTTCGCCCGGGCCACTGTGGCGAAGCTCCTTGTCCTTTTTGCGTATTCTCGGTGCTCCTTCCTGAAGCTTCCGCTTTTCGCTGACGGCCCTGAGCTCAACGGCTACAAGCACCGCCTTCGCTAACTCTTCCTTCGAATTGTTCATTTTCCTTGTTCGATTGGGAGATTTGCTTGTGTCTGAAAAAAAGCGCTATGCCTGCTCCAAATGCCCGCACACGGGCAAACAGGGGCGTCCGGTACCCGTGTCGCCTTCGAGTCCCGCTCCTGAAAAGCCTCAGGAGCCCCAGAAGCCTGAGCGGAAGTGGATCACCCGATTGCTGGACATCCTGAAAATCGTGATTGGCCTGGCCAACTTGATCCTCGGACTATTCAAGCACTGATAGCGTGCCCCCCACTGACTTGGTGGGGGCGCTCTACTCTGCAGCAGAGAGCTCCACACTGGCTCGCTGACCTGCGATCTTGGTGTACTCCACCAACGAGTTCGGTGTTTCGCCCCTCGGGCGGCTTCGCTGCTTTGACCTCCAAAGGGGTAGAAGGCTGAAGTGGCGCGTGGTTTGTTCCTGGGTGCTCAGCCAGTGACTGCGCTCCCAGGCTCGTAGAGTTATTCTTCACCCTTGTGCTCAGGCCGTTCGAGAGGGTGCTATGCGTAAAGGTGAGATACCGACCGAGCTCTCATTGCTCGCGTTTGACTTCTTCTACTGGTTTTCACGATTTGAGTTCTGTCTCAAAGAGAACGGTTACCTAAAATCCGAAATCCCTGGCCAGAAAGCTGAACCAGGTTGGGACAAATTTGTAGAGCGCCATGCCGAAACCTACGTGCTGACAGCTGAAGCGGTAGAGCTGCTTGCTGCACCACCTGATCGGCAAGTGGTCGGGGCCGGATTGGTTTTGGAGTGGGCACCAGTTGGATTTCAAGACTGTAGATCTGACCTAGCAAAGGTTGTCCGAACGGTGAAAACAGTTCGCAACAATCTATTCCATGGTGGCAAGCATGGCGCCGCTGGCTGGGATAGCCCTCTGCGTACGCAGTCTCTGCTCACATCGAGTGCCGCTGTGCTGGAGGGTTTGGTGGAGCTCGGTGACTTCCGAGGCGATTACGAAAGGTTTTATTGACTTGTGATCATCAGCAGTGGTGTGTGAGCCAGCTCGACCCTTAGCGCAATAGGCGAAATGTGGTTAAGCTCGAGCATGACGGATCAGCCCTCGCGTGAATGGAGTCGCCATGCCCTTAACCGTTTTTTCCGCATCCCGTCGGATGGAATTGGACGTTCAGCAGCTATTAACACAGCTAGGGGCTGAGACTGGTTATGTCATGCCGTCGAAGAGTACGCCCATTCCGGAAAGCTGGAAGGTGCATTGTTCGACGGATCTCGAGTGCCCCTCGTGCTTCTGCACAGGTGCGGAGGTGGTAAGGGCGAGCAAGTCCAAGGTCGATGGTCACGATGTGCGGCAGGCCTACTTCCGGTTCCCTCAAAGCGATAGCTCAGCAGGACACCATCCATTCTGTGACTTTTCGGGCAATGTCTCAGCTGCGTTCATCCCGGAAAACCTTGTCCAGTTTTCGTCCGCGAAGGATGGCGTCTCCAGGGTTGTGCGGGAGCTCGTATGCAAAGGTATTCAGCTAGAGGTATTCACGCAGTGGGATATTCGGCGGATGCGCGAGTGGTTCTTCCAGACCAAGCTACAGTCGCAGTTCACCGTTACGCTGGATCCCAAACTGCCTGGATGGCTGGATGGACTTCATCGTCATGCCTCATGGCCACAAGATTTGGATGCTGTGCCTATTGAGCTGACGACAGAGGTGCTGGGCATTCCCGGTTTTAATTTCGAGGCAGCAGCAACGCGAGAGGTTTCTCAGCGCCATCGCGCCACGCTAGACATCATCCGAGAGAAACGCTTGTACCCAGGTGCAATGGTTGAGCGCCTCGAAAAGCTGGCCACTGACTACCATGGAAAATCGGTCTATGACCCTACCGTTCTGCAAAACCACTTCCAGCTTACTAACCGGCTTGCAGCATTCATGTGCTCAAACCATAGCCCGTTGAGACGATTGTCGAAAGCTCACTACCCTTTGAATGGGCTGAAAAATGTCAAACCGCTGTTGGCGTTTTCGGCGTTGCGATTGTTCATTTCCGACTGGCACCTGGACGCTGCGGTCAGCCGCTTTGCGCAAATTGTCTCCAGTAAGCTGCAAGCGGATGAAACGTTAGGCAATGTGATGGGGCTTAACCCTTTCCATGACTTCGCGGCATGGGCCATGCTCAAAAGCTTCCAAGAGCTGCCTGCAATACAGATCCCTTTAATGGGCGTCAAAGAGGAAATCGCGTTTGAGGTTGCCGAAATGAAGAGGCGTGCAGGGTTGCCCAGCTGAACCTCGGCTGGCCGTCCAAACGGGGGGCTGTATTCCAACGAAATTGCGACACGGCTTCTGTCTCGGAATACTCCGGGGTGGCGCTATGATATCATCAGTATTTATTACATAACTATGTACAGACGACTGGAGACGGCCCAATGTGGTTCCACGGAATCAAGGATATTCCACGTTACGAACTTCATAGATTGAAACAAGTTCGAAAAAAAGCTTCATGGGATAAGCCAGTTGTTCCACCTGGGCCACCACTAGTCGTTGATCCTCTGCGTTTTATTTATGCGTCCACCCGATCTTCAATACTCGGGCAAAAAATTGGGCTAAGAGGGCAGTTAGCAGGGCAAGGGTTGGGCGCAGCTGCTCTATGCTACCTTACACCGAACTTTCACAGTGCGAGTGTGAAGCCCATTAATAATATTTTCCTTCATCATAACTTTGATCATGCGAAAGACTTCATTGGTTCAAGCATCAAAGGAACAATCGGTGCATCTTTAGCTTACTTGGAAATGCAAGATCTTGGCTATGCGTGGTGCGGTCATTGGGAAGACTGCACGTCTCCGGGAGTTTCGACCACAAGCACCTCAGCGTCGACGCCTAAAGCTTCTGGCTCAGCCCCAGCTAAAGCCCCTGCGCCTGACTTTGTGTTTGCTTCCTCAAGCAACGTATGTTTAGTCGATGCGAAGGGGTCTGCTCGAACGATGAAGGAAGTTCGGCTCATCGCCAAGAATGAGTGGAAGCGCCAAATCTACTCAAACAGACTGGTCAAGCTAGCTGGCGGGGGCATGGCTACCGAGGGGCGTATTATCGCGGCCTCGCTTGCAAATCCAAATGGTGTCGGCCTAGTAACTGCCCACGGACGATTTCCAGGCTCCACACTTCCGTCGAGTACTGGGGGTTCGACCCGAGTGAGCACCACCAGCAAAGCGATAAAGGCTGTTCAGAAAATCAATTTCACCAATGCTTTCTACCTCTTAGGGTTGAACTCAATGGCAAGCCACTTCATTGGCGGGCCTCTGGAGCTGGCGAGAGCTGAGATGGATGATGCTCGTCTAAGTGCAGTAAACATCGATGATTTGGGCGCCGTTTACGCAGGCGGACGCCGAATTGTAGATTTGGGCGGTCAAGGTGCGTGGACAATGCAGCCGTTCTGTAGGCTCGACGTACTGGAGGAGGCCTTTGAAAACCTCCTCACAGATAATGCCCCGGCAGTTGCTGAGACCCCGCCGATACTGAACCAATCGCCTGACAATGCGACGAGCTCCGGAGACGGAAAAATGACATCCAGTGTCCAGGTGATACTCCAAAGCCGTGATGGGGTTGGAGCGATATTCAAGCGAGTGGCGTATACGTGACCCTGGACAGGGACGCTCGTCACCTCAGTCATGCTCCCAGACCGATCACGGGGGGCTGGGCCGGCAAAGCCGGCAAATAGCGCGACTTAGGTCGCGCATCCCCGTAATGGGTAGCGCGATCGCTGTTGAATCGGAACTGTCATGCCTTTCGGGCCAGGCGGATTTTTAGTAAGGCAAGCTGGTTGACCTGGCGCTCGAAGTGGCGTCCAGGCTGCCCTACCAAGAGCCCCCAGCCTAGCATCCCTCGTACTGCATTTGACCCTAATCGAGTCTGATCCTTGAAAGCTTGCTGTGGCTGTATTCCCAGGGAACATAGATGAACCCGCCAGCTTCGTTGCTGCGGTTGCCTTTTTTCTTGTTGCAAGGCTCGCAGAGGTACTGGAGGTTGGTCGGGTCAGTAGTGCCTCCATTGCTGATGGGCACAATGTGGTCAACCTGTGGCTTCAGCGTTGAGTCAAACACCCCTGTCAGACTCGATGAGCATTTGGCGCAGCGACCATTCTCTCTGTAGAAAAGCGCCTCTCTAAGCCAGGTTGGCCAGAAGCTGGCGCGCTTCATTATGCCGGCGGCCTCCAGGTAATCTGGGTATTCTGATGGACAGGCGTCAGCGATGGCCTCAGACACCTTGATCGAAAAAGCACGCATCAGTTCTTTGTCGCTGAAGAGGATGCAGAAGACCTCGTGAGCAATCTGCTTCATGGGCTGCAGGAGGTGCTCGAAGAGATAATCCTTGTGAGCCGACAGATCAGGATGAGCCCGAATGCTAAATGGAGCTCCGTAGTGAAATATCAGCCGGTGGGCGTCCTCTATGAATTCCTCGCCCGACTTCCTCCGATGGTAGTTCCACTGCTCCCACAGATGGCTCAGGGTAAACCGATGAAGCAGCGTCCACTTTCCTGGCTTGTAAGCAATTTCAAAGAGGTCTCTGTCTACGCCTAGCAGGTCTTCAAAATAGTAGCCATCGGGGCCATATTTCTCGTCGTAGGCTCCAGTTATGCGGCATCGTATCGCGTCAGCGGTGCTTAGCGCTTCGTTGGAGTGGGGTCGGGTGAACGCCAATTTCAGAACCTCTTTGCAGATCGTTAATGCGCTGGCGGCTTTCGCTGGCCTGTGAGAATCATGCTATGTGGGACGGCTTACTCCCATCGGCCCAGAGTTCAGGGCTTGCCGCGCTGTCTGTAGGGACTGATCCAAGAGTAGTACCACCACCAGACTATCTGGCTCATGGCTGCGAGGGCATTGCTGACTGGACGTTTGATTATGTCAAAGACGGAGCAGGAATTTAGACCACCAAAGTGCCTTTGTAGGTTCGGGCAGTGGAAGCGATGCCGGTCTGAAAATCAAGTATGCTGCTCCCAACCAGTTCGTTACTTGGAGGGGTACCTTGAGGCCAGATATTCCCAGGGATCTGACTGACAAAGAGTTCACGGACATGATGCAAGAATTCAAATTGGCAGGGCAATGGATGCAAGAACAGTTGGCGCTGAGTCGTACGACTCAGAGCGCTGCAGACCTGAAGCAGGCCAGTATTAGTCCTTCGGAACGACAGGATGCTGCGTCGGTTATCCATCCCCTGACCGACCTGCGAAGGTAAAGCGGCGGCTGCCCCAGCAGGTAGTGCTGCACCACGAAGCCTATTCGGCCGCCAGCGAGGTGAGGTTGAGTGAGAGCTCGCCAACGCTACGCCGTAAAACGGTCGCAAAGATGATCACCTGGATCGTGAGCAGGCTAGGGTTGCTCAGCCTCCGTCTGAGGGGGTGTCTGACTGGCCTGGCTAGCGAGAGGTATGGCGCTGATCGACGCTAGGCTCTATGGCCATGCCCAGCGAGGACGATGAAGCAAGAGGATCGCTTAGCAACGAAGCCCATCTTTTAATCGTACCCTGGCCAATGATCTCGTTTAACCTTCGCACAGCAACATGCCCGGCCTGTCCATCGCCAAAGCGGAGCGAGCTTTCAGATGAGTACCTTGTCCCTCGATCAACACGACCGTTACCTGGAAATACTCGAAGCAGCAAAGAGCCTATTCGGTTGCGATCGTGATGCAGCTCTGCAATGGATGACGCGCCCAGTTAAAGCGTTTGGCGGCAAAGCGCCTGCCGCCATGATCACAACCAGGCTGGAGACTGACACGGTTATCGAGTTTATCAGGCGCTTGGAGCATGGGTTTGTTGCTTGACTTGCCTAGACGATGCCCTTTACCTGGAAACTTCGTCAGTAGGCCAGGGCGGGGGCCAGAGATGCCGCACTTCAAAGCCCAAATGTTGAGTTCTGGGGGAGCCTCGTAGGCATTCGGCTGGACAAACCACTGTCTAAGATCGGAACCTAAAAACTAAGGTTTACTTTAGTTTTTGCGGTTTTTGTCACTATTGGCTAGAGAATCTAAGCTATACCTTAGTTTTTCCCCCGGCTGCACCAAGGCGATAACCTGCAGGATTTTATAGGCCGCGCGGGCTGTTAGTGGTGTTGGTGCCAAACGAAAGCAACGAGCTGATCTACCTTTTGGTCGGTGACGGGTTGCGCAAGCAAGTCAGCGCGGCTGCAATCCTGGAGCTTGAAGCCGGACGGTTCTGAATGGTCACGCAACCGAAGGTACCGCCTGTATAATTTCGTATTCGAGATATTGAATTACCACTGCACTGGTACGAAAAGGGATTGCGCTTTACACATGAACACCGCAAAGCAGGAAGCCGGACTGGGAGTTGGCGTTTGGGAATGGCTTGCGGACGAACCGAAGGTTTATCACGCAGGCGATACGACTGTATTCGTGCCTGTGGGTCGATACTCGATCTTCCCCGGCTGGTGCTTTCTCCCCTGGAAAGGCTTCGCCGGGGCCTATAAGTGGGGCTACAAGGCCCGATCTGAAATCAGCGACTACTTCTCAGCTCTGATTGGGATACAAGAAGCCACTCTGGCTAATGAGAGAGAGATTTTCATCGTTGGCAAGGTGGGGGCGGAAGAGCCTGAAGCTCAGGCAAGAGCACGATGGCGAGATGGCGGCAGCCGTCCAAACCAATTGATGGCTGTGCGAGGGTGGCTCGAAGTCAGCGTCGAGGAGCTCGAAGGCCTGGGTCAGGCTCACGCCAAAGGCGAGGTGTTGAATCTTCGGGCAACGGGGTTAGCAGGATTTGGTGCTGGCAATAACTTCACTGAGCGTTCGACACGCGCCCGAAACTTCCAAGCTTCATTCAGTCTGGCTGCTTACGCGCTTTGGGGGCGACGCTGCGCCATTTCGGGTTCTACCCTGGCACTGGAGGCGGCACACCTCAAGCCGGTGTCGGATTGCGAGGATGATGATCCAGCCCTGACTGATCCCTATAACAGCATCCTTCTGACAGCATCTTTGCACCGACTGATGGATGCAGGCATTTTTGGCTTCAGTCCAAGCGGCAAGGTGGTTGTCGACTCTGAGTTGAGCATTGAGGAAAGAGAAATTCATCAACTGGACGTCGAGCGCAGCGTCAATTTCCATACTGAAGCAAAGAAGTATGCCAAGTATCGTTTAAAGCGCGTGCGCTAGGCGTTAGAGCGTCCAGACAGCGCCCTGATTGGACGCTGTTCCTGTTCCCAGACCTCTTTAGCTCTCCGAGGTGACGCTCCCGACCACACAGGGCCGGGAGCGCCAAGATCCAGCTTCGGTTGATCACCCAGCCTTGGAAAGTACCGGCCTCCCTGCAAGTGCTGTCAGTGCCGGAAGCCTCTTACTTCTGATGTAGTCGATGCTACCTACCAGATAGACACAGTCACGTGCCCTTGAGATGGCGACGTTCATGCGACGATCATCTGCATAGAACGTTGCGGGCCCGACTGTTCGCACAAACGAAAAGAACACTACGTCAGCTTGTCGGCCCTGAAATGCATCCACGGTATCCACTTCAATCGTCAGGTGCTGGGCGAAGTCGAGGCTACCCAACGCGCGGCGGAGCTGCTTGCATTGGGCCCGATAGGGCGTGATGACCGCCACGCTCAAGCGCATTTTCTGATCAAAGAACACCTCACGTTGTTCATCGGTGCTGAATGCCCCTTCGCCTAACTCCGCGGCTTTCGCCTCACGAATCTGCTCGTGCATGAGCGCCAGACGATCAACGATGATCTGGATCTCGCGGTTATTGATCAGCGTTTTCCGATCATTCCCGCGTTCAGGAGGAACGTTGTAGTTCCTGGAGTCATAGGTCAACCAGGCGAAATGCTCGAACAGACCGTTGCCTTGGGTACGACTGTGATCGAGCCCATTGTTATAGAAATGCTGAGAGATGAACGTGCCGATCTCTGGCAGCATTCTGTATTGCTTGAGCAAGGTGCCTTTCATCCTGGCTGGAAAATTGTCAAAAATTCTCTCGATGACGCCGTCTCTGATCAGCTTTTCTTGGGCTCCTCCAAGCTCGGAGAGCGCTTCGGATTCTTCTTGGCAGAAGGTTGGCGGCAGCTGTTTGTGATCGCCGACCAGGACGCACTTGCGAGCGACAATCAGTGCCATCAACCACTCGGGCATCGTGGCTTTGGAGCACTCATCGACAATGGCCAGATCGAACATGCCGCTGTCCTTGTCCATGAAGTGGTCAATCTGATTGCAGGTCACACCAATAATCTGATGACGATCAGCCAGGTTGCGAACCAGCCAGCGAGGCAGGTCGTCTGACCCATCATCTTTCTTGCGCCCCCGATCCAGCTTATGCCACAGCCGCTCGGTCAGCAGTGGCGCTGCCGTCAGCGCCTGACGCCATACTGCATCTGCCCGATCGAACGCTTGCACCTCACTGGCCTTGGGGTTCTCCAGGGTCGCTACCATGAAGCGCGGGTATCGCATCACCATGGCCAACTCCGTGTCGGACAAGTGTTCTGTCAAACGATCCAGTGCGTTGTCGACCGCGACGTGGGTTTCTGAAGTGATCAGGATCCGTGCATCGGGCTTACTTTGCAGCGTCTGAAGGATGATCTCAACGATTGCGGTTGTTTTGCCGGTACCTGGCGGGCCCTGCAAGAAGAAGATGTCCTCGCAAGCGAGTGCTTTCTGGATCTGGGAGTAGGCGTAGGCGTCCTTGAGATAGCAGGGCTGCACGGGTGAAGTCGTAAGAATGGCCATCGAGGCAGACAACCCCATCTCGGCGATCTCAAGCGCAGCCTGAGACTTTTCACTCGTACCGCTCGACGTGTCCCTTGTAGCATTTTCGTCCCCCGGCGCAAGGTAATACTTGGCCAGAATGATGTTATGGGCGACGTTGCAATTGGCCCCACAGCGGAACCTGACAAGGTACTTGATTTGCCGCTCATACTTTTTGCGGGTTTTCTGGTCATCTGTCATCTCGACGAGCTTGACCAGGTACTCTAACCAGTCGTCGATGTGATCAATCAAGTCCACAGAGGCAGGGAGCGAAGCGGGCAGGGTATCAAGATTGCTGTGATCGAACGGTTCTTTGGAAGTCATATCAGATCACCTCGACTTTTGGTCTGAGGAGCGACAAGGCGCCCGAAGGATTCTGCACTCCAATGCCCTGCAGAATTTTGCAGAGCAGAGGGTCGTTGCGTTGCAACTGTTCGGCCTCTAAGGGCAGCTCCAGTGCTTGACCGGCTGCAAGTGCCTCAACTATACGCATGTCAGTGTCGATGCTGAGTGTGCTCATGTTGAGGTGAGCCATGCCAGCTGCGAGTAGCTTGTCCAATCCGAGCACAAGGCGGTTGACCGAAAACTGCGGTAACGCTGCGAGGATTGCGTCGTTGGTGTTGTAACCCAGCTCCACGGCCTCACAGATTGCGACGTAGCACTCTTTTGAGTGCGGGGTCTGCCATTGAAAGCTGAGTCTCACTTGAGGGGATTTCGAAGCGCTCACTGATGCCTCCGTGCACTTGGGCGTACCGCCTTGGTCGCCAGACCAATCGCTGGCCAGTAGATTTCAGCGTCGTCACGGGCGAGCAGGCCGAAGACCTGCTCGATCGTCTTGGACGGATGAAGGTCATTGATCCAGTCCATGAGCTTGTTGATCTCATCGCGACGCAGAACAAAGACCTGCCGTGCGGCGTAGAGCGTGTTCTGATGCTCACGGGCAACATTAAGCTCTTCAAAAATGCCCGACCGTTCTGCTTTGGCTGCGTCGAGGGATGAGTACTCTTGATCCTGGTACGCCCGATCAATACGCGATTGAACGTTTTTCCTGCGGTTGTTGAGGTGGGACGTTGTGTTTTTAGCATGCTCCCAATCAGGTTTCGTGTCTGAGAGCACCTGCTTGATCTCTCTCAAATTGCCACCGTGAGGCATTTGGGACAACCACTCGTTGGCCAGGGGCGACTCGCTTTGAGAGAACTGAAAGTAGTTTTCGAATACCTCTTGGAGGGCTCGAAATTTCGCGCCGCAGGACTCATTGATTCGCTGCACCTGTTGCCTGGCTTGGCGATGCTGCTCTCGGGCCTGCTCCATGTCCACTTTGAGTGCTAAGGCGGATGTTCGAAGCTCACGCAGCTGCTTTCTGAGCTGCCTTTGGTAGCTATCAATGCGCTGTAGATCTTCGTCGTACGCCTGGGCATCACCCTTGGCGTCCTTCATGAAATGTTTCGTGTGCTTGCTGATTTCCGGCGTCATGACACGTGGGGGGCGCTCTGCGACTATCGCTTGCCAATCGCGTCGCTCAGTTTTGCGTGAAAGCCGGACAATCTCGCTTGTGAGTTCGCCCAGATAGACAATCGTGGAGTCGACGACGTGACGTTTGTCTCTCTCAAGCTTCCAGCGCTGCTCGCTGATGTCCTTGCGCAGCCAAGCCTCGATGCAAAGGAACATAGCGGGTGCCAGTTCCTTGAGCTGTGCGATGTAGTTCGTGGTTTCGCCGATGTGATCGGTGAGCAGCTCCATGTACTTATTGAGCTCCTCCTCGCGCAGCTTGGCGAGCTGTTGGATTTCGAGTTTGTACGCATCCGCTTGGGCTTGGACACGGGCTTGGCTGGCGGCAGCCTGGCGCTCGTATTCATTGATCATGCACTGCGTTTGCTGGCGATGCTTCTCAAGGTTTCGGCTTGTAAAGAAATGGACAAGTCGCTTGAACATTTTGTGCTCCTTGCACTACTGCGGCACGAAAAATTCGTAAGCCTGATCCCAAGACGTCTCACGTGGTAAAACGCCGTTCAGGCGGGTATCGATAGTGGCCAGCATCGTCTGCGCGAGCTTATCGACATTCCCGCCTGCACGCGCATTCAGCTCATAGGATTGCTGAAGCGCCTCCAGCTCTTGTTGATACGCGTCCATGCGAGCCTTGGCCAGACCTTGCTGGCTACTGGCGGCCTTGAGCTCCTTGCGGTCAGCGGCGAGAGTGTTCTTGATTGGCGTGAACATCAGGAACTGAATTTCCAGGTGAGCGCTCAAGTCTTTACCAAGCATCTGGTAGCGCTCACCCGCCTGGCGAGTGATCTCGTTACGCTGACGCTCATAATCTTGTTCGATCAGCATGATCTTCTGCTGGTAGCTGGCCTTCAGCTGGTATAGCGCTTCAGCTTCCTGAGCTGGGAGCTTGGTGATTTGGGCCTCGATTTGCTTTTGAACAGCCATCAGCTGGCTCTTACGGGTGCGGTATTCGGAGAACACTGAAATACTGCCCGAGAAGGGCAGCATGTCCTTCCACTCAAATTTGAATTCCGACATCGTTCCGACCAGCCCGGCATACTGCGAAAGGTTGATCGTGCCGCCGTTGAGCTTCGCCATCGCATCTTGCATGTCCTGCATCGCCAGTTTCTTTCCAGCACCGGCGAAATGCCCGACGTAAGCCGACAATGCAAAGGAGAAGCCGATGGAAAAGACGGTGCCCAATGCGATGGGCCCCAAGGCACCCAGTGTTGTGCCCAGCAGGGTAGTGGAGGCGATCTCGGATGCGACCCATTGGCCCAGGAACGTAGCAGTGGCTGTACCGGCACTGTATGCCATCGATCCACCCACGACTGTTACGGTCGTGCTGATCATGGATCCGCCAAATTCGAGGCTGTCTATTTCGCCGCGAGAGAACTTATAGATGTTCTGGCCGAGGCTCACCGCGATATTGGCGACAGCGGAGGCCACGTTGCCTTTGATCAGGTGGCCACCGGCGTTCTTCAGAGCGGTGTGGGACGCGCTATCGATCAGGTTCTGGCCCAGATGCTGTATGCCCGTTACAAGCACGGCGTTGCCGGCACCCTTGAGGGAGCTCAAAACAATGCGCTCTGCTGCCTCGCAGCACTGAGCCATGCTTAGAGGTTCGTCGCTGCGAAGGATACCAAGGAGCTCGGAGGCGGCGCTCAGCGAGGCTCCGCAAATGGCCCCGGACTTGGCGGCATTCGCGTACTGCATGCGATTGAACTCAGCACGTACGCGGTCTTTTTCCGCATACTCAGGCCCTTTACCTTCTTTCTTGGTTTCGTTGACCAGCTCTTCAGAACTACCTTCACCGCGGCGCTTAAGCGGCTTGCTCTTGATATCCGGGCGATCATCCGAGTGAATGGAGTCGTCTAGGGTCTCGGCTGTTTTCTTGTAGTTCTCGCTGACTTCTGGACGAGTCTCGGTGTTGCGAGCGGCTTCCTTGCGTGCAGTGGCCTGCGCATCGGCCAGTTGCTCCTCAGGAACGATCTTGCCGACATCCTGGTAGTCGCCATGGTTGATGGCCTTTGCACTACTTTCGGCATCCTTGTAGAACTTAAGTTGATAGTCCTTTGAGCCGTCGGGGGTGTTGATGCGGATGTCGGTGACAGGGTCATTGCGCCTGCCAACGTCCATGGTCGCTCGGTGGTTGTTGGCCCCCTTGCCAGCGGCCTCAATGTTGTAAGAGCCGGTATGGTGCGCTTCGGCGGCAAGGCCTTGCTGAACGGCCAGCGACTGCTTGGTAATGGCCCCGGCATCAGTGGTGATCGATTGCTTGATCAGCACTGAGTATTGATCCAACGCGTCGTTCAGAAATTGGTTCTGCAGCTGGTTAAAGCCGCCCAAGGCAGTACGAAAACCCTGCTCCAGGGTTTCTTTCGATTCCATGTCATCTCGTCCTTCATGTAGGCCACCGTTAAGGCACGCTGGAGCGACTGTGTGGCACTCCAATTTGGCCATCGGCAGCATGTCGACCTTCTTGAAGTCATTTACCACAAAAACGATGGCACAATGCCAGACTCGCTGTGCTTTCCCAGTAAACCGTCTGCTTGGGTGGGCGAATCTGCCGCAGGAAGGCGAGTGTCCTGGCTGAATGGCTCACCTGCATCGTTGCAATGTGACTGAGCACCCGAACGCAGCAGATGCGCTCCAGGCCTGCCTGCCTTGCAACCCATGAGGTTGACCGAACGCAACAAGCAGCCTGTAAAATGATCAAGCTCGTCGAATAAAGGGAGAATTTCAGTGCAAAGGAGGAGCGTGGTTCTGCAGAGAACCTTGACGTTCGCCATTCGGCCTAGCTACGCGGCCATTCGGAGACGACATGGCTAAAAAAGTCATCGCACCCTATGGGTTCGTGGCCGTGCCGCTGATCGCTCTTGGGGTGACATTTGCCGCTGATGGTGCCGCAGGCCAATCAGCTTTCGGGTACACCGCTGCAGGACTACTGGTGCCGGGTATCGCGCTGCTAGTGCTTGCAGTCAGGGATAGAATAAAAAGCTGAGTCGATTGCTCTGTGCTCACGTCTGGTCGTCAATTCATCTGGGTATGGATGGCGAGCCGAGCAGGGTTATGCGCAGAGCGATCAACGATTGATTCAGCGAATTTTGTTGAGGCTTGAGGGACGGATGGTTGGGCTAGTCGCTTTCTATTTTGTTGGTTCGCTGCTTGGGTTTTTCATTTATTTTTTGTGGCGTGGGGCCAGTGCGGTAACGCAGGGCCCGCAGCCGTTAGAAGAATGGCAACTGCCTGCTGGTCGCATTCATCTGTTCTCCGGTGATCGCTATTTCGATAGCAGCCTGACTAACGCCTATGAGCATCCGGAATTGAACTGGGCAGATGGCCGGATCGGCTGCGGATACGCCGTGGATCTTCAGGCAAGACCTGAGCTTCAGGTGGCCTTGATCGGTACTATCCAAATCTACAAGCCTGAGTGGAACAGAGGGCATGCGGCGGTGATCCTGGATAATCAGGTTTTACAGGGCTTAGGGCTGCCGCTAGGAGGGCTTAACGATGAAGCACAGCAGCTGGTCAACCGCATTGTTCCAAAGCAGACGTTACGCGGTTAGTGACGCGCTGCACTCTGCCCAGGTGGCGTATCAGACTTTTGATCAGTCGTGCTGGTTCTGTCGTAAATGTGGTCAACGATGCTTTTAATGCGTAAGGGGTTTATGTGATTGTGACTCATGGGAGCGATGCCAAATTTGCCCCGTTGGCATTTTCGCTGAGTATTCACTCTGAAAAAATTGTGGCGTCGCTTAACGCCAACTCCGTCGATCCGACGAATTCGATCTTTTACTCAGCGGGTTGCGCAGTAGCGACTGCAGCCGTCGTCGCAGGTGGGCTCTCTCTGATGCTGCCCGTGTGGTTGAGTAGCGCGGCAGCGGTCTGGCCTGCTTACAAAAGCTTCATGCCTTTCAGGCTATATTTTGAAGAGAGCTATCCAAAGGCGCGCATGCAGGCCAACCGAGATTTGCTGGCGTCGGTCATTGATGAAGAGGATGTGCAGCGCTTTGCAACCGTAGCCGAGTCAGTGGTGCGACGCGAGTTTGGACAGCGTAAATGGGCAGTCAAAGCAGGTGGTCTTCTCAACCCGGAGAAGCCTGATCACTTGTCATACCTTGCTGCGGTGTTCACATTTGCTCCTGAATGTTGGCATTTGTGCACTCGTCGCGTCTATGAGTTACACGCAAGCGGTGCGTACAGCAGTACGCGCTAATCAGGGCTTGCGCCATTCAGGCCTTCGATAATTCCCGCCCGATGTTTACCGCGGGCTTTTTTGTCGGTTTGGTGGGGCCTACGGGTTGAGCCTCAGCGGTGGCCAAGACCTAAACTCCTTTCTGGGTAGGACAGGATGGTCAGCGCGACGTGTTGGCAACTACGACTTGTACTGCTTGAACAGCTTGTCGGGAGCTACATAAACGCTTCCGTGGGCGCGTGAGAATGCCACATACAGCTTGTTCTTGGTCTTGGCTACCGACTCGTGCAGCTTGCCCTCCTGGTACTGCTTCCAGGCCTTGGCACCTAGGATCACGCAGACATCGTTGTAATGGTCTTCACCCTTACTGGCGCCCCAGTTCTGGGAGTAGCAACCGTATTTGTGATGCTGCTCGTAGAACAGCTTCACCACGTTGTGATTGCTGTGAAGCTCGTCAGCATGCGCCTGGGTTTCGACATTGACGATGTCGGTGATCCGTTCTTCATGGGCGTCCATGTTGATCTGCAGCTGCACACGGATGAAGTCACAGACTGTCACGCCGCACCGCCAACTCTTGCTCAAAGTCACCTTGTCGACGGTGATCTTCGCGTCCTTGAATCGCTTCTCGTAGCGTGTGATGTCGTCATGCAGCGTGCTGTTCACCGAACCGTCACGG
The DNA here is from genome assembly GCF_003105155.1 of Pseudomonas sp. SDI. GTDB lineage: Bacteria > Pseudomonadota > Gammaproteobacteria > Pseudomonadales > Pseudomonadaceae > Aquipseudomonas. The sequence continues at coordinate 34,050 of NZ_QETK01000008.1, read as the reverse complement.
CTGGTATCAAAGGTATGCTGGTAGAAATCCCCCACGAATAGCATGTCTGCATTTGCTGCTGAGACAGCCAGTAGCAGGTTGAAGTCATGGCCTGCGAAGTCTTGTACCTCGTCGACATAGACGGCGTCATAGAACCGTTCGATCCTTGCTTTTACCGCGGGGAGCAGGCCCTTCGTTTCGATCAGCTTGGCCAGGCGGTTGTGATAAAGCCGACCACTGCTGTCCCGAAACCGCCTTGGGTCGGTCAGCGGGTAGCTGCGCTGCGGTGGCCGCCTGAAACTCAAGCCCCGGGTACCCATTTGCATCTGCATGTGGGGGCGGAAGCAGAACCCATGGAGGAAGGTGAAATAGGTCATCAAGCTGATGTTCGTGGGTAGGGAGCCGAACTTCTTGATGATGCTATTACGCAGATGCTTATGGTTGTTCTCCGTGTAGGTGATGATCAACGCGCGCTGCTCAAGGTTGAGGCTCTTGATCAGGTGCGTAGTCTTGCCCGACCCGGCGACCGCAAAAATTACTCTCTTATCCATGCGATCGCATCCTGAATGTACTGAGGGGCGACGAGCTCAGCTGCCTTTTTCGTCAGCAGTTCGAAGGCTGCATCAGCCTTGTTTTTGAGCATGTATTCCTGAACCGTGAGCTTCTTCCGTCCCGCGGCAAACAGGGCGTCACAGGTAGCCTTGTTGTCCAGGTACAAACCAATCTCAAAGGTTGAGCGATCGTTGTCGGAGTCGGCGAAGATACAGGCGCGGTCGTACAGGCACCCGTCGTAATTGTCTACGCAGTGTTGCTGGTGGTTGCCATCGTTGTCGCGGATCGCCGCCACCTTGATGCCGAGTAGCTTGCCGAGTTCCAAGTAGCGCTTGAAGCTGGTACCGCCGATCGAGATGATGTGCACTTCATCAGACTGAGGCGTTCTACCGTCGGTGTGCTGCTTGTACATCTCCTCGATCAGAATGAACTCTGCATCGCCCTCGACCAGGATGACTTTTTTTGAAAGTGCAAACTCAAGGACGTTGTTGTCCGGGGCTTTCATGAAGAAATTGGCCGTTCCATCCGACAAGGCTTTAAGCCGCCCGGTTTTCTGTCCCTCACCCAGCAACAGCGCATGGCGCAGGTCAAGGCGAGAGCTTATGTGGCTGCTGTGGGTAGCGATGAACAGCTGGGTACCGGCAGTGTTGGCTAGCTTTTCCACCAACATTTTCATCTTGGTGTGACTTAGGTGGTTCTCCGGTTCTTCAAGGAGGAGGGCATTGAGTTCGCCTCTGGCCTCATGTTTACGTAACGCGAACTCCGTCTTGATGAAGCATTGTTCGCCCTTGCCGCGATTCTCGATCGGGATGCCTTCTTTCGTGATGATCAGGTCGGTTTCGAGGTTCGACCGGATACTGCTCCGCACGCCGAACTGGTAAGCACCCAGGCCCGCATTGAGCGCTGCAAGCTCTTGGTCGCGAAACGCTTCCTTGCCGCGGCGGTAGCGGTTTTCAAGGCTGTAGCGTTCGGGCGGCTCGGCGTTGAAGCTGAAGACGGTTCGAGTGTATTCCCGGGCGGCGTACTCGCTGTCGATGCGGGAGCTGTCGAGCAACAGGTGTTTTAGCGGGCGACGGTAGCTTACGTGCGGCGCGCCTGAGAAAGTGGAAAACTTCACCGTGTAATACTCGTAAGGGAAGTTGTCCGGATCATCTTTCAGCAGCTGGAGAATCGTGGGGCCGAACTCTTCCAGTAGCGGTGCTACTTCCATGCGGATGCCGTCGGTCATGGTGCCAGTGAGGTTCTGGGTTCCGTAAAGAGCCGGATCTTCACCTTCCTCCAGGTACACATCGACGATCAGTGTTGGAAGCAGCTCTAGCGTTTTCGCCCCTTGCTGGAATTTTTGCACTGCGCTCTGGGCAATCAGTGATTCGAAGCCGAGCGTTTCCGCACGGCTTCGGCTGGCACTCAGGGCAAGATCCAGCGCGAGCAGAACGCTGCTTTTGCCGGTCTCGTTGTCGCCAATCAGAACGTTAACGCCGCTGTCAAACTCAAGCGTCAGCGTGCCGAACTTTTTAAAATTTTGCAGCACCAGCTTTTTGATTGCAGGCATTGTGGTTACCTAGCTCAGAGACACATGGGGTGGTTGGTTTCGTGTTAATACACTGCGAATCTTCTTGGGCATCGATTAATGCTTGTCCCAGTAGCCTTTGCGAATGATCAACGAGCCCTCTCGGTTAGCCGGGCCGCCGTGAATGTACGCCCGGGACAAGCCTTGGTTGAACGTCTCGCAACCAATCTCTATCTGGACGCAGCCGCTGCATGCATTACCGACGTCTGAGCACACCGGGTCGAATGCGCAGTTGAAGGCAAACATGCTCGCGTCATCAAACCAGGGTTTCAGGTAGTGCTGGAATAGAGTCAGCAGTCCGCCCGCGGTGTAATTTTGCACGGAAGACACATACAAGATGACCGACAGATCCATGGGGATCAGGTATTCCTGGATGCTCTTGGAGTCGTAACCGGTATGGCGGCGCGCTGTCAGCATGAGTGCGTGGCTGATCGAGTGCAGCAGGTTGAAGGGCGCACCCTCTTCAGGTGAGCGTGCCGGAATCTCCCGTGCTGCCTTGCCAGGGTGCATGGCCAATACATGGTAGCGGCTTAGCAGATAAGCATGACTGCGTGCTTTATCGGCAAGCACAGCATCACCTGGTGAGTCCAGGAATGCCGAGTCGACACACCAACGCAGCACCTTGCGAGGATCGAGGCGTATCCACAAGGCTTCGGTTTTTGCAGACATTGCGTAAATGGACGTTTTACCTTTCATCGCTTCGTCGACGCGATCGGCAAAGGCGTTGAGCATGACCGGAGGCGCGTCCGGGATAATCGACGGTGCACTTCGCTCGCGCGAATAGCCCAGCGTGGCCAACACCACGCGCAAGTCGGGTATGTGGGTAATCGAATCGATCCCGTATCGCTGCTGAACACTCTGCCATTTAGCTGCCAGCAGATCCTTTAGCGAGATATCCGTCGTGTCCTGGATCTCCTGCTCGATTGTTCTGCCTTGCACATCATGGGGCAAGAACACGGCTTCGAGGCTGCGCCGATTGCTGACCAGTTCGATCAGTGTGGTGAGCTCTGGTATCAAGTCGCGCACGGCACTGAAGCTGCCGGAAGACGCTGCGAGTTTACCTTCGATCTGGGCGACCTCCTTGCGGGCAGAGTCGAGAACAAGGGCCAGGTCTTCATTGTCTTCGGCCATCACTTCAAGCTTGGCAATGCTGGCTTTCTTTCTCTTCAACAGCGTCCGCAGCGCTGCTTGTTCATCTGCATCCCCCACGTTGGCTGAGAGCATCATTGAGAGTCTTTGCTCAAGCTCCCGCCCAGACATTCTTTTTAGCAATGTCAGAGCCACGCCTTCAGCAATATCCGTGGCCATGCCTTCCGCGCCTTCTAGGGCGCCCTGCAAGCATTGAAGAAGACTCGCGATCAGCTTGCCTCTGTCTTCGCTAAGCGCAATGTACTGAGTGCTCTGCGCGTAGAAAGACTCACCACTGGTCAACGGTGTTCCACGCTTCTGGATTTCAGTGCCAAATGCTGCGCTGCACGCCGGGCAATCGTCTTGATGTGAGCTAGAAAGCTTGTCTCCCGTTTCTACGTCGATGAACGATGAATGGAAGAATGAGCCGGCATCTCGGTAACCAATGTTGGTCGATCGGCGCGCAGCGTGTGGGATGTAGACCGGATTCACGTACCCGCAGCGGTGTACCGAAACGTAAGGCAACTGGATCATCTCGCCTGAGCAGCTTGGGCGCTTGCAAGGGATGAAATCCCGGCCATTGTGCGTCTTGATCCGGGCCTGCATTTTGGCGAGCGTCCGGTCATCGGCTTCACGGGAGTCGTAAAAATCAAGTACCCGACACCGTTTGCAGGTGAGGATCAGCGGCGCCGGAGAGACGAAAATCTCGGAAGGGGACTGAATTTCCAGCCGCTTTTTTTCCGCGGCGGTCAGAAACGTAGGGTCTACCTGGCCGCCTGCGCTCTCCCAGTCATGTACGAATGTCAGAACGGCTTCGCGCAGCTGTTCCTTATCAACGCCCTCCAACACTGACCCGCTGTTGTTGAGGATACCCATGACGCGCCCGTAGGCCTGATTTCGAAGGCGTGTAAAGGCGCCAGGGAGGAAGGCTTCCCTGAAGAGGCGGCTGCGGCTCACATATTCCTTGTCCATTTTTCCTTCCTTACCTGGCCAATGCTATGAATACCTGATCAGCCGAGCTGTTGACTGGCTTTATCAGGATCTGGTTTTCGATGTCGCGGAACGAGCGGAACGGGGCATACCCGAAGATATCGCCCAACGCCTCGCCCAATGTCTGGTCGTTCTTGCTTCCTGGCCACCGACCCAGTTCGAAGAGCGCGTTCTCGAGTCGCGAGTGCAACGCGGCGTCGAAGCCTGCAATGACTCGCGAATCGAAGGTGTTGCTCAGCGCTGCCGGAATACGCAGCGCATTGATTACAACGTTCTTGATTTCCGCGGCTGCGACCTTGCCGATGTCGCTGCGCAGCAGCGCGACCAGGTCGTTCACCCTGTGGCTCAAGTCACCGCCCCATTTTTGTTGAGGAGCCCAGTTGAGCAAAACCGCCGACATGACCCCGGGCAACGTCCTGTCGATGATGTTCGGGGCGAACCGGTTGATGGGTACCGAGTCCACCAGCCGATCAAGGAAGGTGTGGTAGTCACCGAAGTTCATGAAGACACCAGACTCGAACAGCTGATGTGATGACAAAACGCAGAGCACGATTCCCGGGTGCACACGTCCACTCCGAGCCGAAGCCTGGATGTACTCAGCTGTCGATTTTGGCCAGCCAGCGACGATCATGAAGTTCAGTTCTGCGATGTCGACGCCGTGCGACACCACGCTGGTTGCAATGATGTGCCGACAGGTGTCATCGGCATGCTTGGTTTCAACATGGCGAATGGCATCGAGGATCATGTCCAGACGCGTTTCACCGTCCAGTAGCCGTGCTTTGCGTTCCGCGGTGGACTTGCCATTGACCTCTTCCATATACCGCATGATTTCGGTGATGCTGCGCTTGCTGTTCGCGTACACCAGGTCGGTATTCAGGTTTTTCTCGATATAGCGCAGGGCGTCCTGAGTCTGGCTTGCGGTCAGGCCGATCGCCTGGAGCAGCTGTGCGTCACCGCTCGCAAGTCTGGCTCGCCAGTCATCTACCTGATCCAGGAAACGGGAGCTTGCTTCGGCCACCGCTTTCATAGCGACACGGCCACGACCAATAGGAAGAATCCCAGCAAACCAACGCCGAATCAGAGGTGATCCTGTTTCTTGATCCTTCGCCTTTCGGGCATAGAACGACTCACCTTGATTCACACCTGGCGCAGGAAACCGAGCCGCGTTACGCAAATAGAGGTGATGGATGTGGTCTTCAAAATCTTTGATGGTCGCTGTTGCGGAGAGCACCTTGGGCGCTCTGCCGCCGTGACTGATCTGCAGGGTGCTAAGCAGTGTCTCGTAGTGAGCGTCAAAGTTGCCCAAGGATTCACGCAGCAAGTGCAGCTCATCTTGTACCAGCAGTGAGAAGCCTGGGTCTTTCATGGCGGGGAGGGGCACTACCCTGACGATGCTGGTGCGGGTGTTGTTGCCGCAGTCGAGCGCCTCCCATTTGTCAGCCCGTCGCTCTATCCGTCGATGCTGGCATTTGGATTTCTGGGAAAATCCGTGCTCCGGACAGAAGAACCGCGCGCCCCCAAAGAAGTTCACGAAGCGTTGGTTGTGGCCGATGACCGCGAGTTTGTCCACCGTTCCTACCAGTACCGAAGGCAGGTACCGGTAGCACTCCTCGTCCGAGACGTAGATACCGATTTCGCCTTGAATACCCTGTCCGTGTTCTCCTGGTTCAGCTGCTGAATTTGACCAGCATTGCGAATTGCCGCAGACATGTTTGATACGGGCCCGCGCCATATCGGTCGCAATGCTGATGGATCCGGCGGTGCCGCAGTAGGGGCAATCAGAGATGAATTGGTAGGATTTTAGGCGCTCGTCACTGAAGGATGGCAGGAACCCTTTCTGTACGTCTTCGCCATAGGTGCTACTAACACGGTTTGGCGTACCTTCTCCTGTGTAGTAGCCAATCGTGAATGGCCAGCCACCAAGGCGCTCCCGCTGGCGCAACATGTTGGTCTGGGCTAGCACATAGGAAAGGCGTTGGAACTGCTGAACCGACAGCATCCGCAACGGAAACCTGAGCCATGCAGTCGTGCCGAAATCGCGTCCTTTCAGCCGACCATAAAGCAAAGCCATGCTGATGATCCCGAGGTAGGCCTCGGTCTTCCCGCCACCTGTGGCGAACCAGAGAACATCCGCTGTTTCCATGCTGCCTCGTATCTCTGCTGAGGTGGCGTGCCTTTCGTAGATTGAGCGGATCTGGGAAAGAATGAATCCGAGCTGGAACAGGTGCCATCCGGTAAACCTTTTCCCCTGGACTTTGATGGCGGCGCCCATTGCTTCGTTCATCCACTGGAAGCACCGCCGCAGGTCGTCATGGTTGCGCAGTAGTTCTACACCATCGCGAATGCGGCTGGTTTCCTCCTGAAAGGCAAGTCGGTCAGCGATGGCCACATCTCTGTCCGCCATCAGGCCCGCTGACTCAAGCGTATTGATACGCAACGCCCACTCATCAAGGTAGCGTTCTTGCGTCCTCAGAAAGCTGTCACACACTAGCAGCGGATCGCGCGCGAGCATGTCATAACTTGGGGCGTAGTCCATTCCCACTTCGGCAGGAGAGGGGGCATCAACCCGTGGTTGCGCGGAAGTAGGCATGCCGTCTGTCATGAATAGCTTTTCTGCCACCTCTACAACCGCGCAACTGATGCCATAGCCTGGGAGGCCGTCATCATCCCGGTAACGATACTCTTCCGGCTGCAGGCGATGGGGAACCTTGTAGTTCTGGCCGGCAACAAGCCGGGTAACCAAACGGGCGTCCAGTAAGTAAGGTGAGTCGACACCGAATGCCCGGGCATATTCGGTGGTGGTCTGGTTCTCCAGGAAAACTTCCAGCAGGAAGCTGCCGTGGGCGTTGGTACCGAAGGCTGATGGAGTAGGGCGCAGTCGTGCCCTCAGGTTAACCGTGTAATTGAGGATCGCAGTTCGGTCACTGGCGATTTGTTCAAGCACCGTGCGGTTCAGGCTCGCCTGATCAGCAAGAGCGGTATCGCTCCAGTTGAACCCGAATCTTGCGTTGCCATTCCCATTCGTATGGCAGCGTCGCATGACACGGGGATCGCTGAGCCAGCGCTGTTGCTCAATCGTGAGTACCTTGGAGATCGCGGCTTGCCCTGAGACCCATTCATTGGGTTTGCGAGGATCAAGATCAAGCAGGATCGATGAGAAACTCACCGTGTACCGTTTGAATGCCAAAGGCAAGGTCTGGGCTCTTTTGGGGGAGCCTGCATCAAGCACCAGATTTTCTACCACGCTGCGAAGTTCCGGCGTATAGCGATGCACCACATCGAACTGCCCGCTCAACTCGCATTTAATGCAGCCCTCTTCATCGGGCGATACCAAGAGCACGATACCGATTGAGTTTGGCGGCTGCGGGCCGGTATAAGCTGGGTCGGGAGCAGCGCCCAGGCAACCAACCAGGCTGACGCGGCTGGGCTCAAGCCCGTCATACAGCTTGCCTTCAGGCGGAAGCACATCCACGTCCTTGTCACTCAGTCGCAGGCGAATCTCTTCAAGAAACGCAGCCGTCAGGCTCATTTCTTCCCGGTAGTTTAGAGACATGGTTCGTCCTTAAGATTGTGTTGTTTCCAGGTGTTTGCCGGCGTGGTGGATCACCAAGAGCTTGTCCTCCGCATCCCAATCGAAATGAATGCGCAATGTAAGTGCAGGGTCACGGGCCCGGCCAAGACGGAAGTGCCTGTTCAAGTCTGCGGGCTTACCTTTGTACTGCCGGTTGTCTGCGAACATCCCCATTGTCACGGCAGACATCTTGGGCTCGAAGCTGATGTTCTCCTGCTTGAAGTGCTCAAGCACATCATGCAGCCGCCCATTTCGCTCGCTGTAGTGCTCGTAGAGCTTGGTGGCCATGAGTGACAGGCAAGAACGGAATTTGCCGTAATCCCGGTACACCGAATCACGCATCGACTTGATGGCTGGATTGGTCATGCAAAGGCGCCCTGGGTGGGCGCTTGCGACTTGATTGGCGATGTCGATCAAATTGTCCGTTCTCGCCGAAATTACCTGAGTGGCCGCAGCTCGGATTGAGGTGACAGTCCCTACCTCAATCATGTCGTCAAACGCCTTTCCGTCGATTGTCAGTTCGCCAATCTCGACGGTGGTTGCACCCTTGCCGCGCTCTAGAATTGCTTTGCGAAGCTGCTTACCAACCTGCTGGTGAGCAACGCGCACTTGCTCAATGCCGTTGGCGACGTAATGGGCTGATCGCTCGGGGGTCTTGGCGCCAGAAAGTCGTGCGAACACGGATATCGCCGCCCGATCGCGGGGGCCATAGACCTTGTGTCGGAACCAGTTGCCGACCGTTGCGTCGCACACCTTTACCTTTTCCTTGCGAAGCTGGATCTGCACCTGCGCCACAGTCATTCGAGCGGAAACGCTATCGACCATGGTTTTCCAACGGTTGGCAGCTCGGAGAAACTGTTGCATACCTTCTGAAAGGGCCACCATCTCAAAAAGCTGTTCTTGCGTGGCGATTCGCTCATCGACATGGCGGAGCAGGATGATCTGATCGCCCTCAGTCAACTCTTCTGCCGGTGTTGGATGAATTTCGTCATCTCGCAGGACGAGCACCGGGCGGGTCTTGCTCCAAGGCAGTTCAGTGTGAGCCCCTTCAAGTGTGATCCAGATCAGATCCGGTGCGAGTGCATCACCGTTCTGAGCAGGTGCACATGGTTCAACCGGCTCCTCCAACAGCAACTCCAGCCAGTTATCGAATGCCATGTCCAGTGGTACGGAAACATGGCGTTCCTTGGGGGGATAGACGCTGGAATCAGCAGGGGTCAGTCTTTCAAGGGCCAGCGATTGATCCAAGGTGCGTAAATCCTCGCACCTGCGCTTATTCCATCCGAGCTGCCAGTGGGTCAGTTTGTCACCCATGGGGCAGCTTTCTACACCGTGCTTTGCCCACCATAGGTGGAGCATGCGCTGCACAAACGGCTGTTCATACTCGTACGCCGGTACAATCAGACGGCTGCAGGGTGTAGCTAACCAGTGCTGACGACTTGGCCAGAGCATGCCGGTGATGATGACTTCGTCTACAGCAGAGCGGAACTGGCGATATGCTTTAACGCCGTCCATGGCCGTAATCTGAACAGTACTGCTCCATCCTTCGACAAGCTCGTTGTCAAACCAGGCTTCCAGCGCTGCGACTTCATGCTGGCTGCCGCATAGAACTAGGGTTTGTCGGTTGGCCGCGCACGAACTGGACAGGTGATTGAGCAACCATCCGGCTTTGCCGGCAACCGATTGCAAAAAGAGCGCGTGGATATCATCCAGTTGTTGAATCAGGTTGAGTGACGCGACGTCTGACTCTCCGTACAGACCGCTGCCTTTTTTAGCGATCTCAAGCCATCGTTCCAGGCAGCGAACAGGAAACAGCCCCGGGCGTGTCGCTGCCTGTAATGCACCTTCCAGGAAAGGGAGTGGCACGGGCAGTTCGTTCAGGCTCCGAAAGACCTTTCCCACGATGGCCAGTCGATCCTTCAGCACGGAGTCTTTACGATCGAGGTCGCGGCGAAGGGCGAAGAACCGGTCGGCTATCTGCCCCAATTCGTGATTTGCCCTACGATCCTGAATGACCGACAGCTGGAACTGGCTATTGGCCGCAGGCGCCTTGGCCAGTGCAGCTTTATCGCCCAGCCTCATCAGCCATAGATGACTCATCGTCCCGTTGGATCGCATTTTGTCCAGGGACTCACCATCACCGAGGGACAGGAGCGTGATCCGGGGAATCTCAGGGAAGGACTCAGACAGTGCGCTGTCCACGGCAGCGGCATTGTCATTACCGCCACGCGTACCGTCGATGACCAGGACGAAAGGCTTGCTGGCTTTGCTGATCGTTTCGACCATTTCCATTACATCGGCGGAGCCGTCAACCACCAGGGTTTCTGAAGCGGACTTCTTATGGCGCTTCAGGTCTGCTGCTCGGAGTACTCGCGCGCGCAAGGCAGCTACCCTCGACAGATCCTGGTAACCGACCCGGGGACGGGAGATAAACACGATGTCTGGGCATGTTTCCATATTGGCTGGGTTGAGCCACGGCGAGCGTATACCACCCTGTAAGGCATCCCAGCGGATTCGGTTCAGGTACACCATCAAACGGGTGAGCCCTCCACCACTCATCAGCGGCAAGGCTATCGCCACGGACTGACCGTACTTCAGCGCACGCCCAACCAGCGCCATACTCGCGCATTCCGCAGCGTCGGGGGCCTGCAACTTGATCGATGACCAGGCATCGGCGCCGGGCTGGAGCAGTTCACTTGCTGGGACAGCTCCCCACGCACCCTGCATGACCCGCACCCAGCCAATTGGTGGTGTTGTTTGCTGGGTCATGATCAGGCCTTGGACTCTTGAGGGGCCTTGATGAGCAGTGCAGCCTTGATGCTCAGCGGAATGCGGTAGTAATTTTTCTTCATCGCCCCGCGGCACGGAATAACAATGCGCAAGCGAGTCAGCCAACGCAGCGCTTGCTGTGGGTCAACATCGCCGTAGTCATCCATGAGCCGTATCTCAAGGTCTTCTTCATCGAAGCGTTCCTCCTCGCAAAGTGCGCTCAGTACGGGACGCCCCCAGCTCACTGCGGTAACGCCAGCCTTGCTCAGGAACTCGTCCATGCTCTTGGGTTTGGCCTGCAGTAACGAGGTATAAGCCGCACCGAAAGCGTTCACTTTGACCACTTCGGTCTTTTTGTTCTTGGCGGCCAGCAGTCTGTCTAGAGAGAAGTACCAGCCTTGGCTGTACTCTTCCAGGATGTCGGTGGAGGTCGAAGTGTTCTCAAGGTTGAGCTTGTTCAGCAGGTGAGCCAACGCTGTCTTCTTCCAGATGTCCAAGGCAATGAAAGGCTGCATCGTCTCGCGCCCTTGGGTGAGCTGCGGATTCGACTCCCATTGCCATAGGGCACGCGGCGACATTAGGAAGATGACACGAACGCGGTGGCGTTTAGCATTGGTGTTCAGCCGCGCCTCGTGCGCAACATCGAGCAGATCCAGCATCATGCCAACAGGCTGATTACCGGTGATTTCCACAAAGAACATCACGTTTTTGCGAACGGCCTGGACATCAATGATCACATCTACCAGCAGCTTCTTGAACTCACTGGCGGAACTCAGATCCGTGTCACGCTTGTGGACAGGCGAATAGCGACCAGGCTTCTGATTTCTGTTGAGCGCTGGCTCTTCTTCCCCAATGGCCAAAAGCGATTCGACCATCCACTGAGGATCAAGGCCCAACGCTTCCGAGCCTGCGATAATGCCAACGGAGTAGTTCGAGGAACGGGCCTCAATCACGCCCAGCATGGGCTTGTCACGCACTTCCTCGCTGATGAGCAGCTTTTCGTCTCGCAACGTAAGCGGGGAAGGGCGCATAGCGTCGATCGGGAACGCATGTGCTGACAATGGATCGTTCTCATTGATTGCTTCAACCGCCGCCAACAACTTGTCCTCGATATTGGGCTGTCCTCCCACGAGGTTCATGATGTTGGCGTTGCGAAGGGCATACTCTTTGCCGCCCTCGGTACGACGCATGTATTGGAGAACGCCGAGCCCGCACAGCTCATCCAGGAAAGCTTCAAACTGTGCATCGGTCATCGGCTCAAAGATGTGCGGGGCCCACTCCTGGACGATGGATTTCGCACGGTTGGGGGAGAAGCTGCTGGTGCTCTGCGAAATCAGACTGTAGGCGATCAGCTTGTAGCGCAAGTCGAGGTTGAGCGTGATGTCAAAACGGTCGCAAATGAGCTGACGGATGTTCGGATCCTTACGGATCTGCTCAATGTCATCAGCCGTAATCATGACGGAGCCCACGCGGCGATTTGGGCGTGCGTTCAAGGCCAGGATCAGTTCATGGCAGACGATGTGAATCAGGCCAGGATGGCGGTTTGTTTCGACCAGAATCCTGTTCATCAGCAACGGGGATTCGAACTCGTAGCCCAGGTGCCCTAATGGTTCGCGAATCAGTTGCAGTGCCTCTGCCGGGCTCATGATCGAAACCTGGATTGCGCTGCCGAGCTGATGAAGCGGGTAGTTTGGCGCATCAGCGAACCGTCGGACGTTCTCCAAGCCTGCAATGACCACTTTGAACCTGCCATTGCTGTTGTTCACCAGTCCAGTGAGATCACGGAAGATGCGGAAGCCGTTGGCAGCATCGAGCCCCAGGATAGGGTCAATTTCGTCGAGACAGACCATCAGCGCGTCAGGATTGTCTTTGGCGAAGTACTCGCGCAGCTCAGCGATCATTGCGTCAGCGTCTACGGGATGGGAGTTCTTGATCAGCTGGCCACTGACAGCCGACTGATAGATCATCTGCCAGACGCGCTTGCGATGCTTTTCCAGCTCGTTGCCAGACAGATTCGCGCGGTCAAGGTCTCCATCCATTTGGTAGAGGAAGGCGTGGTGGCGTTGTGACGGGTTGTGGAAACGTCGCTGCGTCTCGTTTAAGAGCGTCGTTTTACCCAGCTGGCGACCACCGAAAATCATGGCGGCGCCATTGCGCATGGTGATCAGCGATTTGACGTCGCTCTGACGCCCGTAGCGCATCTCCGGCGGAGCGGGCTGCATCTGGTTGCCGGTGTACGGATTGCTGAATGTCCATGGCAAGCTGAGCTGCAGGAACGTTTTAAGACGCTGGTGATCCGGAGTTCCAAGCCCGGCAAGCATGGTCAGCATGACGGGGTCTATATGGAGCAGAGCATGCCGTTGCTGCTTGGAGAATTTGGCCAGCTCGTTGCGATCATCGTTCGAAAGCTCCTTGGCTGAGATGAGCACCGTACGATCATGCAGGAACTGGGTCTGCTCGGTGAGCAGCACCTTCAGCTCCGAGAGCGCCCAATCGCCGTTAGCCAGCAATACGTTGATGGCTTGTTCTTCGGATTTCTGGTTGAAGAACACAATGCCTCGCCCGGTGTCGCATCGCCTCACGTTCAAGGTGAGATGTGCAATGCGGCTTCGCGCGGAGAAGGCTGTGCGCTGTGCCGTTGCGGCGCTGAAGGATGGTGTTACAGCCTCCAGGCCCAACGCTGCCAGAATATGCACAAGCTCGTCATAGGTTGTTTTATCCAGCGTCTTGATCCGGCGACGCAGGTTGATCAACCCTTCAAGAGCCTGCTTGAAGTGGGTAGGCAAGCTGTCCAAAGACAGCCCGCTCACAGTCGAACCGGAGAGGTGGCGAACCACTTCACGAGGATTATGGTTCTCGCTCAGCAGAGCATGGAGCTGAGTTTCAAGCGAGAGGAAATGCTTTAACAGCTCAGTTCCCGTCTCTGTCTCGCTCTGCAGCGGCTCGCCTTTGTCCAGAGAGTGCTTGAGGTGCTCCAGCATCTCTTCTGCGACGGTAGTGTCATGCGTATTGAGGGCCGAGCGAATTTGCTCCATCCAGGCAGCAGGTATCCAGTCAACCCCGCGGTCGACCAGGGCTTGATTGACAAGTGCCTCCAGAGACGCCTCAAGCTCCACCTTTTTGGCCGTGAACTTGTTGACGATGCTGGATTCGAGGTCATCCAGGCTGCTGTGAATCTCGCTTAGGTCATCCAGCACTCGCAGGTTTTTGAGCTGATCCTGAAGGTGCTCCAATTCACCGCGCAACTGATAGTGCCGCTCATCGTCAATCAGCGAAGCAATGTTTGCGTTATCCAGCAGTCCTCTCATCTGGTCACTGCGGATATTGCAACGGTGAACCTCCTCCAGGAACAAGCGCTTGATCGCTTCGATGCTCTGCGCCTTTGAGCCTTTCTTGCTGTCCTGAGCATTGAGCGTCAGCAATAGCGCATGTCGGAAGTTCTTGTTCTCAAGAGCTTCGCTCGCGAGCGTCGAATCGTCCATTCCCTGCTCAAGCAGATGGGTGAGCAGCGTCAATTGATGGGCGGGCGTGTCATCTGCCGACGTGGCCAACCATTCCGTCGGCCATTGGAGCCAGCCCGTGATTCGAGAGACCTCCCAGATGGTTTCATCATGCCGCTCGCCGACTTTGCTCAAGCGTTGGAGCACGGTCATGGCAAGGTGTAGACCTGCCTGGTGCTCCGGATCTTCTGTGCTTTGGAAACGTTGCGACAAGTGAGTGGTGGCCGCACTGAGCATCGTAAGGAAGCGAGGCGCGAACCTGGCAACCTCACTGGTACGCTGGCCCAGGAGCGTATGACCCTCGACCCACTGATCTGCAACCTCAACGATCTCGTCAATCGATCGAAGGAACCAATTTCTGGCGTTACCCTCGATCTGAGGGGCAGCAGTGCTTTCATTCATCATCTTGTGAATTTCAGCGGCCATCAGTCGGAACTGCTCGTCTTTGTCTCGGTACTGATCGACGAACGCGCGCACTTCATTGATTCGAGATGCATCGTCCTTGACGATGCTCTGGTAGGTGAGCTCGAAATCGTCGCGCCCCAAGCACTCTTTCATCGCTTTACGGGCTGGGGCCCAACCCGTCTGTTTGTTCAGAATGCGGTCTTGCCACTCGACGAGGCGCGCGGCCAGCTTGTCGCGCAATTCCTTATCGTTGCTTGTAGGTTGCTCGCGTAGGGCATCCATATCCAGTCGGATGTTATGGCTAGAGAAGCTGACGACCTCGTCGATCAACTTGGCAACAGGGCCGTCGAAGTAGCCCGCAACGGATGCGAGCAAGCGTGACGCATTGGTCATTACGCCGCAGAACAGGGTGGGCTGCAGAGTGGCGGCTAACACGAGGTAGGGGACGATGCGTCCACCTGGGCGTCGATAGATCCAGCTCTCGATGATCTCGGAGGACAGCTGATGCAGGTTTTGCTGAACCCGAATTACCGTTGCTGTGTCGCCACGCCACACGTGCATGCCGTGGTAGGCTGACTGCACCAACGGCAGCGACAACAGATCGCCGGCCAGATGCATGCGTCCTGCGATTTCTAATGTCTTGCTGGCCAACGGCAGTTGGCCGCTCTTGATCCACAACAATGCGATGTTTTCGACTGCGATTGCAGGAACGACATTCATCGTTTGTCTGCAGTCCTCCAGGCGCTCACGGGCCGCAGTAGGGGTGGTGTAAAACTGCGAGACATTGACTTCTTCTTCAGCCGGATCAG
This sequence comes from Pseudomonas sp. SDI, assembly GCF_003105155.1. Classification (GTDB taxonomy): domain Bacteria; phylum Pseudomonadota; class Gammaproteobacteria; order Pseudomonadales; family Pseudomonadaceae; genus Aquipseudomonas. The sequence goes on along the minus strand of NZ_QETK01000008.1, from coordinate 18,777 downwards.
ACGGGGGGAGTTCCTCTGGCTCAGCTGCTACGACGGTGGCCAGACCCGTAGCGATTGTCTCATCTAACGCAGCGTGTCCAGGCAGATCAGGCTCAGAGGTGATTTCATCTGCCGGCTCACAGTCGGCTATCGGCTCTGGCACCTCGTCAAGGTTGGGTTCTTCACCCATCACACTGTCTAGATCTACATCTGCCACCAGCGGCGTATGCGCTGTACCGGGCTCACTGACCTGTTCCACGATCGGCTCAGAGGGTGACGGCATAGGAGCCACATCAGGCAGGGTAGGGATAGGTGGCTGTTCGGGAGTATAACCCATTGCCTCCCAAGCCTTGAGCGCCGAGCGTGCCGTCGGATGGTAGTCATCAGGTGTAAGAGCGACGTCTCGGTCGTCGGCGTCGAGGGATTCAAGTCGGTAACCTGGAGGTAGCAAAAGATCGCAGCCTTCCTGTTCGACCTCCTGAAGCTGTCGCTTGATTCTGACTCGAGACTCTTCGGCTTCAGCAATACTGTTGCGCAGCTCGGACTTCTCGCGGAAATTTGCGACTTTGAGCTTTTCATTGAAGCCTGTGAGGTCGCTTTCGATGCGAACCGTAACCGCTTCGGTTTGAAGCAGTCTCTCCTTGATTTCAGTCGATCCTATCTCGCGCTCCTCCGCCAGGTCGGTCAGGAAGGTTTCTGACACTTCCTCCTGCAGCTGTTCATTGAAATACTCCAGCCAAGCTGTTTTGAACGCTTTCAGGAACTCGACGTCCAGGAAGTCTTGAAGGGCCAATTCTTGGCCGATTTTGATCAAGACATCGATGCACTCGGCGAGGATTTTTCGAACCGAGTCCTCGCTCAGCGCGTACTCCTGCCTCAGCCGAGGAAGGTTGGAGGTGATCAGCGCTTCGATCTGCTCGGCATAGTGAAGGTTGCCTGCATCCGCCTTTGCCTGCTGAGCCAGCTGGAACAGCTCACTGTAGAGGCCAAACAAGCTCAACGGAGCGCTTGGATTTTCCTCTGACGTTGACGGCTCGGCTACCTGCTGCGCCTGAGGGGCGTCATCTGACAAGACGTGATCGCCGACGCTCCTGGTTTTCTGCTCATCTTCCAGCAGGGCAGTGTAATACCCCATCAGCGCGGGCTGACGGGTGATGAAAATGCCGAGCAGCTCATTGCTAAAAGGCGTTGCTACTGCATAGGCACCGTCTGCAACAGCGATCTTTTCATCCGCACTGAGGTCATCCCACCTTGCCAACTGATCCAGCAACAGAGCAACCATGCCGCCCAATTGCTTGATGTAGGTGCGCCCCTGAATGAACTCGCGTAAATCGGCATCCCATTTTTTAGCGGTCTCTACCCATGCGAGTTGCTTTTCGAGCAAGCCGTCCAGCGCATCGCGGTCTTCCTGGGACAAGGCATCGAAGCGTTGTGCGATTGCACCTTTGGGGTCGTGCCAGCTCTCATCGAATTTGCTGAAGATCACCCGCTCCCAGCTATGGAACCCCGCAATACTTTTTGATTTTTTAAGCAGTCGTTGTTGAGCGTTGAACAAGTCCTGAAGCAGTAACTTCAATCGTCCACAAGACGTGGCGTGGAAGTCCATCACTCGCAATCCGGGCTTCACATTTGCCTGCTCTCGCCGGCGGATCGCGCGAGTCATGCCGATGATCCGCTCAAGCTCAGACGGATCACGCTCCCCCTTGGGGTTCAGCATGGTTTGGTCAGGGAGGCCAGCGCCTTCGGAGGAGAATTGATCAATCAGAGAACGGTCAACGTCTGCAGCGAAAATCAAATTCGACATTTGATATCCATATCGGATGAAAAAGTGGCTTGCCAGCACTGGGCCCTGTAACCCGCGCCCCAGAGCAGGGCGACCGCAATGGCGCGATCGAGGTAGTCTTGCAGCATGCGGGGAGGCACATCTGGAGTGATAGCCGAAAGCTACTACAGGGCAGGTTCCTAGGCTAGATGCGTCGCGTGTAATTCGTCGGTATGCATAGGGATCTTATGTAGGCTTTTTGTAAATACAGATGTCTGCACTCAGATCTGATGTTAGACCTAAGTCGAATAGCATTGCGCTGGAGCTGAGCGGCGCACATTCGGGGGCAGCGTTACAGGTGCTTTCCATCATCGGGCGGAAATGGGATGGTAGGTTACTGCGATTTCCTCCTGCGCGTTGTCGCTCAGGATCTCAAGGCCTACCGAGCATTTCAGGCCAAACACCTGGCGCAGATCAGGGGTGTGCAGAATCTTAAAACGGAACTACAGATGCTAGTGGTCAAGAACAGCTCAGCGCTGCCGGTTAGCTCTTAACTGCCATAGCACTCCAGCACTTCAGGTAAGTCCTGAACGACCTCCGTGAAGTGAGATGCATCGATGCGCTGGGTGTCTCACCCACTCAAAGCGCTTGATGGCAAAGCTTCTGCCAGCATGGTCGCAATCAGAAGTGATCTCGAATTGGCCCTTTTGCCCACGATGCTATCGCGGGCCAGGGCTTGGCGGACATCAAGGGTACGTATCAACGCTAAGGCTGTTTTCCGCCGCCCCGGCTACCGGTACGCTGAAGCTCACGCAGGGAGACGCCCGGGCACTACTGTTGACGCTGTGATTAGCAGTATCAAGATGGTGAAGGGCAGGGCAGGGCAGCGCAGCATCAGCCTCTGTCTCGCGTTCCTAAGTGCTTGACCGACCGCGCTCGCTCTTGATCATGTGAGTGATAGTAAGTGTTCTGGGTAGTCGCCAGGTTGGAATGCCTCAGGTCATACTGGAGATCCTTCGCGTTTCTGAACGGCGCATCAAAGGTGGCCGAGGTATGACGTAGCCAGTGCGATGATGCTACGCGCAGGCTGTCCATTTCATAAGGCTCACGACCTTCTTCACGCATTCTGACGAGCGCTTGGTCAAAAATGGTTTGGAGGAGGGCGCGCACCTGTCGATCCGAGAGGCCTGGACGACCGCTCAGCGTTTTCAGGAGTGGAGTATTCTCCTGATAAATAGGCAATGGACTCAGTCCAATGAAAGTACGGTACCTTGTGAGATACTTCGTTACATACTCATCACGCACTGCAATTTTTGCGGACTTATTGCCCTTACCCACAACATGGAACCACCAATTTCCATCAGCATCTAGACGAAAGTCCCCCATAGTGGGCTGCCAGTTGGTACGCCCTACGATGTCCGATATACGCAAGTACATGCTGAACATTGTAACGAGCACAAATAGGGTGCGCTCATGTTTCCTTGGGTCAGCAGCGGCCATGGATTCTGCAGTATCAATCACATAATCCCATTGCAAAGGAGTTAACGCCCGAGAAGTACTGGATTCTAGCTGAGATGAACTGTACTGCCCCTTTTTAGTAACCTTGCGAAACGGATTCGAACTAGCGATTTCTTCTTCCACTAGATATTCATAAAAGCCGTTTGCAATCTTAAATACATTGCTCATGCTACCGGTTGATGAATGATAGTCGGTCGAGGAATTGTCCCCCACACTTTCACTGAGGCCGCGATTTTGTTTCGGGGCGCGCAGTGTGAAAGGCTTCCATTTGGGGTTGGCCGCTAATTCCAGACCCGGTGGCTGATCAGCACTACTTAAAGCATTTTCTGAAATGAACCGATTACGAACGACTGGCCCAACCCAAGCGGCTGGCGGGTGCTTGCAAAACTCAAGATACGCTTCGGCATCAAGCCGTTTCAACTCGTGCACAGGCTTTTGGCGGACGATCAGCGCCCAGAGAAATAGCCGCTCAACGTGGCCTCGGTACGTGCTGTATGTGAGCGCGTTGTCGGCATAACACCTTAGATAGCCCCTTATGGCCAGGAACCCTGGGATGGCTTTGAGTTCGGGAGCAAAGCCTCCCAAAAATCGCGCTACGCTGGCGATCAATGGCCGGCCTACCGTGAAATCTTGATCAACGAAATCACTATGAGATTCAAATATGGGCCGGGGATTGCAGGTCATCTTACATACCGTAAAGGCCGGTAGAGGTCAGCAATTGAAACTTCCTAATCTGGCTGTTTTAGGAAGTTTTCACCTCCTGCACCGCCCGCTTCAATCACTCACTTCAATGGACTGGCCATAGTTAATGGGAATTGCCGGATAGTAGCGCCAAGTTTGGCCGGCCGCAACCTCGGTAAAATTTTCGCCCATCCACTCCATCCGTCAGTGACTATCATGCTTGCTTGACACATGGCAAGAAACGCATTAAGAGTTAATCGGAGTTGTGGATCTGCCTGGCTGCGTCATATCTGAGCAATTTGCATCTGGCAGCGTTAGGCATTGGCAATGCCTTGTCGCTCAGATAAATTTCAGTTTATAAGAATATTGTTATTTTCGCTTCAGTGCCACCTTAGGGTGCGAGGCCCAAGGAACTATGCGACTTTCCTTTATATTGTTTGTAGGATAAGGAAGCCTCTTTAAGGCTCTTTAGTCACTCGCATGAAGTGGCAATATACGTATAAATACGCCTCATCACTCCAATGTCCATTTCGCTCCCGAAAGTGTCCGCATTACAAAATTATTCATACGAAAGTGTCCGCATTATTGTCGGGCAGGTTGATTTCGGAAAGTGTCCGCATTCACCGCAAATAACACCAAAGGCAGCAGAATCGGGGATCCCGCCTGGTGGTTGCTCAGGGCGGGCTTTGGAAAGTGTCCGCATTATCGTTGTATTCGCAGGAAAACGGCTCGGAGCGTCGTTCGTGGATGAGCTGTGCGAAAGCTTTACTACTAGGGGTTTCCAGGGAGCTGAATTCCAGGATCGACATCGAGGGGACTCCTGTGAGGCCCGGAGCGCGTGGCCTGGAGCGTTTGTCTGCTTGGTGCTGCGGGGCTTTAGGGGCCACAGGGCGCGTGTATTTCAGATGAGAACTGTGGCTCGTTGAGCGTTGAAAATACGGAAAGTGTCCTGATTATGGGGTTCGCCGTGTGCGCAGGAAGGTGTCCGCATTAGGTGCAAAAAACCCTGGAGGTGTTGGATTTACTCGCTTACAGGGGTAGTTCTGGAAATCCCGTAGATTACTCGAGTGTCCTGATAGCGCAGAAAATCGGAGCAACGGTTCAAACGAGCGTTTTTTGACGAGACCCAATGGATTCAAGGGTTTGCGGAAGGCGCTCAGATGTAGAAGTGTCCGCATTTCTGAGGTTTGCTGGCGTTCGGAAGCAACCCCGAGAGGCTGGAGGCCTTATGGGCTGGGGGTTGCGGGGGTTTAAGGAGTAGGAGTGTCCGTGATTCGCAACGGTTACAACTGAATCAGTTTCATCGGTAGCCACCTCATTCAAGGACTCGTATAGCCTATTTAACATAATATACATTATGCGAATATTCCTACATGGCAGATCGAATCCGCCTACAGCACATTTCACACCAGAATCTGACCCACGATCTCGACGCCCTTCAAGTGAAAAACCTTGATGACTGGCTCGGCACGCAATTGCTCGAGCGCACCATTTACTGACGTCGAGATCACCAAGGCCGATCTGAGTAGTGTTTAAAGCCTGATTCGCCCCAAGGTGTTCCCGGTATGCGCGCCAGTTTGCCCGCTGAGTCGACGCCACGACCTGGCCAACTGTCGACTGATCCATGCCCAGTGGCTTGGATATAAAAGTTAAAGCCAATGCTTCAGACATGAGCGACGACATTGCCCTGCGCCTGGATCCGCGTGGCCAGGGCATCGACCTGGCCACCAGGCTGCTCGGACGTCAGCAGCCTGGTTTGCTGTGTCGACGCTGCCGTCGCTCTAGAAGCCAATCAGGTAACACACCCAAACCAAGAGCTGCTCATAGGCTGTTGTGTGGATCATCGACTGACTGAAACAAACCCTGCGCGAAGTGTTTCTGGATGCGGTATCCTCCTCTTTTTAATCACTAAAAATGATAACTAAACTAAATGACTATTTAGTTTAGTTATCATAGGGGCTCAGAAACCTGGCGTAATTTCACCTTTTTAACCGCTCAGGATGAATGCCTTCACTTCCGGCGAAGCGCACACCTGGTGTCGATCCCCGCCTCCAGCGCATAGTTGGCAAATACGAAGGCCAGGTCTACCTGCTTCACCGCCCAGGTATGGGTTGCTCTTGTCCTTCAGGGTAATCGGCCCGGCCTCGGCCAGCAGCACCAGCGCCCTGCCGCTGTTCATCGGATCAGGGTCAGTCAACAGATTGGGGGACGCCCGCTATAGAAACCTGCGCCTACAGAGGGGCGTGCCTCTGCCCTGCTCACTCCCCCGAATTGACTCCCCCGCGCATAAGTGGTCAGATGCGCGCCAGTTTCAGGTGTCCCCTGCCGCCGTGCAGGGGATTAAACGGGAAGCCGGTGCGTCACCCCTGGTGATCAGTCCGGCGCTGCCCCCGCAACGGTAAGCGAGCGAGCCCTTCGATATACCACTGTGCAAGTGCATGGGAAGGTGAAGTGTTCATGACCCTCGCAAGCCCGGAGACCGGCCTGCAACCTCTGTTTGGCAACACCCGCGGTGGGCGGGCGCAGGCCGGTCGTCGCGGCCTTTTTGCGCTCGCGATTTCCTATGCGTTTATTCCCCCGGGATTCATTCATTCCTGATTGGTTGGAATCGCATGTCCCGTATCTCCCAACGCCATTCGCTAGCGAACCGTTCGCTACGTTTCGGCCTGCTCCCCTGCCTGGCCCTCGCGCCCCAGGCCTTCGCTGCCGATGAGCAAAGCCTGGCCCTACCGGCCACGAGCGTGTCCGAAGTCGCCGAGCAAACCGGCTACATCGACCTGGCCATGCCGACCCCCGCCGGTTCGCGGCTGAACCTCTCGGCCCTGGAAACCCCGGCCAGCATCAGCAGCATTGACCGGCAGACCATCGAGCAACGCAACAACCTCAGCGTCCTCGACGCCGTCACCCGCTCGCCCGGCATCACCAGCGTGGCCTCGCCAGGGAATGGCAACACCTCGATGTCGGCGCGCGGCTTTACCGGCCACAGTTCGGTGATGACCCTGTTCGACGGCTCGCGGCTGTACACCGGTGCCGGCACCCAGACCTTCCCGGTCGACCCGTTCATGGTCGAACGCATCGACGTGATTCGCGGCCCGGCCTCGGTGCTCTATGGCGAAGGCGCCACCGGGGCAGTGATCAACGTGGTGCCGAAAAAGCCCTTCGAAGGCGCCATCCGTAACCGCCTGCGCCTGGGTTACGGCTCTGACGACCGCCAGCAGGTCGGCCTCGACAGCGGCGGCTCGCTGAGCGACACCCTGAGCTACCGGTTGACCCTCAACCAGCAGCACCACAACGGCTGGATCGACCACGGCGAATCGCGCAGCCTGGCCATGAGCGCGGCACTGCGCTGGCAAGCCAGCGACGACCTGAGCTTCACCCTCGCCCACGAACGCGGCGACGCCGAGCCGATGAACTATTACGGCACGCCGCTGATCGACGGCCACTACCGCGACAGCCTACGCGACAAGAACTACAACCTGCGCGACGCCGTGCAGAACTACCACGACGAGTGGACCCGGCTGAACACTGACTGGACCCTGAGCGACAGCGTCAGCGCAAGCAACCAGCTGTACTACATCAAAAGCCGCCGCCACTGGCGCAACGCCGAAGCTTTTGGCTGGAACAGCGCTCTTCAGCAGCTGCTGCGCGGCGAGTACCTGGAGATCAAGCACAACCAGGAACAGATCGGCGACCGCCAGAACTTCACCTTCAACCATTCCCTGTTCGGCCTCGACAGCCGCACGGTGGTCGGTGCTGAATACAACCGGATCCGCTTCGACGTGGCCAGCAACTCGCCGTACAAGGACGTCGGTGGCGATTTTATCGACCCGTGGAGCCCGGCCCCCGGCGACTTCAAGAGCCAGTCGCCGCTGTTGCCAACCACCGGCAGCACCACCCGTACCTTTGCCGTGTTCGCTGAGAACCGCCTGCAACTCAGTGAGCGCTGGTCGCTGGTGACCGGCATCCGCCGCGACCAGAATCATATCGAGCGCACCGACGAGCGTGCCAATAGCCGCTCCGACCGCAGCCTCGCCGGCGGCAACTGGCGTGCCGGTCTGGTCTTTGCAGTGACTGAGGAGTTGTCGCTGTACGGCCAGTACTCCACCAGCGAAGACGGCGTGAACAACCTTATCAGCCTCAGCCCGGCCCAGCAGCAGATGGACCTGACCGAAGCCAAGCAGACCGAGTTCGGTCTCAAGCAAATGTTCTGGGACGGCCGTGGCGAATGGACCCTGGCGGCCTACCACATCATCAAGAAGAAGCTGCTGACCAGCGACCCTGCCACCCGCCTCGCCCAGCAGATCGGCCAGCAGTCCGCAGACGGACTGGAAGCTACCCTGGAACTGGACCTGGCCCACGCCTGGCATGTTTCGGCCAACGCCTCGGTGGTACGCGCCGAATACGACAAGTTCAACGAAAGCGTCAATGGCCAGTTGGTCTCGCGTGCCGGCAACCGCCCGAGCAATGTCCCACGGCGTACCGCCAACCTGTGGCTGGGCAAGGCCTTGAACCAGGACGTGGACGCCGGCCTGGGCCTGCGTTACGTTGACGCCCGCTACGCCAACACCGCCAACACCATCGACGTGCCGGGCTACACCGTGCTCGACGCCAACATCAACTGGAACGTCGTGCCCGACGTACGCCTCGGCCTGCAATTGAACAACCTGCTCGACCGCCGTTATGCCGTGGCGCAGCAGAACAGCGGCCAGCAGTGGCTGATGGGCGAGCCGCGCTCGTTCTTCGTGACTGCCGACTACAGCTTCTGACCAGGCAGCGACGGCCCCCGGTCCGTCGCTCGCCGCAGTGGAGACCGACCAAGTATGGCAACCCTACACCTGGACAACCTCAGCTGGGCGCCGCCCGATACCCACGGCCAGCCCTGGCAACTGGCCGATATCGAGCTGCGGGTCGAGCCCGGCGAGTTCGTCGGCCTGATCGGTGCCAACGGCAGCGGCAAGACCAGCCTGTTGCGCTGTGCCTATCGCTTCAATCGCCCGGATAGCGGTACGGTCCGCCTCGGCGGCGCGGATATCTGGGCGCAGTCGCCACGCTGGGCAGCCCAGCGCATCGCGGTGATGCTGCAAGAGTTCCCCCAGGAATTCGGCCTGACCGTCAGCGACGTCGTCGCCATGGGCCGCACCCCACACCAGAGCTGGTTCGATGGCGACAGCGCGGCCGACCTGGCGCTGATCGATGCGACCTTGCGGCAGGTCGGCCTGGGCGGCTTTGCCGAAACGTCGTTCGCCAGCCTCTCCGGCGGCGAGAAACAGCGGGTGTTGCTGGCCCGCACACTGGTCCAGCAGCCGCAGCTGCTGATTCTCGACGAACCGACCAACCACCTCGACCCGCGTTATCAGCTGGCACTGCTGCAGCATCTGCGCCAGGCCCGGCTGAGCATTCTCGCCAGCTTTCACGATCTCAACCTGGCCGCCGCCTTCTGCGACCGGCTCTACGTTCTCGAACGCGGCGTCATCGTCGCCAGTGGCACCCCGGCCGAGGTGCTTACCGAACAACGCTTGGAGCAGGTCTTCGGCATTCGCGCGCTGGTCGATCGACACCCGCTGGCGCACCACCCACGGATTACCTGGATCAGCCCCGCATGAAGCGTTACCTGGCTTGCCTGACCTTGTTCGCCGCGCTGCCGTTGAGCGCCGCGCCGACCATCTACCCACTCGAAGTCACCAGTTGCAACCGCACGGTCACCTTTGCGCAGCCACCACAACGCGCGGTGAGCCACGACGTCAACCTCACCGGCATGCTGCTGGCCCTGGGCCTGCGCGAGCGCATGGTCGGCTACTCCGGCATCAGTGGCTGGAAAACCCTCGATCCGGCGCTGCGCAAAACCCTCGCCGGCCTGCCGGAATTGGCGCCGCGCCATGCCTCGGTAGAGAACCTGCTCGACGTCGATGCCGACTTCCTGTTCGCCGGCTGGAGCTACGGCATGCACGTCGGCGGCCCGCTCACCCCGCAGACCCTGGCGCCGTTCGGCATCCCGGTCTACGAACTGAGCGAGTCCTGCTCGCGAATCATGGCCCAGCGCGAGGCTAGCCTCGACGACCTGTACCGTGACCTGGACAACCTCGGGCAGATTTTCGACGTGCAGGAGCGTGCGCAAACACTGGTCGCCGCCATGCGCCAGCGAGTCGCCGCCGTGGCCAACCGTCTCGGCACGGTGCGGCAAGCACCGCGGGTGTTCCTCTACGACAGTGGCGAAGACCGCCCGACCACCTCCGGCCGACTCGGCATGCCACAGGCGCTGATCGCTGCGGCCGGCGGGCAGAACATCATGGACGACGTCGGTGCCAGCTGGACCCAGATCAACTGGGAAAGCATGGTCGAGCGCAACCCGCAGGTGATCGTCATCGTCGATTACGGGCCGACCTCGTGGAAGCACAAGCGTGACTTCCTGCTCGACCACCCGGCGCTGAGCAGTGTCGAAGCGATCCGCCAGCAGCGCTTTGTGGTGCTGCCGTACATCGCCGTCACGCCGTCGCTGGATAATGCCGAGGCCATTGAGCAGTTGGCGGCGGCGCTGCATCCCGAGCTGTTTGCCGGGGGTGCGCGGTGAGGCCGATTCGCAGCGTTGCCGGGTACCGCGCGTTGGTGCTGGGGCTGATCACCCTGTTGTTGTTGTCGTGCCTGATGGCGTTGGGTTTTGGCGCGGCGCAAATGCCGCTGAGCAAGGTGTTCGGGATTGTTGTGCAGCAGCTCGGCCTCGCCGAAGCGGCTAACTGGAGCCAGGGCCAGGCGCAGATCGTCTGGCTGATCCGCGCTCCACGCGTATTGCTCGGTGCGTTGGTCGGGGCCGGGCTGGCACTGGTCGGCAGTGCCCTACAGGCGGTGACGCGCAACCCGCTGGCCGATCCGCACCTGCTGGGCGTGAGCGCCGGTGCGGCGCTGGGGGCAGTACTGGTGGTGCTGTACCTGGGCGAGTTTGCCGGAGTCTTCAGCCTGCCGCTGGCCGCCTTTGTCGGCGCCATGTGCAGCATGGCCCTGGTACTCGGTATCGCCAACCGTCAGGGCCGCCTGGAAAGCGAACGGCTGCTGCTGGCCGGGGTGGCCGTATCGTTCGTGTTCATGGCTGTGGCCAATTTACTGCTCTACACCGCTGACCAGCATGCGGCCAACTCGGTGATGTTCTGGATGCTCGGCGGGCTCGGCCTGGCCCGCTGGGAGCTGCTCTGGCTGCCGGCGCTTTGCGTGGCCGGTGGCTTTGTCCTGCTGCTGAGCCTGGCCCGAGCACTGAATGCCCTGATGAGCGGCGAACAGACCGCGGTGAGCTTGGGCTTCAATACCCGCCAGGTACGCTGGCAGGTGTTCCTCGGCACTTCGCTGCTGACTGGCGTGCTGGTCGCGTTATCCGGCGCTATCGGTTTTGTCGGCCTGATGCTGCCGCACATGGCCCGGCGTCTGGTCGGTGCCGAGCACCGGCGGCTGTTACCGGTCAGCGCGCTGCTCGGCGCCTTGTTCATGGTCTGGGTCGATGTCGCCGCGCGTACCTTGATTGCCCCGCAGGACTTGCCCATCGGCATCGCCACCGCCGCCATTGGTGGGGTGTTCTTTATCGTCTTGTTACGCAGGAAGCCGTGAGAGGACCTATCATCGCGTTACTGCTGGCGGGTGCTCGCCGAGTGGCGGTCGGCTGGCTGCTGAAGGTGCAAGCGCAGGGTCGCCGACCGGCCGACGCGGGGTTGATCGCAAGGGCATGACAAGCTACAGGGTGAACTGGATATCCCGGCAATACAGCGCGCCTTTCTTCCTTTTGTCAAAGACCAGGGAAATACGCTCCAGGTCTCGAATCACCAGCCCCTGTGCGACAAACACCTGCAGTGGGATTCGCACGGTTTGCATCACCAGACTGTCGAAACCAAAGCAGCCCTGCGAGTCTGGAACGGCATCGGGATAGGGCACGCAGGCATAGTCGCTGATGCTCACCTTGGCGACGTGTTCGCCCGCCGCCACTTCAATGGAAAAGTCCAGCGCTTGCCCGAGTTCGTCGGCGGTTGCCGCGGCCTGGGCCACGGTGAGCGCCAGATGGGTGAATGGCGTCTGCGGCCATGGAATGGGATCGATCGCCAGGGTGTAACGCGGGTCGGGCCCCTGCCAGGAAATCCGCATGACCAGGAACCGGTTGAACGGCGAGTCGACATAGAAGTCGACAGGATGGCGTTGCGCTTCCACACCTTCGCTCACTACAACCTGGCCGGTAAGTGGGGCTGAAATCGTCAGGTGGTCCGAGTACTCCTGATTGTGCTGGATATACATCCGCTCGGCATCCTGATACTGCGAGGTGAGCTGTACCTTGGCTGGGAACCAACGGTTCTCGGCGTTCAAACCGAGGCGGTGATCCTGGAGGAAGGCTTTGTATTCTTGCTTGTCGAGCAAAAAATACTGAGCCATCGCGCCGACCAGCACTTTTGCGGTTTCCTGCTGTTCCTCCGGGGTCAACAATGCTTCGCGTGTTTCGGCTGCCCAGGGCGCAGGCGTTGTAGTAAGCATTCCCGGTAGGGGCGCGGGTGATTTTCGCGAAACCGGCGCGTCCCTGGTATCGACGTTCGACCACACGGTATTGAAGAAATTGTGATTGGCGCCCAGTACACGCCAGACCCCCTTGATTTTGCCAGTGGATTCCAGTGGCTTGAAAATATTCACCTTGTGGGCAATCGAATGTGCTTCATCTGCCTCCGAGTAGGGGACGTCCCGATCGCGGGTACCGTGAATGAAGAAGCAATTGTCGGGAATCGGCAGGTGCGGGTATTGGCTCATGTTCTGAGAAATGGTCGGTGCGATTCCGAGGGTTGCCCGGATGTTGAAGCCGTAGGGGCCGAGGACGGTCTCGATGGGGTTCCTCTTATAGCCATCGAGCCTGACCTGCGGGTGTAGCTCATCACCTTTCATGAAGCTCCACAGGTTCAAGCTTGAAGCTTGCCCGACGGCCTCGCCGCCACGCGAGTGGCCGATGAGCATAATGCGTTGCATGTCGACCTTTTTATGGAAGTAACTACTAGGCGTGGCGTTCCAGACAGCGAACTGTTTAATGTGCTCCAGCACGCTAATTGGGCGTGCACCGCATTCGTTTTTCCAAAAAGCCTTGTTATAACCATAGTCAAGGGTGGAGGCAGTCAAGTAAGAGATATTGATAGTCGCTGCAATAATTCCGTGGCTGGCGAGCAGTTCGCATAGGTAGAAATAGCCCTTGGCTGAATTGTCCTGCCACGGTTGGTGCTGTCCATGAACGAAGATCGCCAGCGGGTAAACGCCCGGCTCGTTGGGCGTGAACACGTGCCCGCTCAAGGGGGTTTCGGTAATGTCGAATGGCCAATCCGGCCCATAGCCAGCACGTCGGGCGACACGCGGCATGAAGGCTGACAGGTCAACGGGCTGGGTGTGAAAGAGGCTGGAAGCACTGTTGTAGTCGGTGTATTCCGACATGCTTGGCGGATATACAGCATGTAAAGAGTTGTAAGCGATTTTTATATAGGGATAAGCGCCTTTCTCGGCAGGGTTGTTCAACACGGCCTGTACAGTGTCCATGAACGAGTTCTCCAGCAGGACGAAAGTGTTAGTCAAGGCCGCCGAGTCTTTGCCCTGAGCCAACGCGATGTCTACTGGCAGAAATATCAGGTGGGTGTCGATTTCCCGGCATGGAGTACATTTGTACTCCTCGCTTTTTGTGCCTATCAACGCCAATGCAAATTGGCGGTCGCCACCGCCTTGCCGGTTATTGATACCCGTTGCTCGGTCTGTACGCCGTCATAGCTGGCCACTACCCGGTAGCTCCCGGCCGGCAGCTTCACATACACCAGCGGGCCAACGTCTTCCAGGCTCAGCAGCGCTTGCCCGCTGGCAGATTGCAGCACCAGGCTGGCGCCGCTCAGGTACTGATTCTCCGGCCCACTGGAAAGGCTGATGTGCAGGTTGTAGCCAGTGGTTTGTTGCAGGGCGGTGGATTCGTCCAGGCCGATGCCGCCTTGCAGGTAGCTGATGCCGTTCTGTTCCATGGGCTGCAGTTGCACGGCGGTCGGGTCCACGGGTGTGTCTGCCCCGTATTCCTCGGCCAGCAAGGGACCATAGGGCAACAGCAGCGCCAGGGTGACGCTGCCGATCAGGCGGGTGCGCAGGAAATTCATGCTGTATGACCTCCACGATCACGTTCTGCCCCCTATTATCCTACGCCCCGCTCCGCTGCGTCGGCGCACTGATGCACGGTGGCAATGACCCTTCCCAACGGCTGATCACCACAAAGGCAACCCCGCCGTCGTTAGCTATGCCGCGAAAGTCGCCTCGGGCCGATTGACGAGTCAATTGGGACGTTTTCGAGCGGCGTCAACTGATAGTTCTGCCAGTTGTTAAGCCTCCCCCCTGTGCCAGACTTGGCGAACCCTCAGTCTCACAGCCCGGAGCACTCAATGCCTGCTAGTCATGCCAAGAGAGCGTCCTGCTTCCATTACAGCGCACTGGATTATCTTTGGGCGACGGAACACTCAGGGTCGATAGCGTTGTCTTTCTACCAGGCAGGACGATGGTCTAACGAAATTGAAGGTGGGAACCGACTAACCGCCGTGCACCACGAAAACGTCTTGTTGGGGGTTCGACACTGGACACACGACAGTGCCCAGCATGCCCTCACAGGCTGTGACGCCCACAGCTGCGTGCTACAGGTGATTGGTTCCTCGCCATTGCAGCGCGCCTACAGCGCCTACGGCCACTGTGCAGGTCTGAACGATCGATCAGGTTATCTCGGATTCAACGGAGAAAGGATCGACCCAGCCACCGGATGCTACCTGCTAGGGCAGTATCGGTTCTTCAATCCTCTGTTGATGCGCTTCATCAGTCCGGACAGCTGGGCGCCATTGGGTGCCGGTGGTCTGAATGCGTACGCCTATTGTGTGGGCGACCCAATCAACAAGGTAGATCCCAGCGGCCATGCCGGGTTTCTCACCCTGATACTCCCTGCGTTGAAATCCTGGGCTCGACGAGCAAAAGCTACCGTTGCGACCCAAAGGACTGCCCTGCCCGCTAGCGTAGCCATAAACAGCGACAGTTCGATAAAGCTTACAAGGCAGAGGGTCGAAGTGCTGATGACTGAAAAGCCCAGCATGGCCAGATCGACCTCACCGGCGGCAACTTATGCGGGAGTTTCCGTTGACGGGCGCACCCCGCACTGGGGCGATATGCATCCTGCGGACTATAACGACGGGCATGATTTCTTTCGCAATATGCAGAACTTTGACGACGTCTGGCAGTTTGGATATCGCGGCGCGAGCGTACCCGCGTCAACTCGGCCCTTCTCTTTGCCGCGCGCTCGCTTAGGTCGAGCACCGAATACGGGCGTTCAGGTTTCGCCTCCTCGGCCTTCAACATCGATTGAAGAGCCACCTTCATATCAGATGTTTGCACCTCCTTCCTACGAAGAGGCCATGCACGCTCAGAGGCGCGCCTCACTTGGCAAGCTGCCTAGACAGAGTAAGCAAATACGCTCGGCCTCCTGACGCGCCTGGCTCGATACTGCCCAATCAGCTCGCCGCGCGCCACTCGCGGATCTGGTCGAGGGTCGCCGTGGCACCGCCGCAGACCACCACCAGCACCTTGCGGTACGGTTTCAGCGCATCGCTCGGCGCATAGGCCAGCGCCAGGGCTGCACCACAGGCCGGCTCAACCAGAATGCGATGGTCGCTGAGGAAACGTTCGCAGGCATCCAGTGCCTCGCCGTCGCTCAGCACATGGCTCACCACCGGCCTTGTCTGGCTGAGCTCGAACGCCTGCTGGCAGACCTGTTTGGCCGCCAGCGAGGTAGCGAAGGTATTGACGCTGTCCAGCGCTACCCGCTGTTTTTCTCTCATCGACGCCGCCAGCGAGGCGGCGCCGGCAGTTTCCACGGCGAACACGGGTACCGCGTCCCAGCCATGCCGGGCCATGCCCTGGCAGACCCCGGAGAACAGCCCGCCACCACCGACCGCGACTACTACCGCGTCAGGCCTGAAACCGGTCGCCGCCACTTCGTCGATCAGGCTCGAATGGCCCTGCCAGAGCAGCGGCTCATCGAACGGGTGAATGAACGCGTCGTCGCCGCCAAGCAGCGACAGCGCCAGGGCATTGGCTTCATGCCAGGCCTTGCCGTGTACGATGACCTCGGCGTTTTCCTGGCGAATCAGGTTTCTTGCTCGTTCGGTGGTGGTTTCCGGCACCACAATGGTAACCGGCAGGCCCAGGCAGCGGCCTGCATACGCCACCGCGATACCGGCGTTGCCACCGGACGAGGAAACAAAGCGGCGCTTGCCCTGGGCGGCGAAGGTTTCGCAGGCCAGGCCAATACCACGCAACTTGAACGAGCCGCTGGGCTGCAAGGCGTCCAACTTCAGCCAGACCTCCTGGCCACTGGCCAGGCTCAGCGGGCGCGATGAAATCAGGGGTGTTTCCAGGTGCAGGCTCATGACGGCGCTCCGGCTCAGTTCAGTTCGACGATCAGTTCGATTTCGACACACGCGCCCAAAGGAATCTGGCTGGCACCAAAGGCACTGCGGGCATGCTCACCGCGCTCACCGAGCACTTCGGCGAGCAGGTCGGAACAGCCATTGGCCACCAGGTGCTGCTCGGTGAAGTCCGCCGCACTGTTGACCAGGCACATCAGTTTGACCACTTTGGCAATGCGGTTCAGGTCGCCGGTTGCGGCATGCAGGCTGCCGAGCAGGTCGATAGCCACGGCACGGGCGGCTTGTTTGCCGCTGGCGGTATCGAGGTCGCGGCCGAGTTGGCCGACCCAGGGTTTGCCGTTCTGGCGGGCGATGTGCCCGGAAAGGAACAGCAGGTTGCCGCTCTGCACCCAGGTCTTGTACGCCGCCGCCGGCGCGGCCGGTGCCTGCAACTCGATGCCCAGTTGTTCAAGTTTTTCGTAAATTGAAGCGCTCATGTGCATCTCCTTTGAATGACGTATCGAGAAACCCAGTGCTACAGAAAAATCGTGCCGCGCAGGTACAGGGCGCCCTCGCCGCTGATGATCACCCGGCCGTTGTCACGCACTTCACAACGCAGTTGACCCAGGCGGGCGCCGCCCTGGCGCGCATGCAGCAGGGTTTTGCCCAGACGTTTGGCCCAGTAGGGAGCCAGCGACGTATGCGCCGAGCCGGTCACCGGGTCTTCGTTCACGCCCACCCGCGGGCCGAACCAGCGCGAGACGAAATCGTGTTCATGCCCTGGTGCCGACACCGAGATACCGCGTACATCGAAGGCGTCGAGGGCGGCGAAGTCCGGGGCCAGGCCTTCGACCACCTGAGCGTCCTTGACGATCACGAAGAAGTCTTCGCCGCGGTACAGCGCTTCGATCTCGCAGCCCAGGGCGCTGCTCAGCCCCGGCGGAATCGCGCAGGGTTGCGGATCGACCAGCGGGAAATCCATGGCCAGGAAAGCGCCGTCGCGGCGCACCCGCAGTTCGCCGCTGCGAGTGAAGAACCGCAGGGTTTCGCTGCTTTCGCCGAGTTCGTTGAACAGCACCCAGGCAGCCGCCAGGGTGGCGTGGCCGCAAAGGTCGACTTCCACCGCCGGGGTGAACCAGCGCAGCCGGTAGCCCGCGCCTTCGCGCACGAAATAGGCGGTTTCCGAGAGGTTGTTCTCGGCGGCGATGCGTTGCAGGGTGCTGTCGTCGAGCCAGTCTTGCAGTGGGCAGACGGCGGCGGGGTTACCGCCGAGTACCTGGTGGCTGAAGGCGTCGACTTGATAGATGGGTAACTGCATGGAGGCTCCTCAACCGTTGCGGATTTCTTCGAGGTAGTTGTAGATCGTGTAGCGGGTCACCCCCAGTGCGGCGGCGGCCTTCTCGACCGCGCCCTTGACGATGAACAGGCCGCCGTCGTGCATCTGTCGGACCGCGTCGAGCTTCTGCGCTTTGCCGAAGCGCTGACCGCTGTGCCGGGCCGCTTGCAGGGCGTTGTCGATGATCTGCGCCATCAGTTGTTCCAGGTCCGGTTGTTCGAGCGGTTCCGGGGCCGGCGCCTGGGCGGTGGCCAGTAGCTGTTCGAGGCAGGCCTGGGCAGCGGCGATGCCACTGAGGTCGGTGTTGACGCAAAGGCTGGCATAGGGCTCGCCGCCGGCATCGCGAAACACCGCAGTCGCGCTGCGCAGGGTTTTGCCGTCGCGGCTTTGGGTCGGGTAGTCGCCAACCACCACCGGGTCGCTGCCGCCGGGCTGTCGGGCGGCGTCGAGCACGGCATTGAAGCCGAGGTCTTCACGCGGGCCGGCGAGGATCGGGCTGCCAACCCGCCGGCCGCTGATATGACCATTGACGATGGCGATCACCGAGTGTTCCGGGCGTGTCAGGTCGTGCAGGATCACTTCGGTGTTGCGGCCGAGGACGCTGCCCAGCATCTGCACGGTGGCGCGCAGGACAGTGAGGACCAGCTGGCGTTCTTCAGGCATGGGTGGGTCTGTGTGGAGAGGGATTGCCGGACAATATCAACAACATGTTGATATTTCAACATATTGTCTAGTGTGGGTCGCACAGGATCAACCCACCCCGTAGGATTCACCGCATACCGATAAAGACTCACCCCTCCCGCCAACCCAATCGGGTCCTGCGTAGTAAACCGCCCCACGCCCGGGTCGTAATAGCGGGAGGTGTTGTAATACAGGTACGTTTCCGCGTCGTAGTACTGCCCCTGCAAGCGCAGGTTCTGTTCCAACTGCGTCGGCGTTTTTGCCTCGACCCGGCCCCAGGCCTTATAAAACCCGCGCCAGACGAACTAGCCGTTCTCGCCGGTCATGTTCAACGGAATACCGAAATGACCGGTGTAGTAATAGCATGGGACGCTAAAAGTCGTCGTAACAGTCTTGGTCGAGCCCTT
>NZ_QETK01000007.1 GCF_003105155.1 Pseudomonas sp. SDI | reverse complement strand
GCTCCCACAAAGAACAGCGCTGCTCTTGTGGGAGCGGGCTCGTCCCGCGATAGCAGCACCGCCGCCTAACGCCCTTTGCGCCGCTCTGCCCGCGCCACTCGCTGCACTTCCTGGCGCACTTCTTCGAGCACCTCCTGCACATACAGGATGTGCCGGCTGGACACCTCCCGGGCATCCTCCGCTCGCCCTTCGACAATCGCCAGGTACAACTCCCGGTGCTGGGTGATCAGCATGTCGCGGGTTTCGCTGCGCTGCTTGTACATCCCGCCGATGTTGGTCACCACGTTGCGCTTGAGCAGGTCGAACAAGCCACGGATGGTATGCAACAACACCGCGTTATGACTGGCTTCGGCAATCGCCAGATGAAAGCGTGCATCCGCCACGCCCTCCTCCGCCCGGCTGACGTCGTCAACCCGGCTGTAGCAATCCTGCAAAGCATCGAACGCGGCCTTGAGCCGCTCGCGATCGACCTCGGTTGCGCGGATCGCCGCGTAATAGGCGCACGAAGCCTCCAGGGTATGCCGGAACTCCAGCAGGTCGCGCTGCGCCTCGGGGTTTGATTCGAGCAGTTGCAACAGCGGATCGCTGAAAGTCGTGCCCAGTGATTCGGCCACATAGTTGCCGCCGCCCTGACGACTGACCAGCAACCCCTTGGCCACCAGTTTCTGGATCGCCTCGCGCAACGACGGCCGCGACACGCCGAACTGCTCGGCCAGCGCGCGCTCGGCAGGCAGGCGTTCGCCGGCGGTCAACGTGCCCTCAAGAATCATCCCCTCAAGCCGCTCGACGATATCGTCGGACAAACGGCGTTGGCGGACCTGATCGAAAACCATCACATGCTCTCCACAATCCCGGGTGCTTTCGGGGCCGTCTATTCTGGCCTATCCGCGCCTGCCCGACACCCTCCAGTTGGGAAATTTCCCTACCACTCAGACACCCCTGCCGGTGGCATCCGACGAAAGTTTCGCCGAGGCAAATTGACACACCCACAGCGAGGCTTTTAACCTAGCGCCTCGACATTGTAAATTGGTATTACCAATTATCCAATGCCAGTGCCTGACCAACAACAATTAGGGGCCACCCCATATGCAAACCTGGCAACAACTCTATAGCCCGCTCGGTAGTCTTGGCCTGTCCGCTCTGGCGGCAGTCATTCCCATTGTGTTCTTCTTCCTGGCGCTGGCCGTGTTCCGACTCAAGGGGCATGTCGCGGGCAGCATCACCTTGGGTCTGTCGATCCTGGTCGCCATCTTTGCGTTCCAGATGCCCGCCGACATGGCCTTCGCCGCGGCCGGCTACGGCTTTGCCTATGGCCTGTGGCCGATCGCCTGGATCATCGTCGCGGCGGTTTTCCTCTACAAACTCACGGTCAAGAGCGGCCAGTTCGAAGTCATCCGCAGCTCGGTACTGTCGATCACCGACGACCAGCGCCTACAGGTGCTGCTGATCGGCTTCTGTTTCGGCGCCTTCCTCGAAGGTGCGGCCGGTTTCGGCGCGCCGGTGGCGATCACCGCTGCCCTGCTGGTTGGCCTGGGCTTCAACCCGCTGTACGCCGCCGGCCTGTGCCTGATCGCCAACACCGCGCCGGTCGCCTTCGGCGCCCTGGGTATCCCGATCATCGTCGCCGGCCAGGTGACCGGCATCGACGCCTTCCACATCGGCGCCATGACCGGTCGTCAACTGCCGCTGCTGTCGCTGTTCGTGCCGTTCTGGCTGGTGTTCATGATGGATGGCCTGCGTGGCGTGAAGGAAACCTGGCCTGCGGCACTGGTTGCCGGCCTGAGCTTTGCGGTCACCCAGTACTTCACCTCGAACTTCATCGGCCCGGAACTGCCGGACATCACCTCGGCCCTGGCCAGCCTGATTTCCCTGACCCTGTTCCTCAAGGTCTGGCAGCCCAAGCGCGCCTTCAACGAGGCCGCCAGCGTTGGCGCCGCGGCCGTGAAGAGCACCGGTGGTTTCGGCCAGGTGCGCACCATGCAGCCTTCGCCGTACAGCTTTGGCGAAATCTTCAAAGCCTGGTCGCCGTTCCTGATCCTCACGGTGCTGGTCACCCTCTGGACCCTGAAACCGTTCAAGGCAATGTTCGCCGCCGGCGGTTCGATGTACAGCTGGGTGTTCAACTTCGCCATCCCGCACCTGGACCAGTTGGTGATCAAGACCGCGCCCATCGTGGCCGCACCCACTGCGATCCCAGCGGTGTTCAAGCTTGACCCGATTTCCGCCACCGGCACCGCGATCTTCTTCTCGGCACTGATCTCGATGCTGGTGCTGAAGATCAACTTCAAAACTGGTCTGACCACCTTTAAAGAGACCGTCTACGAGCTGCGCTGGCCGATCCTGTCGATTGGCATGGTGCTGGCTTTCGCCTTCGTCACCAACTACTCGGGCATGTCCTCGACCATGGCCCTGGTGCTCGCGGGTACTGGCGCAGCGTTCCCGTTCTTCTCGCCGTTCCTTGGCTGGCTGGGCGTGTTCCTGACCGGCTCGGACACCTCGTCGAACGCCCTGTTCAGCTCGCTGCAAGCCACCACCGCGCACCAGATCGGGGTCAACGACACCCTGCTGGTGGCGGCCAACACCAGCGGTGGCGTGACCGGCAAGATGATCTCGCCACAATCGATTGCCGTCGCCTGTGCCGCCACCGGCCTGGTTGGCAAAGAGTCCGATCTGTTCCGCTTCACCCTCAAGCACAGCCTGTTCTTCGCCACCATCGTCGGCCTGATTACCCTGGTTCAGGCGTACTGGCTGACCGGCATGCTGGTGCACTGATCGGCTACTAGGCTTTGCTGCAATAAACCCGGCGCCGGGCAACCGGCGCCCGTTGTTCCATAACCCGGTCTGCAAGCCTGGCGAAAGCTTCACCCGATACCTTTCGCCAGGCACGCTGGACGGATAACCGGGCCCACCCGGAGACACGCCTGATGAGCGAGCTGTTTTACAACGCTGTGCCCAACGCTACCCGCGTCGCACCGCCAGTGCCCCAACCGCGGAGTTATCCGCAAAGCAAACCGGCCAAGGTCTATCTGTTCGGCACTTGCGTGCTCGACCTGTTCTACCCCGAGGCGGGGATGGACGCGATCCGCCTGCTGGAACGCGAAGGCATTCGTGTCGAGTTTCCCCAGGGGCAGAGTTGCTGCGGCCAGCCGGCATACACCAGCGGCTACACCGAACAGGCCCGCGACGTGGCGCGGGCGCAACTGGCGCTGTTTGCCGGTGAGCATCCGGTGGTGGTGCCCTCGGGCTCCTGCGCCGGGATGATTCGCGAACACTATGCCGACTTGTTCAAGGACGAGCCGGCCACCTTGCAACAGGTCCGCCACCTGGCCGAGCGCACCTTCGAGCTGGCCGAGTTCCTGCTCAATGTGTGCAAGGTCCAGCTGAACGACTGCGGTACCCCGGTGAAAGTCGCCCTGCACACGTCGTGCTCGGCGCGCCGGGAAATGAACACCCATTTGCACGGGCGTGCCTTGCTGGCGCAACTGGGCAATGTGGAGCGGGTCGAACACGGCCATGAAAGCGAATGTTGTGGCTTTGGCGGGACCTTCAGCGTCCGTATGCCAGACATCAGCGGCGCGATGGTTGCAGACAAGACCCGGTCCCTGAAGGACTCCGGTGCGCAGCACGTGGTGAGCGCCGACTGTGGTTGCCTGATGAACATCAACGGCGCCCTGGAGAAACAGAACGAAGCCTTGCGCGGGCAACACCTGGCAAGCTTCCTCTGGCAGCGTACCGGGGGTGGCCAATGAGCGCGCCGACGCTGATTCCGACCGTCGCGGTCGAAGCCGATTTTCGTGCCCGGGCCCACAAGGCCCTGGGCGATCAACAACTGCGGAACAACTTCCGCAGTGCCATGGACTCGCTGATGACCAAGCGTGCTGTGGCGTTCAGCGATGCTCACGAACGCGAGCATCTGCGCGCGCTGGGTAACGCCATCCGCGCCCGCGCATTATCCAAGCTGCCCGACCTGCTCGAGCAGCTTGAACAGAACCTGACTCGCAACGGTGTGAAAGTGCACTGGGCGGAAACGGTGGACGAGGCCAATGGCATCGTCCTCTCGATCATCCGCGCTCACGAGGCGCGGCAAGTGATCAAGGGCAAATCGATGGTCAGCGAAGAGATGGAGATGAACCATGTCCTCGCTGAACAGGGCATTGAATGCCTGGAATCGGACATGGGCGAGTTCATCGTCCAGCTCGACCACGAGAAGCCTTCTCATATCATTATGCCGGCAATCCACAAGAACGCCGGTCAGGTCGCGTCCTTGTTCCACGACACACTTGGCGTGGAGTACACCAAGGACGTTGACCAACTTATCCAGATCGGTCGCCGCGTGCTGCGCGAGAAGTTCTTCGAGGCCGATGTCGGCGTCTCCGGGGTCAACTTCGCCGTGGCCGAAACCGGCACGTTGCTGCTGGTGGAAAACGAAGGCAACGGGCGCATGTCGACCACCGTACCGCCGGTGCATATCGCCGTTACCGGGATCGAGAAAGTCGTCGAGAACCTGCGCGATGTAGTGCCGCTGCTGTCGCTGCTGACCCGCTCGGCACTGGGCCAGCCGATCACCACCTACGTCAACATGATCTCCGGCCCGCGCACACCGGAAGAACTCGACGGCCCACAGGAAGTGCACCTGGTGCTGCTCGACAACGGTCGCAGCCAGGCCTTCGCCGACAGCGAACTGCGCCAGACCCTCAACTGCATCCGCTGCGGCGCCTGCATGAACCACTGCCCGGTGTATACCCGCGTCGGCGGGCATACCTACGGCGAGGTGTATCCCGGTCCGATCGGCAAGATCATCACCCCGCACATGGTCGGCCTGGCCAAGGTCCCGGACCATCCCAGCGCCTCGTCGCTGTGCGGCGCCTGTGGCGAAGTATGCCCGGTTAAGATTCCGATCCCGGCCTTGCTGCGGCGTCTGCGTGAAGAGAACGTCAAGGCCCCGGACAGCCCGCATCAAGTGATGCGCGGCCAGGGCAGCAAGTACTCGCGCAAGGAACGCCTGATCTGGAACTTCTGGGCCCGGCTCAACACCTCGCCGACGCTGTACCGGCTGTTCGGCTTCTTTGCCACACGCCTGCGCCAGCTGGTGCCGAACAACGTCGGCCCGTGGACGCAGAACCACAGCGCGCCGAAACCGGCTGCCCGCTCGCTGCATGAGCTGGCCCGCGACCACCTGGCCAAGCAGGATCAACGCCGATGAGTGCCAAACAGAACATCCTCGCCAAGCTGCGCAAAAGCCTGAGCGGCACCACGCCGCTGGCCGACACCTTCGACGAAGCGCTGGTCACCGAACCCTGGAGCTATCCGCCCGAGCAGCGCATCGCTCAGTTGCGCAAGCAGATGGAAGCGGTGCACACCGAGATCCACCTGACCCGTGGCGACGGCTGGACCGCCCTGCTCGCGCGCTTGCTGGCCGAGCGCCAGTTGCCGAGCCTGCTGGTGGCACCAGGCACGCCGCATGGTCAGCAGTTGGCCGCGTACTGGGCGGCCAACGACGGCCTGCCGACGCTCAAGGCCTATGATCGGCCGGTCGAGGCATGGAAGGCCGAGCTGTTCAACGACACCCCGGCCAGCCTCACCGGCACTCTCGGCGCCATCGCGTCCACCGGCAGCCTGATCGTCTGGCCGACACCACAGGAGCCGCGGCTGATGAGCCTGGTGCCGCCAGTGCATTTCGCCCTGCTCAAGGCCAGCGAAATCCACAACAACTTCTATGAGGTGCAGCAGAAGTTCGCCTGGGCGGCCGGCATGCCGACCAATGCCCTGCTGATCTCCGGCCCGTCGAAAACCGCCGATATCGAACAGGTACTGGCCTATGGCGCCCATGGCCCGAAAGACCTGGTGCTGTTGATCCTGGAGGACCAATGAGCCTGCCCACCCGCTTTGTGCAAGACGCTGCACGGCTGATCCCGCGCGAGCGCCGCTTCGACGATCCGACCTCGACCCTGGCCTTCGGCACCGACGCCAGTTTCTACCGGCTGATCCCCAAACTGGTGGTGCGCGTCGAGTCGGAAGATGAAGTGGTCGCACTGCTGCAACTGGCCCAGCGCGACCGGGTTTCGGTGACCTTCCGCGCGGCCGGCACCAGTCTGTCGGGCCAGGCCATCAGCGACTCGGTGCTGATCGTGCTGGGCGACAACTGGAACGCGCGGCAGATTCGCGACGACGGTCGGCAGATCCGCCTGCAGCCCGGCGTGATCGGCGCCCAGGCCAATGCCTGGCTCGCGCCGTTCGGGCGCAAGATCGGCCCGGACCCGGCCTCGATCAACGCCTGCAAGATCGGCGGCATCGTCGCCAACAATGCCAGCGGCATGTGCTGCGGCACCGCGCAGAATACCTATCACACCCTGGCCGGCATGCGCCTCGTGCTGGCCGACGGCACCCGTCTGGACAGCGAAGACCCGGCCAGCGTTGCAGCTTTCGAACAGAGCCACGCCGGGCTGCTCGCCGAATTGGCCCGGCTAGGCCGCGAGACCCGTGCAAACAGCGAGCTGGCCGCAAAGATTCGGCATAAATACCGGCTGAAGAACACCACCGGGCTGTCGCTCAACGCGCTGATCGACTACGACCAACCGCTGGATATCCTCAGCCATCTGCTGGTCGGCTCCGAGGGTACCCTGGGCTTTATCAGCGCGGTGACCTACGACACGGTGATCGATCACCCGAACAAGGCCTCGGCGCTGATTGTCTTCCCCGACGTGGAAACCTGCTGCAACGCGGTGACCGTGCTCAAGCAGCAGCCGGTGTCGGCGGTCGAGCTGCTCGACCGCCGTAGCCTGCGCTCGGTACAGGACAAGCCGGGTATGCCGGCGTTCGTCCAGGCGTTGTCCGATGGCGCCTGTGCGCTGCTGATCGAATCCCGCGCCGCCAGCCAGGCACTGCTGCACGAACAATTGGCGCAGATCATGGCCGCGTTGGCCGACTTCCCGGTGGAAAAGCAGATCGACTTCACCGAAGACGCCAAGGAGAACGCCAAGCTCTGGGCGATCCGCAAGGACACCTTCCCGGCCGTCGGCGCGGTGCGCAAGACCGGCACCACGGTAATCATCGAAGACGTGACCTTCCCGGTCGAGCAGTTGGCGATTGGCGTCAACCGGCTGATTGCGCTGTTCGACAAGCACCACTACGACGAGGCGATCCTCTTCGGCCATGCGCTGGAGGGCAACTTGCACTTCGTCTTCACCCAGGGCTTCAACAGCCCCGAGGAAGTGGCACGCTACCAGGCCTTCATGGACGACGTGGCACAACTGGTGGCAGTGGAGTTCGGCGGTTCGCTCAAGGCCGAACACGGCACCGGACGCAACATGGCGCCGTTTGTCGAACTGGAGTGGGGGCATGACGCCTACCAGTTGATGTGGACGCTGAAGCGCCTGCTCGACCCGAACGGCATACTCAACCCGGACGTGGTCCTCAGCGACGACCCACAGATCCACCTCAAACACCTCAAGCCACTGCCGGCGGCCGACGAGATCGTCGACAAGTGCATCGAATGCGGTTTCTGCGAGCCGGTCTGCCCATCGAAAGGGCTGACCCTGAGCCCGCGCCAGCGCATCGTGATGTGGCGGGATATCCAGGCGAAAAAACGTGCCGGCCTCGACACCGAGGCGCTGGAGCGCGATTACCAGTACCAGGGCATCGATACCTGCGCGGCCACCGGGTTGTGCGCCCAGCGCTGCCCGGTGGGGATCAACACCGGCGAGCTGGTGAAGAAGCTGCGCGCACAGGCTGCCGGGCATGCCAAGGCGGCCGACTGGCTGGCGGACAACTTCCATACCGCGCTGAGCGGCGCGCGGCTGACCTTGCGTGCCGCCAACGGCGCGCGCAAATTGCTCGGGGCACCGCGGCTGAGCAGGCTCAGTGCCGTCCTGAGCAAGGCCAGCCACGGCCGGCTGCCGCAGTGGACGGCGGCCATGCCGCAGCCGCTGGGCACCTTGCGCCTGAGCCCGGCGAGCAACGACGCACGGCCGCGCGTGGTGTATCTGGCGGCCTGTGTGTCGCGAGTGATGGGCCCGGCAGCGGGCGACCGCGAACAGATGTCGCTGCTCGACAAGACTCGCGGGCTGCTGGAGAAGGCCGGCTATAACGTGGTGTTTCCGGATAACCAGGACAGCCTCTGCTGTGGTCAGCCGTTTGCCTCCAAGGGCTATGCCGAACAGGCCGAGCACAAGCGCCAGGAACTGATTGCCGCGTTGCTGCAGGCCAGCCGCGGCGGGCTCGACCCGATCTATTGCGATACCAGCCCGTGTACCTTGCGCCTGGTGCAAGATCTGGCGGACACCCGACTCGACCTGTATGACCCGGTACGCTTCATCCGCACCCACTTGCTCGACAAGCTGGTGTTCACCCCGCAGGAGGCGCCGATTGCCGTGCATGTAACGTGCAGCACCCAGCACCTGGGCGAAAGCCAGGCGCTGATCGACCTGGCGCGGCGCTGCAGCACGCAGGTGGTGATTCCCGAGGGTATTCATTGCTGCGGGTTTGCCGGCGACAAGGGCTTCACCACGCCGGAGCTGAATGCGCATTCGCTGCGCAGCCTGAAGGATGCGGTGCAGTATTGCAGCGAAGGGATCTCCACCAGCCGCACCTGTGAAATCGGCCTGAGCAATCACGGCGGGATCGACTATCACGGGCTGGTCTATCTGGTAGACCGCGTCACTAGCGCCCGCGCCCAGTAGGACTCACTGTGCCCCCAAATCCTGAGGTCTTCCCAGCCAAGGAAATTCACATAAAGCGTACTGCGATTAGCGGACTGTTCATCACTGCGGCACTGCTCGCCTCCCCTGTGTTTGCGGAAGACGATCTGTGCGCGGCCAACCTGCAGAAGATCGACGGCAACATGACCAAGCAGATGCAGGACGCCGCCCAGGCGGTGGGCAATACCAAGGACTGCATTGCCATTACCAGCACGATCTTAGAGCGTCAGGAACAAGCCACCAACGGCGACAGCAGCGGTTCGTGATGCGGGTCGGCGGGCGCCCGGACCAGCAGTCGACGTCGCCCGACCGATGGCGTATACTCCGCCTCAGGCATTCGAAAGGATGCTAGCGCTAGAGCAGAAAATGGGGCCGATTAGGATTCGACGCCGGTCACGAAACTCTAGGTGCATGCCGAGTTGGTAACAGAACTCGTAAATCCACTGTTGCAACTTTCTATAGTTGCCAATGACGAAAACTACGAGGGTTACGCTCTCGCTGCGTAAGCAGCTGAGCCCGCTCTCCTGGTAGCTTCGGCTCCAGCAATCATCAGGGGATGCCTGTAAACCCAAAATGATTGTCATACAGAACAGGATCGCCGCGTAGTACGTTGTGGACGAAGTGGCTAAAACTTACACAACTCGCCCAATGCACCCTGCCAGTCGGGTCGCTGAGGGTTAACTTAATAGACCTGGCTAAGCATGTAGTACCGACAGCGGAGTACTGGCGGACGGGGGTTCAAATCCCCCCGGCTCCACCAAATTCGCAGAAGAAGACGTCCACGGACGTCTTTTTTTGTGCCTGAAATTCAGCCCATCCCAGCGCAGATCGCCGATTGTCATAACCCGCCGCATCGTCAATAATGAGATATATTATCATTTGCAGCGATTGATTTTATGGACGCAGGGATCAGCACGTCAGCGCCACCGAGTATCGAGCATCTGTACGGCGAGCATCACGGCTGGCTGAAAAGCTGGCTGCGCACCCGTACCGGCAACAGCGCCGATGCCGCGGACCTGGCCCAAGATACGTTCATGCGCATGCTGACCTTGCGCCAACTGCCCGTGCTGCGTGAGCCACGTCATTACCTGGCAACCATTGCCCGCGGCCTGATGATCGACAAGGCCCGCCGCCAAACCCTCGAACGCGCCTACCTAGAAGCGTTAGCGGCGCGCCCGGAGCCGTTGCAAATCTCCCCTGAAACGCATCACCTGATCATCGAATCGCTGATGGCCATCGATACCCTGCTCGACGGCCTCAGTGCGCGAACCCGACAGATCTTCCTGCTGGTGCAGCTCGAAGGCCTCAGCTACGTGCAGGTCGGCAAACAGCTGGGGCTGTCGGTGACCACGGTCAAAAATCACCTGGGCAAGGCGCTGATGCAATGCATCCTGTTGATGGACGATTGAACAGCCCGGCGCTCCGCCCCCCGCTCAAGGCCCATCTGCAAGCTGCTGTGCAGTGGTACCTGACACTCAACGACGCCGATGTCAGCGCCGAGCAACAGCTCGCCTGGCGCAACTGGCTGGCGGCCGACCCCGAACACAGCAACGCCTGGGCCCGAATCGAAAAGCTCCAGCAGCAACTTCGCGGCCTGCCCGGCGACGTGGCGTTGCCGGTATTGACCGCAGCCGGCGTACAGCGACGCCACGGCCTCAAGTTGCTGATGCTGCTAGCCACGGGCGCAACGCTGTTCGGCGGCTACCGGATCTCGCCGTACAACGCCGACTTCGCGACCCGCACCGGCGAACGCCGCCAGGTCACCCTGCCGGATGGCAGCAGCCTGCACTTGAACACCGACACCCGCGTCGATATCGCCTACAGCGCCGAGCAGCGGCTGATCCTGCTGCGCCGCGGTGAGGTGCTGATTACCACCGCAACCGAGCACCCTCCCGCGCGCCCATTGTCGGTGGAAACCCCACACGGTCGCGTACTTGCTCTCGGTACCCGATTCGACGTGCGCCTGCATTCCGGCTTCAGCAGCGTCGAGGTGCAGCGCCACACCGTGGAAGTCCGTCCGCACGACACACCACAGCGGGTGCAACGTGTCGATGAAGGCCAAGCCCTGACCTTCGGCGCCGCGCAACTGGGCAACGTGCGCCCACTGACCGTCGAGGGCAGCGCCTGGACGCAGGGACTGCTGGTGGCGATCGACTGGCGCCTGGGCGACTTTGTCGAGGAACTGGCCCGCTACCGGCCCGGTTACCTGGGGTGCGCCGACGCCGTCGCCGGCTTGCGTATTTCCGGGGCATTCCGCCTCGACGACAGCGACGGCATCCTCGCCAACCTGCAAGTCTCGTTGCCGGTGCAGGTGCGCCGTTTCTCACGGTATTGGGTGCGCATAGAAGCGTAATCGGCAGGGCAACAGCCCAGCAGGAAATCATCTTGCCGATTCCTTTTTTCGTTCGGCTCATCAGTAGAGCGGTCAATCAGCCGCCTTCACTGCCACGGCATAGGAAGTCACATGAGCCACCCACGCCCCCTTCACTGCGCCGCCCTGCGCTTGCAGCTCAATTCCACACTACTGCGCATCAGCCTCGGCGCCGTCCTCGGGGCCTGCGCCGTCACCTCGCCCGCCTGGGCCGCGCAAGCCAGCGAACGGGCCGAGTACAACATCGCCGCCGGGCCGCTGGATATCGCGCTCAGCCAGTTTGCCGCCGCCAACGGCGTGACCTTGTCGTTTGGCTCAACGCAAACCCAGGGCCTGCACACCGCCGGTATCAAAGGCTGGTTCTCGTTCGACGAAGGCGTCGCCCGGCTGCTGGCCAACAGCGGTTTGCAAGTGCGCCAGGAGGGTATCGGGCGCTACAGCCTGGTCAACGTTCAGAGCGGCGCGGCACTTGAACTGGGCGCAACCAACATTTCCGACACCAGCCTTGGCGCGATCAGCGAAGACACCGGCGCCTACACCAGTGGCCCGATGGACACGGCGACCAAACTGGCCTTGTCCAACCGCGAAACCCCACAAACGATCACGGTCATGACCCGCCAGCGCATGGACGACCAGAACATGCGGACCCTGGAAGATGTCCTGAAAAACACCCCCGGAATCGCCATCACCAAGGACGGTCCGCAACGCGCGACGTTCTACTCCCGCGGCTTTGCCGTGGAAAACCTGATGACCGACGGCCTGCCCAACGACCTGTCCCACTACCTGTCGCGGGACATGAATTCCAGCCCCGACATGGCAATCTTCGATCGGGTAGAAGTGGTACGCGGCGCCACCGGGTTGATGCAGGGCTCGGGCAACCCCGCCGCAGCGGTGAACATGATCCGCAAACGCCCTACCGCCACACCACGCGTCACCGTCACCGGCAGTGCCGGCAGTTGGGACAACTACCGCAGCGAGTTCGACGCGTCCAATGCCCTCAACGAATCCGGCACCCTGCGCGGGCGGGTGGTCGCGGCCTACCAGGCCAAGGACAGTTTTCAGGATTTCGTCAGTTCCGAGCGCTCGGTGTTCTACGCCATCACCGAGGCCGACCTGAATGAAGACGCTACCTTCACCTTTGGTGCCTCCAACCAGAACGCCAACAACAACAGCGCCTGGGGCGGCCTGCCGGTAGCCCGCGATGGCAGCGACCTGCACCTCAAGCGCTCGACCTACCTGGGCAGCGACTGGGAATACTGGGACCAGGACAACACCACCGCCTTCAGCCGCCTGGAATACCGCTTTGCCAATAGCTGGAAAATGCTGCTGTCGGCCAGCAAGAGCTGGTCGGACGTCGACATGCTCGGCTCGTTACCGATGCGCAGTTGGGAAACCGACTACGTCGACATCGACCAGAACATCGGCAGGTACCAGTACGAAGACCAGCAGAACAGCTACGACGCTTATCTCAGCGGCCCCTTCTCGCTGTTCGGGCGCAGCCATGAACTGGTGGTAGGGGCCAGCCGGCGCGACCTGACCTTCAAGGGCAAAGGCCTGCCGACTGACATCAAGACCAGCACCAACCTGTACCGCCCCACCGGCATCCCGAAACCGGATGTCAGCGCCACGCCCTGGACCCAACATCGCACCAGCCAGCAGGAAGGCACCTACATCACCACACGGCTGAACCTGCGCGACGACCTCAAGCTGATCCTCGGCGGGCGCCTGGACTGGTACGAATACGACGTGGACACGCGCTGGGAAGGCAAATCCTCTGCCAGTAGCCTGCCGAACAAGGTCACCCGCCACCTGACCCGTTACGCCGGCGCCGTCTACGACCTGGACCAGCATCACTCGGTGTATGTCAGCTACACCGATATTTTCCGCCCACAGACCGAGCTCGATACGCAGAACAATGCACTCAAGCCGATCGCAGGCAAAAACTACGAGATCGGCATCAAGGGCGAGTATTTCGATGGTGGCCTGAATGCCAGCGCGGCGATCTTCCGCATCGATCAGGAAAACCGCGCCAAGCTGCTCAACCCCAACCTGTGCACGCCGGCAGGCGCTACCTGCTATGAAGCGGCGGGCGCCGTGCGCAGCGAAGGCCTCGACCTGGAGATCAACGGTTCCCTGGCGCCCGGCTGGGAACTGGGTGCCGGCTACACCTACGCAGCGGCCAAGTACACCAAGGACGCCGACCCAAACAAGGTCGGTCGACTGTTCAGCACCAACATCCCCCGGCACATCTTCAAGCTGTTCACCAGCTATCGACTGCCCGGCGACTTCGAGCGCTGGACCATCGGTGGCGGCATCTATGGGCAGAACAGCGTCTTCAACAAGGGCAGCAACGACCTCGACGGCCCGCCGCCGTACGGCTACTACATCGAACAGAAGGCCTATGCCCTGGTCGACCTGATGACCAGCTACAAGGCCTCGGAACACGTCGATGTACGGCTGAACCTGAACAACATCTTCGACAAGACCTACTATCAGGACATCAGCTCCAACACCGACTACGGCAACAGCCTGTACGGCGAACCGCGCAACGCCATGGTCACCGTGCGCTGGTCGCTTTAAGGCATAAAAAAGGCACTGGGCGCTCGGCGCCAGTGCCTTTCTGCTCAACCCAGCGTCAGCCCTTGGTGTGCTGCAGCACCACCTCCAGCGGATGCCGCAACTGCCGCTCGGTCATGCGTTTGACCTGGCTGCGGCAGGAATAGCCGGTGGCCAGCGCCTCGCCGTCCTTGTCCAGTTTAGTGGCCCAGGATTGCTCGAAGATGGTCCGCGATGTCTCCTGATTGCGTGCCTCGTGACCATAGGTGCCGGACATCCCGCAGCAACCCGTGGCCTCAGTGCTCAGCTTCAGGCCCAGGCGGGCGAACACCTGCTCCCACTGCCGGGTACTCGCCGGCACGTTGGTCTTCTCGGTGCAATGCGCCATCAGGCGGTACACGCCTGTGGCCTGCGGTGCCTGCTCCGGCAGCACCTCCATCAGCCACTCCTGCGGCAACGCGACCTTCGGGCACTCACCGATGCCCGGCACCTTCTGGTACTCCTGGCGATAGACCAGGGTCATCGCCGGATCCAACCCCACCAGCGGCACACCGCAGTCGTCCAGCGCCTTCAGCTGAGCGGCATTGCGGATCGCCGCCTTGCCGAATGCGCCAAGGAAACCCTGCACATGCAGTGGCTTGCCGTTGGCGCTGTACGGCGCCAGGTAAACCCGGTGGCCAAGGCGGTAGGCCAGCTCGATGAACGAGGCCAGCAACGGCGTTTCGAAGTAGCGGGTGAAAGCATCCTGGACCAACACGATGCTGCGCTCGCGCTGTGCCGGGGTCAGCTTGCGCAGCAGCGCCACGCTGGCCGGTTTGACGTTGCAGCGAGTCAGTGTGGCCTGCAGGTTGAAGCGGCTGATCAGCGGGCTGTCAAGCATGCCGACATGCCGCTCGAGCAAGCCACTGACCCATTTCGAGCCCATCACCGCGTTGTACAGCCCTGGCGCGTGCGCCAGGTACGGCATGCTGAACTCCAGCGAACCGATCAGGTAATCGCGCAACGGGCGCTGGTAACGACCGTGGTACAGCTCAAGGAAGCGCGAGCGGAATTCCGGCACGTTGACCTTGATCGGGCACTGCCCCGCGCACGACTTGCAGGCCAGGCAGCCGGCCATGGCCTCGTACACCTCGTGGGAAAAGTCCGCCTCGCCACGCTGGCGCGCTTGATTGTTGCGCAGCCGCGCCGGCAAGCCCTTGAGCCAGGAGGTTTTGCTGCGCGCCACCTGCAACACGTCGATGCTGGCGGCGCCCTGCAAGCGCAGCCACTCGCGAATCAGCGAGGCCCGGCCCTTGGGCGAATGCTGACGCTCGCGGGTAGCCTTCCACGACGGACACATGGCGTCGTTCGGGTCGAAGTTGTAGCAGGCACCGTTGCCGTTGCAGTGTACGGCGCTGCCAAAGCTCTGCCAGACGCGCTCGTCGATCTGCCGGTCGAGGTCGCCGCGCAGGGTCACTTCGTTGACCTTGAGCAGGCCCTCACGGCTGTCCGGCGGCGTGCAGATCTTCCCCGGGTTGAGCTGGTTGTACGGGTCGAACGCGCCCTTGAGCGCCTGCAACGACGGGTACAGCGCGCCGAAGTAGGCCGGTACGTATTCCGAGCGCAGGCCCTTGCCATGCTCGCCCCAGAGCAGGCCACCATAGCGCTGGGTCAGCGCTGCCACGGCATCGGAAATCGGCTTGACCAGTGCCGCCTGAGCCGGGTCTTTCATGTCCAGCGCCGGGCGCACGTGAAGCACGCCGGCATCCACATGACCGAACATGCCGTAGGCCAGGCCATAGCTGTCGAGCAGCGCACGAAACTCGGCGATGTAGTCGGCCAGTCGCTCCGGCGGCACTGCGGTGTCTTCCACAAACGGCTGTGGGCGCACTTCGCCCTCGACGTTACCGAGCAAGCCCACCGAGCGCTTGCGCATGGTGTAGACGCGCGTCACCGCTTCGGCGCCTTCGGCCAGGGTGTGGCCAAGGCGCTCGATGCTGGTGTCGGCTTGCAGGTGCGCGACGAAGGCCTGCACGCGGGCGTTCACTTCGGCCACGGCCTCGCCGCTGAATTCGACCAGGTTGATGCCCAGGGTCGGCTGCTCGGGGTTGGCCGGGAAGTATTCGGCCACGCTGTGCCAGACGATGTCTTGCATCGCCAGCATCAGCACTTTCGAGTCCACGGTTTCGATCGACAGCGGCTTGTGCGCGAGCAGCGCATTGGCGTCGCGCAGGGCATCCATGAAGCTGCTGTAACGCACGTTGACCAGCACCGAGTATTTCGGAATCGGCAACACATTGAGCTTGGCTTCGACCACATAGCCCAGCGAGCCTTCGGCGCCGCAGAGCACGCTGTTGAGGTTGAAACGACCCTGCTCGTCGCGCAAGTGCGCCAGGTCGTAGCCAGTCAGGCAGCGATTGAGCTTGGGGAAGGTCGACTCAATCAGCTCGGCCTGGGTTTCCTGGATCTGCCGCGCCATGCGGTACACCGCGCCCACCCGGCCCTCCTGCGCGCAGGCGGCCTCCAGCGCGGCGGCGTCGAGCGGCAGGCTGTGCAGACGCTCGCCACCGAGCAGCACGCTGTGCAGCTCAAGCACATGGTCACGGGTTTTGCCGTAGGTGCAACTGCCCTGCCCGCTGGCATCGGTGTTGATCATGCCGCCAACCGTGGCGCGGTTGGAGGTGGACAGCTCCGGGGCAAAGAACAGCCCATGCGGCTTGAGCGCGGCATTGAGCTGGTCCTTGACCACACCGGCCTGTACGCGTACCCAGCGCTGCTCGACGTTGATTTCGAGAATCTTGTTCATGTGCCGCGACAAGTCGACGACGATCCCGTCGGTCAGCGACTGCCCGTTGGTGCCGGTGCCGCCACCACGCGGGGTCAGCTTGATCGAGGTAAAGCGCGGCTCGGCCATCAGCGTGGCGATGTGCTCGACATCCTCGACATCCAGCGGAAATACGGCCGCCTGCGGCAGACGTTGATAGATGGAGTTGTCGGTTGCCAGCACCGTACGGGTGGCGTAGTCGGCACTGAACTGGCCACGGAAGCCTCGGCCGCGCAAGGCGTCGAGGAACTCGGAATACTGGGCGGCAGGAACACTGGGTGGCAGTTGGGCAATCATCGACGGAGGGCTTCTTTAATTCTGGGTAATCACGGGAATACTTGCTGCCTGGGCATATTCAGGTCACCCTCGAGGCATTGGCAGTGCCAATGATCCCGGAGCCTGCCGCCATGGGCAAACGGATATTTCTGCCGCTATCGATGACTTTTACGAATGAATTATCGCCACCTTACCCCGTCGATGTCGCTGCTGCTGGCCTTCGAGGCTGCCGCACGGCATGAAAGCTATACCCGCGCGGCCGCCGAACTGTCGCTGACCCAGAGCGCGGTCAGCCGTCAGGTGCAGGCGCTGGAGCAACAACTGGGGCTCACCCTGTTCCGTCGCGAAGGCCGCCAGGTGCAGCTCACCGATGTCGGCCGGCTGTACCAGCGCGAGATGAGCGAGGCGCTCGGGCGTATCCGCAGCGCCACACTGCAGGCCATGGCCTACCAGTCCGGCAGCGGCACCCTGCGTCTGGCGACCCTGCCGACCTTCGGCTCGAAATGGCTGTTGCCGCGCCTGCACGCGTTCTACAAAACCCACCCGGGCATGCTGGTGCATATCAACTCGCGGATCGAAGCGATCGATTTTGAAACCAGCGGCATCGATGCCTCCATCGGCGTGGCGACGGGCGACCTGCCGGGGCTGATCTGTCATCGTCTGCATGCCGAACAGCTGGTGGTGATTGTGTCACCGGAGGTGGCGGCCAGCCGCAGTCAGTGGTCGGCGGCGGACCTGGGCGAGCAGATGCTGCTCAACGTCGCCAACAACCCCAACGCCTGGGGCGAGTGGTTCAGCCATCAGCGCTTGCCGCACAAGGCCATGCGCCTGGGGCCAAGCTTCGAGCTGACCTCGCACCTGATTCAGGCGGTGCGCGCCGGCATTGGCATCGGCCTGGTGCCACGCATCCTCGTCGAGGAGGAGCTGGCCAATGGCGAGCTGAGCAGCCCGGCCCAGCCGTTTGCCAGCCAACGCAGCTATTACCTGATCTACCCGCCGCGCAACGAGGCGCTGCCATCGTTGCGGGCATTTCGGGGCTGGTTGCTGGAGCAGATTTGAATCGGTGGGGCACAATCGCGGTCTAGAAGCTCAGACAAATCTTGCCAACGTGCTGGTTGCTCTCCTGGTACTTGAACGCCTCGACGATCTGCTCCAGCGCGAACGACTTGTCGATCACCGGCCGCAGGCCATTGGCATCGATTGCCCGGATCATCGCCTGTTGCTGTGCGCGGCTGCCGACCAGCACGCCTTGCAGGCGAATCTGCCGCACCAGCGCCTGCACCAGCGGCAACTGCCCGGCGACCCCGGTCAGGATCCCGATCAACGACACATGCCCGCCGATCCGCGCGGCGATCATCGACTGCTCGAGGGTGGCCGGGCCACCGACTTCGATCACATGGTCGACGCCGCGGTTGTCGGTGAGTGCACGGACTTTTTCGCCCCAGGCCGGCGTCGAGCGGTAGTTGATCAGGTGATCGGCGCCCAGCGCCTGCAAACGCTCCAGCTTCTCGTCGCTGGACGAGGTGGCAATCACCGTCGCGCCGGCCAGCTTGGCGAACTGCAAGGCGAAGATCGATACACCGCCAGTGCCCTGCACCAGCACGCTGTCGCCCGGTTTCAACGAGTCGTCGCTCATCAGCGCGCGCCAGGCAGTGAGGCCGGCAGTGGTGAGGGTTGCCGCTTCGGCGTGGCTGTAGCCTTGCGGGGCGCGGGTAAACGAGGTGGCGCGGGCGGTGACCTGCTCGCGGGCATAGCCGTCGATGCCGTCGCCCGGCACGCTGGCGAAGCCTTCGACCAGCGGCGTGCCGTCGAGCCAGTCGGGGAAGAAGGTGCTCACCACCGCGTCGCCCACGGCAAACTCGCTGACCCCGGCGCCCACCGCGATCACCTCACCGGCGCCATCGGCCATCGGGATACGCGGCGCGCTGGGCCCCCACATGCCGCTGACCACGGCGAAATCGTGATAGTTGAGCGAGTTGGCGTGCAACCGCACGGTGATCTCGCCAGCGCCCGGCGCAGCGGCTTCGCTGCTGCCCAGCGAAACCTTGTCGTAGCCGCCGCCGGTGTTTACGTAGATGGCCTTGCTGCTCATGGGAACCTCCTGATTCGAACCGTTCGAGACTGAGCGCTACAGTCTTTGCCCGAGCCAACCTGTGGTCAAGCGCCAGTCGCTCAATGCTCAAGCAAGGCGTGCAACGCCCGGCAGTCCGCCGCATGCCAGTCGGTCAGTTCCGGCCACGGGTTGTCCGGCAGGTTCACCAGCACCGTGCGCGCGCCCGCTGCGCGGCCGCAGTCCAGGTCGAAGCGGTAATCCCCGACCATCACCAGCTCCCCAGGCGTCACCGCCCAGGCCTGCGCCAGCTTCAGCAAACCACCCGGGTCCGGCTTCGGCGGCGCTTCGTCGCGACCGATGATCGTCGGCACCGGGAAATACTCCGCCAGGCCGATCGCCGCCAGCGTGACATGCGCCAGCTCGCGCGCATTGCGCGTCAGGATGCCCAGCGCACAGCCGCGCTCGGCCAGCTCGCGGACCAGCTCCAGCGCACCCGGTGCAGGCTGCGAGGCCATCGCCAGGTCCCGCTCATGCGCCAGCAACCAGGCATGCTTGGCCGCTGCTTCGGCTGCCGGCAACGCCGCCAGGTGGGTCAGGATGTCATCTTGCGGCGGAATCTCCAGCGCCTCGCGGATCGCCGCAAAGTCATGCACCGCCACCGTCAGGGTGCCGTCCATGTCGAACACCCAGTGGCGAATATCCTTCAGGTTCATGACCAGTCCTTGCGATGGCGAATCAAGCCTTCCTGGCACGACGACGCCACCAGCTGGCCCGCCCGGTTGAAGATATTGCCACGCGAGAAGCCACGCGCATTGCCCGCCCACGGGCTGTCCATGGCATACAGCAGCCAGTCGTCGGCGCGCAGGTTGCCGTGGAACCACAGCGCGTGGTCGAGGCTGGCGACCTGCATGTCCTTTTCCCACACCGACTTGCCATGCGGCAGCAGCGAGGTGGTCAGCAAGCCAAAGTCCGAGGCGTAGGCCAGCATGTACTTGTGCAACGCCTGGGAGTCCGGCAGGTTGCCGTCGGCGCGGAACCACACATACTTCAACGGCTCGCCCGGCTTGGGGTTGAACGGGTCTTCGGCGGTCACCGGGCGAATCTCGATGGGCTTGGCGCAGAGCAGCTTGTCGCGGATCGACTCGGGCAAGCGCTCGCCCATGCGCTTGGCCAGCTCCACTTCCGAAGGCAGGTTTTCCGGACCGACCACGGCCGGCATCTGCCCCTGGTGATCGAAACCTTCCTCGTCGTACTGGAACGACGCACTGCAGGTAAAGATGGTCTTGCCCTTCTGGATTGCAGTGACCCGGCGGGTGCTGAAGCTGCCGCCATCACGCACGCGGTCGACCGAGTAGACCACCGGCATGCTGGCATCGCCGGGGCGCAGGAAATAACCGTGCAGCGAGTGCACATGGCGGTCTTCTTCGACGGTCTGGCTGGCCGCCGACAACGACTGGCCGAGCACCTGGCCACCGTACAGCTGGCGGAAACCCAGGTCCTGGCTACGGCCGCGGAACAGGTTTTCCTCGATCGACTCCAGACTCAGCAGGTCGACCAGATCGTCCAACACGTGGCTCATTCGAGATTCTCCAAAGCAAGGCTCAGGGCGCAAATGATACAGGGTTTGTCATCGCCAGCCGTTATGTTCACTGATTCAGCCGCGCAGGGTCGCCTGCCACTGCGCGCGGTTGATCCGGTACAGCAAGTGCCGGCGCAAAGGGTGGCCCGCTTCAAGTTTGGGGTGCTCGAAGGCGCCGGCCGGGTCGGCCTGCATGCCGATCGACTGCATGACTTTTTGCGACGGCAGATTGGCCTCGGAGGTGAACGACACCACCTGGTCCAGGCCCAGTTGGGCGAAGGCGCAGCGCAGGCTGGTCCAGGCCGCCTCGCTGGCAAAACCCAGCCCCCAGTGACGGCGGGCCAGGCGCCAGCCGATTTCCACCGCAGGGGTGAAGTCGGCATCGAAACTCACGTTGAGCAAACCGGTCATGCCGATGAACGCGCCGCTGTCCTTGCGCTCCAGCGCCCACAGGCCGAAACCGTACTCGTTGAAGTGACCGCGAATACGGCCGATCAGCGCGGCGCTTTCCAGGCGGCTCAACGGCGCCGGAAAGTAGCGCATCACTTGCGGGTCGGCGCACATCGCGGCGAACTCGGCGAGGTCGTCGTCCTGCCACTGGCGCAGCAGCAGCCGCGCACTTTCCAGTTCCAGAATCGGGGTCATTGCCTGCTCCGTGTATCCACTGCCGTGCAGTTTATAGCGTAGGCAGGCAATGCCGCGACGTCAGATCCTAGAAGCGGAATTCGGCCGTCAGTTCCGCCGAACGGCCAGGGGCAACAGTGGCGAACAGGCCGACGTGGGAGGCGTCGTAGATGGTCTCGTCGGCCAGGTTGAGCACATTCAGCCGCAGGTCGAGGTTCTTGTTCACCTTGTAGGCGAGCATCGCGTCATAACGCCAGTAATCGTCGAGGCTGACGGTGTTGGCGTCGTTCATGTAGCGCTGGTCCATATAGTTGGCGCCCGCGCCGACCGTCCATTTTGCGTCCAGGTCGTAGGAGGTCCACAGGCTGAAGGTATTCGGCGCGATGAACTTGGAGCGGTTGCCGTCATTGGCACCGTCGCCGCCAGCTTTCAGCACTTTGGCATCCAGGTAGGTGTAGCCGGCACGGACCGCCCAGGCGTCGGTGATGTCGCCGGTGGCTTCCAGTTCCACCCCAGTGACCTGCTGGTCGCCATTGAGCGTCACCAGCCCGGAGATTGGGTCGGTCACCCGCGCGTTGGTTTTCTCGGTGCGGAAGATCGCTGCGGTCAACGCCAGCTTGTCGTTGAACACATCCCACTTGGTGCCCAATTCCAGGCTGCGGGATTTCTCCGGATCGAGGTTGGCCTTGTTGCCGTTCAGGTTGCCCGCACCGGCCCCGTCGGCGCCGCCGGACTGGGTATTTTCCCCGGACGGGTTGGACGAGGTGCCGTAGGACAGGTAGATGCTGCCATTGGGCAGCGGCTTGAAGACGATGCCGACCTGATAGTTCCACAGCTCGGCGTTCGACTCGGCACCGCCGGCCACGCGGTTCTTGATTGCATAGTCGTCGTAGCGCAAGCCCAGGTTCAAGTCCCACTGCTCGTGCAGGCCGAGAGTGTCGAACACGTACAGCGACTTCACCTCGGTCTGGTGCTTGCTGGTGACCGTGTTGCTGCCGGGGGTGAGGGTCCAGCCGTCGTCGTGCGGGTTGGGGTTCTGCAGGTCGCCGGGGCGGCCGTTGTTGCCCAGGTATTTTTCCTTGTCGGTGATGGTTTCGCGACTGACTTCCAGGCCGGCGGCATAGCTGTGCTTGATCGTGCCGGTGTGGAAGGTGCCAAACAAGTCGGTCTGGTTGATCAGCGAGGTGTTCACCACATTGCGCGGGCGGAAACCGCGCGGCACCTGACCGGCCAGCTCCTGGCCGACGTTGGCGAACACCGGCCGGCTCATCACGTAGTTCTGCATGCTGCGCCCGCCGCGCAGGGTGTTGCGCAGGCTGAACACCTCGTTGAAGTCATGCTCGACGATCAAGGTCGCGAGGTCGGCGGAGGTCTTGCGAAAATCGCGGTCGGCCAGGCCGTAGAAATTGTCGCGGTCGACCTTGACCGGCTTGTTGCTCACCAGAGAAATCGGGTGGCCCTGGTCCGGGGTGTCGTCCGATTCCAGGTGGTAGTAGCTGGCGGTGACCCGCGTCGGCCCGCTCAGGCCCCAAGTGATGGTCGGCGCGATACCCCAGCGGCTGACGTCGACATGATCGCGGCCCGGCGTGTCGGCTTCGTGCTTCATCGCATTCAAGCGCAGGGCCAGGTCCTGCTCGGGCAGGTACTGGTTGATGTCGATGGTTTCCCGGCGCAACTGGTCGGTGCCCAGCTTGAGGCTGCCGGAGATGAAATCTTCGGCCTGGGCCTTCTTGCTGACCTGGTTGATGGTGCCGCCGGTAGAACCCCGGCCGCTGTAGGCCGAGCTCGGGCCCTTGAGCACTTCGACCCGCTCGACGTTGAAGGTTTCGTGGGACATCCGCCCCAGGTCGCGCAGGCCATCG
The DNA here is from genome assembly GCF_003105155.1 of Pseudomonas sp. SDI. Classification (GTDB taxonomy): domain Bacteria; phylum Pseudomonadota; class Gammaproteobacteria; order Pseudomonadales; family Pseudomonadaceae; genus Aquipseudomonas. Next base: position 154,022 of record NZ_QETK01000007.1, on the reverse strand, counting down.
ATCTGGATATCGGTACTGGCTTCGAAGCCACGAATGAACGGCCGGTCGCCCAGCGGCGTGCCGCCCTCGCCCGCGCCCAGGGTAATCCCCGGGGTGGTGCGCAACACGTCGACCAGCGAAGTTGCGCCGCGCTCCTTGATCAGTGCTTCATTGATGATGGTGATCGACTTCGGCGTGTCACGCAGTGGCGCGGTGAACTTCGGCGAGTCCATCGCATCAACTTTGAAGGTTTCATGATGTTTGCCGGTTACATCGGTCGCTTCCAGTTCTACCGACGTGTGCTGGGCGTTTTTAGTGGCACTGGAAGTGTCCGCCAAACTCGCCGAAGACCAGGACGCCACCGCCAGCCCCAGGGCCGTGCAGAGCTGGCCGGAGTCGCGAAGACGCAATACGTTGCTGGTGTTGTTCATTGTGAGTCGCCATCACCCGATAAAGTGAGGGCGGATACTATTTACGACTCATTCTCAACTGAAGCGTATTTACATTATTTACGCCGAGTTACAAGTTATGTCTACATGGTTAGTTACAGATTCACGCCTAAACAATAAGTAACAAGTTGTAATTAAACTAATAGCACCACTTAAAACGCCGGCTTCGCGCAGCCATGCCGACGCCAATCTATTTTTCACATCGCCTTCACCGCTTCCCGACAGCCATGCGTCTAGAGTGCCGCCATCCACCCGTGGCCGCTGGAGCGCCTGCATGTTGCACCCTGGACTCGCTGAACACCCGTTCCTGCCTGCTCACCCCAAGCGACGATGCCGACGCCGCGTTCAACTGCTGATGGCAAGCCTGTGCGCGATGCTGGTGCTGGCAGCCGTCACCCTGTGGTCAATCCGAGGGACACCGATCGTGAACCTGGTCACCGATAGTCAGATCCGCAGCAGCGGCGTATACGCCGACTGGGACAAGGGCGAAATTATCCTGCTGGTCCGCCATGCCGAACGCTGCGACCGTTCGAACAACCCTTGCCTTGACGAGCCCAGCGGCATCACCAGCGCGGGCAGCGAGGCTGCCGCGCAGGTTGGCGCCGGCATTTCGCGGCTGGGCCTGGAACACACCGACGTGCTCAGCAGCACCAGCACCCGCACCCAGCAAACCGCGCATTTCATGTTCGGCAAACTGGCCCCCGGCGAGGCCTGGGTAGAACAGTGCAACAAGGGCTTCGCTGCCCACGCCCTGGCGCACAAGAAGCCGGACCGCAACCTGGTGCTGGTTACCCACAGCGGCTGCATCGACCAACTTGAGCGCCAGCTCGGCGTGCCCGGCGGCGAGCGCTCCAGCGGCTATGCCGAGGCACTGTTCGTCTCGGTCGGCAGCAATGGCAAACCGCGCATTCTGGGCAAGATGAGCGCGCCGCAATGGCGCAAATTGCTGGCAACGGTGGACCAATAATGACGCCCACCCATTCGCGCAAGACGTTCTACCTGAGCAACCTAGGTATCCCGCTGCTGCTGGCAGCGGCAGTGTTCCTGCTGTTCGACCTGACCGAGCTGGACCGCTGGCTGAGTAACCTGCTGCTCGACCCGGCCAGTGGCCAGTTCCCGCTGCTGCACGACCAACTGTTCGAGAAGCTCACCCATAAATGGCCGCGTATCCTGCCGAACTGGACCGGTGAACTGGCACTGATCGGTGCCCTGGTGTCGTTCGTCTGGCCACGCTTCGCTGCCTACCCGAACAGCCGCCCGACCCGCCTGCTGCAACGTACACCGCTGGCCGCCCCACTGCAGTTCTGCAGCCGCTACCGGCGCGACCTGTTCTATGTGGTGGTGGCCTTCGCCCTGAGCACCACACTGATCCACTACCTGAAAAGCCATACCAGCGTGTACTGCCCGGTGGAAACCACGCTGTATGGCGGCACCCAGCACCAGCGCGAATGGTTCGAGAACTTCACCTGGTTTTCCGAGGCCGGCGCCGGGCGTTGCTGGCCCGGTGGGCATGCCTCCAGCGGCTTCACCCTGCTCGCCCTGTACTTCGTCGCCCGTCGCCAGCGCTGGGCCCATGCACGCAAGCTGCTGATCGGCGTCCTGCTGCTGGGCCTGGTCTACGGCAGCACGCGGGTGCTGCAAGGCTGGCACTACATGTCGCACACCTTCTGGGCCGGAATCGTCGTGTGGCTTGGCTGCCTGCTGCCAGCATTGTTTTTCTACGGGCGCACGGCGCTGGCTGCACCATTGCTAGCGCCACGCCAGCAGCACCACCCCCAGCGTGATCAGGCCAATACCGCCCCACTGCCGCAGATCGAGCCGTTCCCCTAGCAGCGTTACCCCGAGCACGGCGACCAGCACCACGCTCAGCTTGTCCACCGGCGCCACCTGCGAGGCCTGGCCCAGTTGCAGGGCACGGAAGTAGCAGATCCACGAGGCGCCGGTGGCCAGCCCCGAGAGCACCAGGAACAGGTAGCTGCGCGGCGAGATCGAATCCAGCGCCTGGTACTGCCCGGTGGCATAGAGCATCAGCGCCAGACTGACCAGCACCACCACCGTGCGCAACAACGTGGCGAAGTCGGCATTGATCCCGCTGACCCCGACTTTGGCAAAAATGGCCGTGAGTGCGGCGAACAGTGCCGAGAGAAGCGCCCAGAACGTCCAGGAAACCAGCATGCCCCGCCCCTTGTGGATAACTGAAAGCAGTGTAGGTCGGCTGGCGCCACCCTGGGCACAACTGGCAAGATCGGCTTCCGCCCCTCCGCGAAGCCGCCATGCACCTGCCGCTGATCTACCACGACGACTACAGCCCGGCGTTCCCCGCGGAACACCGTTTTCCGATGGACAAGTTCCGCTTGCTGCGCGACCACCTGGTCGCCAGCGGGCTGACCACCGACGCGGCGCTGCTGCGTCCGCCGATCTGCCCGGACGACGTGCTGGCGCTGGCCCATGACCGCGACTACATCGCGCGCTTTCGCAATGGCGAACTGGCCTACGCCGACCAGCGCCGGCTCGGCCTGCCGTGGAGCGAAGCGCTGGCCCGACGCACCGTGCGGGCGGTCGGTGGTTCGTTGCTGGCTGCCGAGCAGGCGCTGCAACATGGTATCGCCTGCCACCTGGCTGGCGGCACCCACCACGCGCATTTCGATCACCCGGCCGGGTTCTGCATCTTCAACGACCTGGCGGTGGTCAGCCGCTACCTGCTCGAAGCCGGCCGGGTCCACCGCGTGCTGATCTTCGACTGCGACGTGCACCAGGGCGACGGTACCGCGCGCATCCTCCACGATACCCCCGAGGCGATCACCGTATCGCTGCACTGCGAACAGAACTTCCCGGCGCGCAAGGCGCAAAGCGACTGGGATATTCCGCTGCCACGCGGCATGGGCGATGGCGCGTACCTGCAGGTGGTCGAGGACGCCCTGAACTACCTGTTGCCGCTGTATCAGCCGGACCTGGTGCTGTACGACGCCGGCGTCGATGTGCACAAGGACGATGCCCTCGGTTACCTGCAACTGACCGACGCCGGCGTCGCTGCCCGCGACGAATGCGTGCTGCGCCAGTGCCTGGCGCGGGACATTCCGGTGGTCGGGCTGATCGGTGGCGGCTACAGCAAGGACCGCCAGGCCCTGGCCCGTCGCCACGGGATCCTCCACCACAGCGCGCAACGGGTGCTGAATTACCCACAATGACTGTGGAACCGCCTGTGGATAACCTCTGTGAAAGCCACTCCGGGCCTTACCCGGCGTGGCCCACAGCGCTCTGTACGTTTTTTGTACAGTGCTTCCGCAGGCCTGCCTCGGGTAGAATGCCGGCTCATTTATCCCCAGCTTGCCGCCACCATGACCGATACCCGTCCGACTGACCGCCATCACGTAGCCATTATTGGAGGGGGCCCGGCTGGCCTGATGGCCGCCGAAGTACTCAGCCAGGCCGGGGTGGCGGTGGATCTGTACGACGCCATGCCGTCGGTGGGGCGCAAGTTCCTGCTGGCCGGGGTGGGCGGGATGAATATCACCCACTCCGAGGCCTACCCGGCATTCATCTCACGTTATGCACCGCGGGCCGACGATGTCGCGACGCTGCTCGACGGGTTCGATGCCGATGCGTTGCGCCAGTGGATTCACGGCCTGGGGATAGAAACCTTCGTCGGCACTTCGGGCCGGGTGTTCCCCCGCGACATGAAAGCCGCACCGCTGCTGCGTGCCTGGCTCAAGCGTCTGCGCGATGCCGGGGTCGTTATCCACACCCGGCACCGCTGGCTGGGCTGGAATACCGACGGCAGCGTGCGAATCGGTTATCCACAGGGCGAGCTGGCGTTGCAGGCCGATGCCGTGGTGTTGGCACTGGGCGGCGGCAGCTGGGCCCGGCTCGGTTCCGACGCTGCCTGGCTGCCGTGGCTGACCGCGCAGGGGGTGGATATCGCGCCGTTGCAGCCGGCCAATTGTGGTTTCGACGTGGCAGGCTGGAGCGACCTGCTCAAGCGCAAGTTCGCTGGCGCGCCGTTGAAGAACATTGCCTTGAGCCTGCCGGGGCTGGCGCCCCGGCTGGGTGAGTGTGTCCTGACCACGGGCGGTGTCGAAGGCAGCCTGGTGTATGCCTGGTCGGCGCAGGTTCGTGAAGCGATCAACCGTGAGGGGCGGGCGACGTTGTTGCTGGACCTGCTGCCGAACAAGCCTGTGGACAAGATTGCCGCGCTGCTGGCTAAACCGCGTGGATCGCGCTCGATGGCCAAGCATCTGCACGGGCAGTTGGGCCTGGATGGGGTGAAGGCGGCGCTGTTGCGCGAGCTGACCAGCCCGGCGCTATTCGCCGATCCGCGGCAGTTGGCGGCGGCGATCAAGGCGTTGCCGATCGAGCTGGTCCGCGCACGGCCGCTGGATGAAGCAATCAGCAGTGCCGGCGGGGTTCGCTTCGAGGCGCTGGATGAACGCCTGATGCTGACGCACGTGCCGGGGGTATTCTGTGCCGGGGAGATGCTCGACTGGGAAGCGCCAACGGGCGGCTACCTGCTGACGGCGTGCTTCGCCAGCGGGCGCAAGGCCGGGCTTGGGGTGTTGGCTTGGCTTAAGGGCTGAACCCAGGCGAGTTAGCCCCGCGAGGGGCCGCAAAGCGGCCCCGAAGCCTCAAGGCTTGCGCTTACGCGGCCCGGTATTGAACGTCGGCACCTTGCGCACCGGCTTCGCCGCAGGTGCCGCCGCCGGGGCATCGCCACTGTCCATCCAGCGCCCCAGCTTACCCTTGGCACTGCTCTCTTTCGGTTTTTTCGGTTTCTTCGGCTTCTTCAACACCTGCCCACTGGCATCCGTTACCGGCACCCGATGGTCGGGGATAAAGTCCGGCTCTTCATGCCGTGGCAAGGTCTTGCGGGTCAAGGTCTCGATCGCCGACAGCAACTGCACCTCATCGGCACACACCAGCGAAATCGCCTCACCCGTCGCCCCCGCCCGCCCAGTACGGCCGATGCGGTGGATATAATCCTCCGCCACAATCGGCAGGTCGAAGTTCACCACCAACGGCAAGTCGTCGATATCCAGCCCGCGCGCCGCCACATCGGTGGCCACCAGGATCTGGATTTCCCGCGCCTTGAAACTGTCCAGCGCCCGCTGCCGAGTCGCCTGTGGCTTGTCACCGTGAATGCCGTCGGCATTCACCCCCTGCCCACGCAAGCGCTCGACCAACTGATCGACACCATTACGGGTCTTGGCAAACACCAGCACCTGCTTCCAGCGCTGCTTGCGCAACAGATGACTGAACAGCTCCGGCTTGCGTTTCTTGTCCACCGGCACGATCCACTGCTTGACCGTGCTCGCGGTCACGTTGCGCGGGCTCACTTCGACGCTCAGCGGGTCGTTGAGCATCTGCCCGGCCATCAGGCGGATCTCGTCGGAGAAGGTGGCCGAGAACAACAGCGTCTGGCGCCGTACCGGCAACGCCGCATAGATCGAACGCAACTCTTCGGCAAAGCCCAGGTCGAGCATGCGGTCGGCTTCGTCGAGCACCAGCGCCTGCAACTGCGAGAACTTCACCGCGTTCTGCCGGAACAGATCGAGCAAACGCCCCGGCGTCGCCACCAGCAAATCGATGCCCTTGCGCAGATTCATCATCTGCGGGTTGATGCTCACCCCGCCATACACCGCGTACGTGCGCAGCGGCAGGTGCTCGGCGTATTCGCGAATGTTCTCGTGCACCTGCTCGGCCAGCTCGCGGGTCGGCACCAGCACCAGTGCACGCACCGAGTTGCTGGCGACCTTCTCGCCTTCCATGCTCAAACGCTGAAGTAGCGGCAAGGCAAAACCGGCCGTCTTGCCGGTGCCGGTCTGCGCGGCAGCCATCAGGTCGCGGCCGGCCAGCACGGCCGGAATGGCCTCGGCCTGCACCGGCGTCGGGGTGTTGTAGTTGAGGTGTTCGAGCGCCCGCAGCAGGGGTTCAATCAGGCCAAGTTTGGCGAATGTCATGGCAATACCATCAGGGGAATTCAGCAATGGCGAGAGTTTACCTGTTTCGGCCACGCTTCACCGCGCCTGAACGCCCTACTTGGACATTTCCCCCTGCACACGCGGCGCAGCCGGGGCCACCACCGGCAACGGCGGCTTGCGCCACTGCGGAATACCGATGAGCACGACCGCACCGATGATCACCGCCATCGCCAGGCACTCTTCGGCGCCGATCTGCTCGCCGGCAAAGACAATCCCGAGCATCACCGCCACCGCCGGGTTGACGTAGGCATAGCTGGTGGCGGCGGCCGGCCGCACATGCTTGAGCAGGTAGATATAGGCACTGAACGCAAGGATCGAGCCGAAGAACACCAGATAGGCCAGCGCGCCCCAGCCCGCCGCCGTCGGCATCTGGGTCATGCGCTCGCCGCTCAGCGCGCTGCCCAGCAGCAACACCGCACCGCCCACCAGCATTTGCGCAGCGCTGGCCATCGGCCCCTGTGGCAGCGGCAGGCTTTTGCTCCACACCGAACCGAAGGCCCAGGAGGCCGCCGCGAACAGGATCAACGCCGCCCCCAGCGGGCTGGCCTGCAAGTTCGAACCAAGGTTGAGTAAACCGATACCGGCCAGGCCCATGACGATCCCGGCCCACTCCAGGCGGGTAGTGCGCTGGCCGAAGAACAGTCCGAAGAGCAGGGTAAACAACGGCACCGTGGCCACCGCCAGGGCGGCCACGCCCGAGGCGACCCCGGCGTGCTCGGCCACCGTTACCCCGCCGTTTCCGCAACTGAGCAGCAGAATGCCGATGATGCCGGCAGCACGCCATTGCGGCCAGCTCGGCGCCGGCACCCCGCGCCAGCGCAGGAAGCCATAGAGCAAACTACCGGCAATCAGGAAGCGCACCCCGGCCATCAACAGCGGCGGCCACGACTCGACGCCGATGCGGATTACCAGGTAGGTCGAGCCCCACACCAGGTACAGGGCGAGGAACGCGCCGATCAGCAACAAGGGAAAGCGACGGGAGGCAGGCATGGGGGGCTCGAATTCGTGTCTTTGGAGCATTAGTTTAGAAAGGCGTCAGCGCAAACATAAGCGGCAAAACCTTTTTATCCGCAGCCCCGGCTTTCGAAAAAAAGGATATTTTGCGCATATGCCACTTTTTCGAAACCACTGAACAGGTCTCCATGGACAAGTACGATCGCATACTCCTCGCTGCCCTGCTGGACAACGGCCGCGCCTCCTTCGCCCAGCTGGCGCGCAAGGTCAACCTGTCTGCGCCGGCGGTTGCCGAGCGAGTCGCGAAGCTTGAGGCCAGCGGGGTGATCACCGGCTACCAGGCCAAGGTCGACATGAGCAAGATCGGCCTGCCAATCCAGTGCGTGATTGAACTGCGCCTGACCAGCCACGGCAATCAGCAGGCCTACGAAGAACTCACGCAGATTCCGCAACTCACCGAATGCCACCGGGTTACCGGCGACCCCTGTGTGATCATGCAGGCCGCCGTTGGCTCGATGCCGGAGCTGGAAGACCTGATCAACCGCGTCGCCCAATTCGGCTTCAGCAAGACCTCGATCATTCTCTCCAGCGCGGTCGAGCGGCGGGTGCCGCTCGATCACCTGAACGGCAACGGCAAGAAGCCCTAGCGGTAGCGCAGGAGGGTTTCGGCGAGCTTCGCCGCCGGGACCTTCTGCAAGCTGCAGAACAGCTGGTGCGACACCTCGCTCAGGCCGTGCTGCTGGCGCAGCTGGCCGGCCAGGTGCTGGGCCAGGTTGGCGGCCATCTCGGCATCGGCCATGGCCCGGTGCGCGGTGCCGGTGTCCGGCAGGCCGGCCCAGCGGGTCAGGGTGCCAAGCTTGTGGTTCGGCGCGCCGGGCAGCAGGCGTCGCGCCAGCAGCATCGAACAGGCGAACGACTGGCTGCGGCTACGGCCGATCTGCGCCAGCTCGTAATCCCAGAACTTCTGGTCGAACGAGGCATTGTGCGCCAGCAGCGGCGTGCTGCCGACAAACTCGGCCACCTCGTTCATCACCCGCTCGATCGGCGGTGCGCTACGCAGCATCGCCGTGGTGATGCCAGTGAGCCCGGCGACGAAGGCCGGTACCGGCAGGCCCGCGTTCATCAGGCTCTGGTAGCGTTCGACGATGCGCCCGCGTTCGAGCATCACCACCGCCACTTCCGTGGCCCGGCACTGGCGGCCAGGGGAAATGCCGGTGGTTTCAAAGTCGATGACTGCAATACGTTCCACAAAAAACCTCGGGGATACACTCAGTGCTTGAGCAGCAACGCGCCTTCGATGGGCACGTAGCGGCTGGCCGCGCGAATCAGGGAATTGGCCGTCAGGCCGGGGACGCCGTACGCCACGGCGGGGATACCGTGGCGGCTGATGACGCGCTCGAGCAACAGGTCGAAATCACCATCGCCGGAGGCCAGCACCACCTCGTCGACCCGCGGCGCGGCGTCGATCACATCCAGGGTGATGCCGACGTCCCAGTCGCCTTTGGCCGAGCCGTCGCTGCGCTGGATATAGGGTTTGAGTTTGACCGTGAAGCCCAGGTTACGCAGGATCTGCTGAAACTGCTGTTGCTTGCTGTCGCCACGGTCGATGGCATAGGCAACCGCTTCGACGATCTGCCCGTGCTGGCTGATATCGGCCCAGAACGCCGCGTAGTTGAAATGGCAGCCATACGCCTGGCGCACGGTGTAGTAGAGGTTCTGCACATCGGCGAACACCGCAATCTTCTTCACCGCACTTCCTCATGACACCCAGGGCCGGCCACGCTGTCCGCGCCGGTTCGGCGAACAGTATGCCAGCCCGAGGCCCGCGCGGGTATGCACGCGGGCGGATCGCGGGGTCAGACGTAGGAATCGTCGTCGGAGAAGAAGCCGCCGTCGTCGCTATAGTCGGTGTTGGCGAAACCGCCCTGGTCGTTGCCGTAGCCGCCGGTGTCGGCGCTCAGGCGCTGCTCGTCGTTGCTGCCCCAGCCGCCGGTGTCGCTGGCGGGCGCTGGCTCTTCCTTGATCACCTCGACCACCTCTTGCGGCTGCGCGTGGTGGTTGAACAGGCTGCTGATGCCTTGCGCCAGCATCACCCCACCGGCTACGCCGGCGGCGGTTTGCAGGGCGCCACCGAGGAAGCTGCTGCCAGCGCCACGGGCCGGCGCGGCAGCCGGTGCGGCATTGAAGCCTTGCTGCGGCGCGGCGGCCGGGTTGCCGAAGCCATTGCCGGCCGGCTCACGCCAACCGCCGACGCTGCTTGCGGCGGGCGCCGAGGCCGGGCGGGCGAAGCCCTGGCTTTGTGGCTCTGGCGGGCGGGTGCCGCTGCCGAAGATGCTCGACAGAAAGCCGCCACTGCTCTGTGGCGCGCTGGCGGCGGCCTGCGCCTTGGCCCGCTCCAGTTCGGCCTGCAACTGTTTGTTCTGTTCATTCAATTGCTTGATCGCGGCTTCCTGCACCAGGATCGCCTGCGCCATGTAGTACGGTGCCGCGCCTTGCTGGCGCAGGTGTTCGACGATCACCTGCTCAGCTTGGGCATCGCGTGGCGCGCCTTCGGTTTCGGCGTGTTTGAGACGGGCAAACAGCCCATCGATCAAGGATTGTTCTTCGTGGTTCATGGGCGACCTCGTGGGATTGCCGAAAAGAATTCGGGTGTACTGAAGATGGGGAACCCGCATCGACGATTCAATGCTTGTTCCGCATGAAACTTTGTTCAGGTTGGGGTGCTGGGCTAAAGTGACGGCCTGCTTTTTCCACTGCGATATCGACCGATGAATCCGCTTAGCGTTCTGCGAGACTCCCTGTACTTCTTCCGCCGCCACCTGCTCAGCATCGCCAAGCTGTGCCTGCCGCTGGTGTTCCTCGAAGCGTTGTCTTCGCAGCTGCTGTATGCACAGCTGGGCGAGGATGCCTCGCCGGCCTTCGGCATGCTGGTCAGCCTGCTGTTCTACCCGCTGTATACCGGCGCGCTGATTCTCTACCTCGACGCCCGCAGCGATGGCCACGAACCGCTCAAGCGCAACCTGCTGGCGGTGGCCATGCGCATGTGGCCGAGCTTTGCCCTGCTGGTGATGCTCAGTTCGTTGTTGATCATGGCCGGTGTGGCGTTGTTCATCCTTCCGGGCATCTGGGTGATGATCAACCTGGTGTTTGCCGAGTACCTGCTGTTCCTGCGCGGGCTGACGCCGATCGCGGCGATGCGTGAGAGCTTCCAGATGACTACCGGCAATTTCTGGCGGATTCTGGTGTGCATGCTGGGCGTGCTGGTGCCGCTGTGGCTGATCGATGGCGTGAGTTTGATGCTGCTGCCGGAACCGCGTAACCCGTTGCTGGAAGTGCTGGTGAACAGCGCTAACGGGCTCCTTCAGTTGTTCAGCAGCGTGGTGATGTTCCGCCTGTACATGCTGATCAGCGAGCCAGCGGTGGAGCGTTCCGGGTCCTGATCGGTGGGTTCCTCCGTCTCCGGTCTGCTAACCCGCGTCATGCTTCAGATCATCTCGACAGCGCGCTTGTGACTGCACTGCAAGCGATTGAATGCCTGCTGGATGCTGGGTAAATCCTGTACCCACGGACGTTCAGGTGAACCACCTAGGAGCAGACCAACGGTCTCGGTTATGCTCAGGCGTCACACGCGAACAAGCCGAGCCCATGACCCGATTCCTGCGCAACGCCCTGCTGACCCTGCTGTTGATCGTCGCCCTGCTCTGGCTGCTGGCCTGGCAGTCGAGCTGGCAAGCCGAACCGCGCGAGGTGCTGCCGGTGGCCTGCACCGGCCCGGCCAAACCGCTGGTGCCCGGCCAGGCGCTGAAGGTGATGACCTGGAACGTGCAGTACCTGGCCGGCAAACGCTACGTGTTCTGGTACGACGAAGGCGCCGGCAGCGACACCCGCCCCACCTCGCAAGACCTGGCCTTCAACCTCGACGAAGTGGCACGGGTAATCCGCGCCGAAGCGCCAGACCTGGTCCTGCTGCAAGAACTGGACAATAACGCCAAGGCCAGCGACTACCAGGACCAGCTCGCCCTGCTGCGCGAACGCCTCGCCGACCTCTACCCCTGCGCCGTCCAGACCTACGAATGGAAAGCCGATTTCGTTCCCGACAGGCACATCGCCGGCAGCGTCGGCCGGACCCTGGCCACCCTCAGCCGCTACCCGATCGAACAGGCCCGACGCATCTCGTTGCCAAGCAATAGCAGCCATGTCCTCAGCCGCCTGCTGCACCCGCAACACGCCATACTGGCCAGTTACCTGCCGCTCACCGACGGTAGCAAGCTGGCCGTGCTCAACACCCGCCTGGCGCGCTATGAACAGGGCAGCGACCTGCAACGCCAGCAGCTCGAACGGGTCGTCCGCCTGCTCGACAAGCTCGAAGGCCAGGGTACGTCGTGGCTGATCGGCGGCGACTTCAACCTGCTGCCGCTCGGCCAGTACCGCCGCCTCAGCCCGGAGCAGCGCCAGCACTACGCGCCGGACAGCGACCTGCACCTGCTCTGGGACAAATACCCAATGATCCCAAGCAACGCAGAAGCCAGCGGTGCCGAGCGCGCCGACTGGCTGACCCACTTCCCCAACGACACGCGCCTGCAAGGCCCGGATCGCACCCTCGACTACCTGTTCCACAGCCCGAAACTGAAGCGGGTCAAGGCTCAAGTGCTGCAACAGGACACCCTGGAAATCTCCGATCACCTGCCGGTGATGGCGCGCCTGCTGCTGCCGGAACCGCCGGAGCCCACGCTGGAGCCGGCGCAGTAAACAACGCTACTTGCGCGGTTTGGCCCGCGCGGTGGCCTCGGCCACCAGCGGATCATCCGGCCAGTAGTGCTTGGGGTAGCGCCCCTTCAAGTCCTTCTTCACCTCGCTGTAGGTGCTGCGCCAGAAGTTCGCCAGGTCCTGCGTCACCTGCACCGGTCGGCGCGCCGGTGACAACAGGTGCAGCAATACCTGCTGGCGACCCTGGGCAATGCGTGGGGTTTCGGCCAGGCCGAACAGCTCCTGCAGACGCACCGCCAGCACCGGCGGGTGCTCGCTGTAATCCAGGCGAATGTTCGAACCCGACGGCACGCTCAGGTGAGTCGGCGCACACTCGTCCAGACGCTGCGGCAGCGGCCACGGCAGCTGGTTACGCAGCATCGACGACAGGTCGAGCTGAGCGAAATGGCTTAGCCGAGTCACCTTGCCCAGGTACGGCTGCAACCATTCGGCCAAGTTCGCCAGCAGCGCGGCGTCGCTCAGGTCCGGCCATTCGCTCTGGCCACCCGCGCTCAGGTCCAGCGCCCTTAGCAAGGCAACCCGCGCCTGCCACTGGCGCAGTTCCGGGGTCCAGCTGAGCAGTTCCAGGCCTTTGCGCCGGACCAGCTCCAGCAAGGCCTTGGCCCGCGCGTCGTCGTCCAGGCCGGTCAGCGACTCGCGACTCAACACCAGCTCGCCCACCTTGCGCTGACGCTCAGCGCGCAGCACGTTCTCGCGCTCGTCCCACTCCAACTGATCGACGTTGCGTACCTGCTCGGCCAGTACGCCGTCGAACAACGTCGGGTCGAACTCGGCCGCCAGGTAGATGCGCTCTTCGCGCTGGCCCTGACGGCTGCCAAGGTCGGCCACTACCAGCCATGGATGTTTCATCAAGGCATCGGCCTCACCGAACAGCGCCGCACGGCCATTGGCCAGGCGGTACTCAGCGCCGCCGGCACGCCGCTGCTGGGCGACGCGGTCGGGATAGGCCAGCGCCAGCAAGGCGCCGAGCCAGCGCGGATGCTCCGGGTCGCTAAGCGCATTGGCGGGTTGGCCACGCAGGTAGCCGCGGTACTGCCGCGACAACTGCCGGGCCCGCTGCACGCCGCCCTGGCTGCCACGCACGCCACGGCTTTCGCCGCTGAGCAGGCTCAGCCGGGTATGCAGGTCGGCACCGCCGCCGCGCAGGATGTCGCGCTCGCCGAGCAAGGCAGCAACATCGCAAGCCATCGCGCTCAGGCCCAGATCCTGGCCGCGCAGCAGCAGGTGGGCGATGCGCGGGTGCGCCGGCAGTTCGGCCATCGCCTGACCGTGGCGGGTCAGGCTCAGCAACTGCTCGGGCGGCAGCGCGCCGAGACGCACCAGCAAGTCCTGGGCCTGGGCATAAGCGGCAGCCGGCGGCAGGTCGAGCCAGCGCAGTTGCGCCGGGGCCACGCCCCAGCGGCTCAGTTGCAGGGCCAGGCCGGCGAGGTCGGCCTGGAGGATTTCCGCACTGCCATAAGCGGCCAGCTGATCGTGCTGGGCCTCCGACCAGAGCCGGTAACACACCCCCGGCTCCAGTCGCCCGGCGCGGCCGGCACGCTGGGTGGCACTGGCGCGGGAGATCCGCTGGGTGTCGAGGCGGGTCATGCCGCTGCCCGGATCGAAGCGCGGCACTCGCGCCAGCCCGGCGTCGATCACCACGCGCACGCCATTGATGGTCAGGCTGGTCTCGGCAATGTTGGTGGCCAACACCACCTTGCGCAGGCCGGCCGGCGGCGTGTCGATGGCGGCGCGCTGAGCGGCGAGGTCGAGCTCGCCGTGCAGCGGACACAGGAGGAGGTCGGTGCGCTGGCCGAGGGCGTCCTGCAAGGCACCATGCACCCGGCGAATCTCCGCCTGCCCCGGCAGGAACACCAGCAGGCTGCCGCTTTCGTCGGCCAGAGCCTGCAACACGCTGTCGACCACCCGTGGCTCGATGAACTCGCCTGGCTGGAACGGTCGCCCCCAGCGTATCTGCACCGGGAACATACGCCCTTCGCTGCTGACCACGGGTGCATCGTCGAGCAGTGCCGACAGGCGCGCGCCTTCCAGCGTGGCCGACATCAACAGGATCTTCAGCGGCACATCGCGCAGCAGCTCGCGACCATTGAGGCTCAGCGCCAGGGCCAGGTCGGCGTCCAGGCTGCGCTCGTGGAACTCGTCGAAGATCAGCAGGCCCACGCCTTCCAACGCCGGGTCGTCCTGCAGGCGGCGGGTGAGAATCCCTTCGGTGACCACTTCGATGCGGGTACGCGGGCCGACCTTGCTGTCCAGGCGGATACGGTAACCGACTGTCTCGCCTACGGCCTCGCCCAACTCGCTGGCCAGCCGCTCGGCGGCGGCACGGGCCGCCAGCCGGCGCGGTTCGAGCATCAGGATGCGTTGCCCGGCCAGCCACGGCTCATCAAGCAAGGCCAACGGTACGCGAGTGGTCTTGCCGGCGCCGGGCGGCGCTTCGAGTACGGCCTCGTGCCGGCGCGACAGCGCTTCACGCAAGGCAGGCAGTGCGGCGTCGATCGGTAATGAAATCATGGTAGCCCTCAAACAATCGGCCGAGTATAACGGCGAACCTGGCCTGGCTTATCATGGTCTTACCTTCAGACACCGGCCATTTGCCGGTATTGATTGCGACCTTCTTTGCGGAGATTCACATGCGTATTCCCTTGCGTGTCACCGGTGGTGTACTGACCGTGGCCCTGCTGACCCAGCTGACGGCCTGCGGCACCCTGTTCTACCCGGACCGTCGCGGGCAGATCGAAGGCCGGGTCGACCCGGTGATCGTTGCCCTGGATGCCATCGGCATCCTGTTCTTTGTCATCCCCGGCCTGATCGCCATCGGCATCGACTTCGCCACCGGCGCCATCTACCTGCCGGGCGGCACCAGGGCGCAGGTGGCCCCGGAGAAACTCCAGGAAGCCATCGGCGCCGATGGCAACGTTGACAACGCCCGCCTGCAAGCCATTCTGCACCGCGAGCTGGGCCAACGCCTGCCGCTGAACGACCCACGCTTGATCCAGCACACGGGCAGCGTCGAACAACTGGCGATGTATGGCCTCAAACCTGCCGCCTGATCCCCCCACGCAAGGACGTCAAGGCCGATGAGCACGACTGCCCAACATGCGCGCCTGCTGCGCCTGGCCACCCGCGCCTCGCTGGCCGTGGCCAGTATCCTGATCGTTACCAAGGCCGTGGCCTGGTGGCTGAGCGGCTCGATCAGCCTATTGGCCGGATTGACCGATTCGCTACTCGACGGGGTGGCGTCGTTCCTCAATCTGCTGGCGGTGCATTACGCGTTGCGCCCGGCCGACGACGACCATCGCTTCGGCCACGGCAAGGCCGAAGCCCTGGCAGGGATGGCCCAGGCGTTGTTCATCGCGGTGAGTGCGGTGCTGATCGCGGTGCAGGCCTACGAACGCTTGCAGAACCCGCAGCCGCTGGGTGACGCCACGGTGGGGATCATGGTGATGATTCTCTCGCTGCTGCTCACGGTGGCGTTGTTGCTGCTGCAACAGCGGGTAATCCGGCTGACCGGCTCCACCGCGGTGCGTGCGGACTCGCTGCACTACCGCTCCGACCTGCTGCTCAACGGCAGCATCCTGATCGCGCTGGTGCTGGCCGGCTACGGCTGGCCGCAGCTGGATGCCTACTTCGGCCTGGGCATTGCGCTGTATATCTTCTGGAGCGCGCTGCAGATTGCCCGAGAAAGTACGGCGACGCTGATGGACAAGGAGCTGGGCAGTGAGGTCGGCAACGACATGCTTGCGCGGGTATTGGCAGTACCCGGCGTGCTCGGTGCGCATGACTTGCGCACGCGGGTGTCGGGCAGCCACTGGTTCGTGCAGGTGCACCTGGAACTGCCGGGCGAGTTGTCGCTGACTCGCGCGCATGCGCTGAGCGATGAAGCAGCGGCGGCGATCAAGGCCAGATATCCACAGGCCGAGGTGCTGGTGCATGCCGATCCGGTGAGCTCATCTTGAGGGCCTCGTCCCGCGATGGGTTCCACCCCCTACTGAACGCTATACCCCCGCCCACCCAAGCAGGCCCCTAACGCCCGCCGGTAGTTGTCCAGCACCTGTGGCGCTGGCGCATAGGTGGCGGCCGCCGGGTCGAACCCGGTCTGCTCCACCGCCCAGCGATAACACGCGTAACGGTCCTGCTCGACCTGCTGCGGCCCCTGCCCGTACGCTGGGTAGGCAATCACGTCATAGCCGCTATTCACCGGTGGCGGCACAGGTGCTACCGGCGGGTTGACCACCACATACTCGCGGCTGTCGTTCAGGTACTGGTAATAGGTGCCCGCGGCCAGAAAGAACAGCGCATTGCCAATCCACACCTCACGGGCATAGTTCGGCAGATACCCCACCCGCACGCCATACGGCGGCGTCACGACCACATAGCGCGAACCCTGCGGGCGGTACCAGTACCCGCCGGAATAGAAGTAGTCGTTGCCACGGTACGGTACCCGCCAGGACTGCTCCGGGAACCGATCGATCTGGTGCCCCGGCCGATACTGCGGCCCCGGCCCCCAGCCATTGCCATGCCCGTCGGGCCGGCCCTGCCAGTTCGAATCGCCCGGACGCTGGCCCGGCCCGCCGGCCTGCCAGTGCGGATTACGGCCATTGGGGTTGCCCCGCGGGATGTCCTGGTAATAGCCCTGGCGCGGTTCCTGGGTCTGGCGGACTTCGTCCGGCTTCGATTGCAGCGGCGACGCAGCAGCACCCTGCTCGCCCTGCGCCAGAACGCCCATGCTCATACAGAACAAACCAACACCGGCCAGATGCCAGATGCGCGACTTCATGCTATTCCTCTCATGGCCAAAACCACCCACGGTCTGCCGCACACTCTAGCAGCCCGCCTGCCACGCCGGATGTGCCGCCGGATGAAATATCGCCGGCAATAAAAAAGGGAGGCCTTGTGGCCCCCCTTCGAGAATTTTGTCCGTGCTCGGCGCTTGTGGCCCCGGCTCACCTCACGCCGTCTGGTAGACAGTGTGTAGCCCGGGGGCCGAACACAACCCGGTGGGGTTGCTGGCCGCCGTCGACCTGATTGGGTCGACCGCTGTGGACTGATGTCCGGGCAGTGATTCTGGTGCCCATGTTAGGGAAATACCTGCGGCAGAGGATTGCGAAAATTGCGCTTAAAAACATTACTTGCGCAATTTTTAGCTAAGGAATCATAATTCACAGCAATCCAAACAGAAAAGGCCTTAGCCATGAGCAAACTAGATCGCTATGACCTGAGCATTCTTGCCGAATTGCAGCGCGATGCGCGCATCTCGAATCAGGAACTGGCCGAACGCATCGGCCTCTCGCCCTCGCCGTGTTCGCGGCGGGTCAAACAGCTGGAAGACGACGGTTACATCAATCGCCAGGTCGCCCTGCTCGACCGCAAGAAGCTTGGCCTGAGCCTCACCGCCTATGTGCTGATCGGCATGGACCGGCACACCCCCGAGCGTTTCGAAACCTTCGAGGCCGCCATCCGCAGCCTGCCGCAGGTGCTCGAATGCAGCCTGGTCACCGGGATGGACGCCGACTACCAGCTCAAGGTGGTGGTGCCGGACATGGACCATTACCAGAAGCTGCTGCTCGGCCACCTGACCCGTATCGAAGGGGTCACCAGCGTGCGCTCCAGCTTCGTCCTCAACCAGGTGCTGGCCAGCACCGAACTGCCGCTGACACACCTGCGTTAGTCAGCCCGGCAGCAGCGGCGTATAATCGCGCGCCTCAACCTGCCGGAGAAAATCGATGGATCCTGCGTTGTTCGAAGAGTGGATGATGACCATCCTGGTCACCCTCCTGATTGGTTTCATGGGTTTCATCGTCTGGGACCTGGCGAAGAAATCCAAAGCCGGCAAGTTCGGCACCTTCATCCTGTTTTTCGTGTTGGGCCTGGGCATCCTCGCCTTCATCATCAAAAGCGTGGTGATCGGCTTCATCGAAGGCGTCTAGCGCCGCGCCGGTACCTCGCGCCACTGGCCGAGTTCCAGGCCCTCCAGGCTCCAGTCGCCGATCCGCACGCGCACCAGGCGCAGGGTCGGCAAGCCGACCGCCGCGGTCATGCGCCGCACCTGGCGGTTACGCCCCTCGCGAATAATCAGTTCCAGCCAGCTGGTCGGCACGCTTTTACGAAAGCGTACCGGCGGGTTGCGCGGCCAGAGCTCCGGTTCATCGAGCTGGCGCGCTTCGGCCGGCAAGGTCATGCCGTCGTTCAACTCTACGCCCTCGCGCAAGCGTTGCAGCTGTTCTGCGCTCGGCTCGCCCTCCACCTGTACCCAATAGGTTTTCGGCAACTTGTGCTTCGGGTCGGCAATGCGTGCCTGCAACTGGCCATCGTTGGTCAGCAGCAGCAAGCCCTCGCTGTCGCGGTCCAGGCGCCCGGCGGGGTACACGCCGGGGATGGCGATGTAGTCCTTGAGGGTGGCCCGGCCCTCGCCGTCGCTGAACTGAGTCAGCACGTCGAACGGCTTGTTGAACAGGATCAGCCGCGGCTCAGCCGGCGGCGCCTTGGCCTGGCGACGCGGGGCTGAAGGTTTCGCCGCGGGGCGACGCGGCGGTTTGCGAGGGGGTAACGACATGGGGCCTCAACGGAACGGCGGCTCATCAAAGCTGCGCAGTTTACGCGAGTGCAGCGAGTTGAGTTCGGTGCGCAGCAGGTCAAGTGCGGCAATACCGATCTTCAGGTGCTGGCTGACCGCCCGGTTATAGAAGGCGTTGGCCGCCCCCGGCAGCTTGATCTCGCTGTGCAGCGGCTTGTCGGAAACGCACAGCAAGGTGCCGTAGGGCACCCGCAAACGGTAACCCTGGGCGGCGATAGTGCCGCTTTCCATGTCCACCGCCACCGCCCGTGACAGGTTGATCAGCGGGCGTTCCTGGGCCCAGCGCAGCTCCCAGTTACGGTCGTCGTAGGTCAGCACGGTGCCGGTGCGCAGGCGCTTTTTCAACTCGTCGCCACGTTCGCCGGTCACCTGCGCGGCGGCTTCCTGCAACGCCAGTTGCACTTCGGCCAGGGCTGGAATCGGAATGTTCGGCGGGACCACGCGGTCAAGAATCCCGTCGCGGCGCATATAGGCGTGAGCCAGCACGTAGTCGCCGATGGTCTGCGATTGGCGCAGGCCACCGCAGTGGCCGATCATCAACCAGCAATGCGGACGCAGCACGGCGAGGTGGTCGGTGATGTTTTTCGCGTTGGACGGGCCGACGCCGATATTGACCAGGGTGATGCCATCGCCATCGGCAGCAATCAGGTGATAAGCCGGCATCTGGTAACGGTGCCAGACCACCCCGGCCACCAGCGCCTGGGCTTCGCCATTGTCCATGGCCTTTTCGATCACCACATTGCCTGGCAACACCATGCGCACGAAACGCGGGTCGTCGCGCAACTGCTCCAGCCCGTGGCTGATGAACTGGTCGACGTAGCGGTGGTAGTTGGTCAGCAGGATCCACGGCTGCACATGACGCCAGTCGCTGCCGGTGTAATGCACCAGGCGGCGCAGCGAGAAGTCCACCCGCGCCGCGTCGAACAGCGCCAGCGGCAGCGGGTCGACGTTGGCCCAGTCGTACAGGCCGTCGGCAATGCCGTCGGTAGCCGCCGACAGGTCGGTGCTGGGGAACACCCGCGCCAGCGCGGCGGCGGTGATGCCGGTGCCAGCCAGTTCATCGCCCTGCTCGACCACATACGGATACGGGATATTCTGCTGGCTGACGCCGACTTCGACCATCACGGTGAAATCGCGCATCAGTGGCCGCAGTTGCTCCAGCAGATAACCACGGAACGCCGCCGGCTGGGTCACGGTGACACTGTAGGTGCCCGGCAACTGCACCTTGGCGTAGGCGCGGGTGATTGCCGGCACTTCGCCGTGATACTGATAGGTCAGGCGCAGCTCGGGGTAGCGGAACTGTGCGCGCTCCTGCGCATTCGGCTCGGTGCGGTCCTTGAGGTAGCGCTTGAGCGCCTGGCTCAGGGCCGCAGTGGCGTGTTCGTGCAGCGCCGCCAGACGATCGACGGCTTGCTCGGCGGTTTCTACGACAACGAAGGCTTCATCGGTACGGCTCACAATGTACTTCCTGTCTGACATGCATGCGTCCATCTTGCCTACATCCGTCGGCAAAGGCACGCCCGTTAGAGCGGCCAGTTCGGCGTCGAGCGCTGCACCAGCGCCGCCACGTCGACGCCACGCGGCAATACCCCGTAAACCCGGCCATTGCCACCCAGCCGGCTGGCAATGAACGCATCGCTGACGGCCGCGTTGCCGGCCTCCAGCAGCAGCTTGGCCTGCAAGCCGACAGCGATGTCCTCGGTTAGCTGACGGGCGCGGTACTGGACGTCGCCGCTGTCGGCAAAGGCGCTTTTCAGGTTGCCGATATGCGCGGCCAGACGTGGATCGCCATGCCCATCGCCGAGTTCGGCGAACAGCGAGTCGAGCACGCCGGGCTCTTTCGACAGGGCGCGCAGCACGTCCAGGCACTGCACGTTGCCGGAGCCTTCCCAGGTCGAGTTGACCGGCGCCTCGCGGTATAGCCGCGGCAGAATGCTGTCTTCCACATAACCGGCGCCGCCCAGGCATTCGGCGGCCTCGTTGATCATCGCCGGCGCCCGTTTGCAGATCCAGTATTTGCCCACCGCCGTCACCAGCCGGGCAAAGCGCGCCTGATGCGGGTCATCGGGCTGGTCGAGGGCATGCCCCATGCGCAGGCTCAGGGCCAGCGCCGCTTCGCTTTCCAGGGCCAGGTCGGCGAGCACGTTCTGCATCAGTGGCTGCGCGGCCAGCAGCCGCCCACCGACCCGGCGGTGCGCGCAGTGATGCGCCGCCTGGGTCAGGGCCTGGCGCATCAGCGCGCTGGAGCCAACCATGCAATCGAAGCGGGTCATCGCCACCATCTCGATGATGGTCGGCACGCCGCGACCTTCCTCGCCGATCATCCAGGCCAGGGCACCGCGGAACTCCACCTCGCTGGAGGCATTGGAACAGTTGCCGAGCTTGTTCTTCAGGCGTTGGATATAGAACTCGTTGCGCGTGTCGTCCGGCCGGTGGCGCGGCAGCAGGAAACAGCTCAGGCCCTTGTCGGTTTGCGCCAGGGTGAGGAAGGCGTCGCACATCGGCGCCGAGCAGAACCACTTGTGCCCGACCAGCTCATACGCCTGCCCTGGCCCCGCCGCGCCGACCGGATAGGCACGGGTGGTGTTGGCGCGCACGTCGGTGCCGCCCTGCTTCTCGGTCATCGCCATGCCCAGGGTCACGCCGACTTTATGCCGGTCACCGAGATTGCGCGGGTCGTATTCGCTGGCCAGCACCTTGGGTAGCCAGTACTGCGCCAGCTCCGCTTGCAGCTTCAGCGCCGGCACGGCAGCGAAGGTCATGGTCAGCGGGCAGCCGCTGCCGGCCTCGGCCTGGCTGTGCAGGTAGGTCAGCGCGGCGCGGGCAACGTGGGCGCCGGCGCGCGGCTCGGCCCACGGCAGCGACGGCAGGCCATGCTCGATGGCCGTGCGCATCAGCTCGTGATAGGCCGGGTGAAACTCCACCAGGTCAATGCGGTGACCATAGCGGTCATGACTGAGGAAGCGCGGCTTGTTCTCGTTGGCCAGGAAGCCGGCGGCCATCAGCGGGCCTCCGGCCAGGGCGCCGTAGGCGTCGATCCGCGACTCGGCCCAGCCCGCGCCATAGCGCTTCGACCATTGTTGCAGCGGCAAGTCGAGGCGGTACAGGTTGGCGCCATCGAGCGATGGCGGCTGGTTGCTGACTTCGTGGGTTTCAGCGTACTGGTGCAGGTTCATCGGCGGCTCCCTGGCAAATCCGGACGTGACTGAAAACCCAGTGAAGCACTTCCCGTTCCCGCCTCAAAGCGGCAATTGCGCCGAATCAGCCGGGGAATGCCCCGCGCTCCAGGGCCGCGGCAAACCCGGCCGGCACCTGCGCCTGCAGGCTCAGTTCAAAGCAACTGCCCTCGCCCGGCCGCGACTCGTGCTGCAAACGACCGTCGATCAGCTCGGCCAGTTGCCAGCAGATCGCCAGGCCGATTCCGAGGCCACCGTATTCGCGGGTCATCGAGCCGTCCATCTGGAAGAAGCGCTGATAGAGCATGGCCTCGTCCAGACAGGTAAAGCCGATGCCGCTGTCACGCACGCTAAAGGTCAGGGTCAGGTGCTGCGGGCTCATGCAGCTGGCGCGTACCTGCACCAGCACGCCGCCGCGATGGGTGAACTTGATGCCGTTGTCGAGCAGGTAGCTCAGGCACAGCGACAGCTTGTGCCGATCGCCATAGACCGTGTCGGGCAGCTCTGCCGCGGCATCCAGATTGAGGAACAGGCCCTTCTCCAGCGCATGCGGGAGGAAGCGGATGCGCAGCTCATGGAGCAAGCCGCGCACGCTGAACAGTTCCGGCTGCGCGTGCAGGCGCCCGGCCTGCAACTCGGTAAGGATGAGGATGTCGTCGACCATGCGCATCATGTTCTGCGCGGCGGCGCTGGCGGTGTGCTGGTACTGGCTCAGTTCCTGGTCCATCGACACCGTCTGCATCAACTCCAGCGAGCCGATCACGCCGTTCATCGGCGTGCGCAGTTCGTGGGTCACGGTGGCCAGGAACTCGTCCTTGAGCCGGTTGCTGTGGGCCAGTTCCTGGTTCAGCCGCTCCAGGGTCTCGCCGGTCTGGCGCAGGGTGCGCGCCTGTTCTTCGCGCATGCTGTTGATGCGGTCGGCCAGCGCCAGCGACAACAGGCAGACTTCCAGCGCCGAGCCGATCTGGCTGGCGTACATGGTGAGGAACACATTCGGCAGGTAGCCGAGCACCATCAGTGTGTTGACCAGGCCGCCGAGCAGGAACGCCGTCCAGGCAATGATGAAGTAGCGCGCCACGCGCAGGCCGCGCCACCAGGCGAGCAAGCCAGCGCTGAAAATGCACACGGTGAACATCAGCGCCAGCGCCGTGGCCAGACGCAGGGCGATGCCATAACTGAAGGTCAGCGACATCAACATCACCAGTGCCGAGCAAGCCATCAAGCCTTTGAGCAGATGATCGAACGGCCGACTATGGCGGGCCATCTGCAGGAAGCTACGGGCGAACTGACAGCCGAACAGCCCGGATGCACCGATGAACAGTGGCGTCGCAGCGTTCGCCCACCAAGGGCTGTCGGGCCAGAAGAACTCCACACCGGCGCCGTTGACCGACACCTGGTACAGGCCGAACGAAGCGATATAGAGGATGTAATAGAGGTAGCTGGTGTCGCGCACGCTGACATAGATGAACAGGTTGTACAGCAGCATGGCCAGCAGCGCACCGTAGATCAGCCCGAACACATAGAAGCGCGTTGGCTGGGCTTGCAGGTAGGCATTGCTGGCCCAGAGGGTCAACGGCGCCTGCACCGAGCCTTCGCTGTGCAGGCGCAGGTAGACCGTGGTGGCCTGGCCGGGACCGAACGGCAATTCGAACAGGTAGTTGTTCTGCGCAATCTGCCGGCTGGAATACGGCAAGGCATCGCCGGTGCGTTGCGCCAGGCGGTAATGACCGGCCGCATCGGGCAGGTACAGTTCAAGGTGATCGAGGGGCGGATAGGCCAGTTCCAGCAGCCAGTTACGCACACCGCCAGACGCCGCGCCAGTGTAGTGCAGGTCGATGCGCAACCAGAACACCGAGGTCGAATAACCGGCATTCAGTACGTCGCTGTGGTGCGCCTGGAACTGCTCGGCAAAGTCGGCCGCACTGACCTGGGCGATGCTCGCCGAACCGTCGCGGTCCTCGAACACCTGCATGACCCGCCCCAGCGGCACGCTACGGGTGGAATCGTCGAATTCGACGGCACTGGCCAACAGCGGCAGCCAGCACAGCAAAACGGTCAGCAAATAGCGCATACAGCCCCAGCATGGCCTGTGCGGTCGCGTCGAGGTGCCTCCTATCCGTTTGAGACGACGAAATCCGGCAGTGCCTGTTATCGATTTCCGAGCACTCTAGCATAGCCTTATGTCACTTCCAGCGGCTATACGAAAAATTAACGCAGAGGCTCTAGCGCGCAGCTTTCAGAAACTCAAAAGAAATTTTCCTGACCATTTGATCAGAAAACTTCGCACGAGCGGCAGACGCGCGAAAAGCGTTTGGTGGTAAGCTCGCGCACCATGAATACCTACAGCTCCCGCCCCGTTGTCCTCTGTCTCTCCGGCCACGACCCCAGTGGCGGTGCCGGCTTGCAGGCAGATATCGAAGCCCTGCTCGCGCAAGGTTGCCACGCCGCCCCGGCCGTGACCGCCCTGACCGTGCAGGATACCGTCAATGTCAGCGACTTCCGCGTGCTCGACCGCGAGTGGGTCCTGGCCCAGGCCAATGCGGTGCTCGCCGACTCGCGCGTCGCCGCCGTCAAGCTGGGCATGCTCGGCTCGCTGGAGATGGTCGACACCGTCGTCGAACTGCTCAGCGCGCACCCGCACCTGCCGCTGGTCTGCGACCCGGTGTTGCGCGCCGGCGGCGGTGGCCGCCTGGGCAAGGATGAAGTCGGCTACGCCATGCGCGAACGCCTGCTGCCGCTGGCCACCATCGCCACGCCGAACCTGCCCGAAGCGCGGATCCTCGCCGAGCTGCCCGAGGGCACGGCCGACGAGTGCGCCGAGAAACTCCTGCCGTTCGTCAAGCACCTGCTGATTACTGGCGGCCACGGCGACGAGCACGAAATCCACAACCGTCTTTACAGCCGCGACGGCCAACGCGAAACCTGGACCTGCCAACGCCTGCCGGGCAGCTATCACGGCTCCGGCTGTACCCTGGCCAGCGCCCTCGCCGGCCGCCTGGCCCTCGGCGAGCAACTGCACAGCGCGGTGCGCTCGGCACTCGACTACACCTGGCGCACCCTGCGCGACGCCGAGCAACTGGGCCACGGCCAGTTCGTGCCGCGCCGGCTGCCGCTGGATTTCTGTTCCTGATCAATCGTTGCGAGGCCCCTTGATGAAGTTACGCGGTTTGTATGCCATCACCGACAGCCAACTGCTCGCCGGGCGCTTCCTGCCTTGGGTCGAGGCAGCCCTGGACGGCGGCGTGACCCTGCTGCAATACCGTGACAAGGGGCTGGACGAAGCCCGCCGGCTGCGCGAGGCCGAAGCCCTGGCAAGACTTTGCGAGCGCTACCCGACCCGCCTGATCATCAACGACGACGCCGAACTCGCCGCACGCCTGGGTGTCGGCGTACACCTCGGCCAGGGCGACGGCGCACTGCCGCCGGCCCGTGCCCTGCTCGGCCGCGAGGCCATCGTCGGTGCTACCTGCCACGGCCAGCTGGAACTGGCCGAACAGGCGGCAAAAGATGGCGCCAGCTATGTGGCCTTCGGCCGCTTCTTCAATTCCGTGACCAAACCCGGTGCGCCAGCGGCCAACCTCGAGCTGCTCGAGCAGGCCAAGGCCCGGATCACCTTGCCGATCACTGCCATTGGCGGTATCACCCTGGACAACGCCGCCCCGTTGGTCGCCCATGGCGCCGACCTGCTGGCGGTGATTCACGGGCTGTTCGGCGCCGACAGCGCGCAGGAAGTCACCCGCCGCGCCCGCGCCTTCAACGCCCTGTTCGCATCTGCCTGATTGAGAGAGCCCGACATGTCTCGTTCCGAAACGCTGTTTGCCAATGCCCAGAAACATATCCCCGGTGGCGTCAACTCGCCCGTGCGGGCGTTCAAGAGCGTCGGTGGCACCCCGCTATTCTTCAAGCATGCTGAAGGCGCCTACGTCACCGACGAGGACGACAAGCGCTATGTCGACTACGTGGGTTCCTGGGGCCCGATGATTCTCGGTCACAGCCACCCGGATGTACTGGAATCGGTACGCAAGCAACTGGCACATGGCCTGTCGTACGGCGCGCCGACCGCGATGGAAACCGAAATGGCCGACCTGGTCTGCTCGATCGTGCCATCGATGGAAATGGTCCGCATGGTCAGCTCGGGCACCGAGGCGACCATGAGCGCCATCCGCCTGGCCCGTGGCTTCACCGGCCGCGACAGCATCATCAAGTTCGAAGGCTGCTACCACGGTCACTCCGACAGCCTGCTGGTAAAAGCCGGCTCGGGCCTGCTGACCCAGGGCGTACCGAGCTCGGCCGGTGTGCCGGCGGCGTTCGCCAAACACACCCTGACCCTGCCGTTCAACGACATTGCCGCGGTCGAGCAGATGCTGGCCGAAGTCGGCCAGGAAGTGGCCTGCATCATTGTCGAGCCGGTGGCCGGCAACATGAACTGCGTACCGCCGGCGCCGGGCTTCCTCGAAGGCCTGCGCCGCCTCTGCGACCAGTATGGCGTGGTGCTGATCTTCGACGAAGTGATGACCGGTTTCCGTGTGGCCCTCGGTGGCGCCCAGGCGCACTACGGGGTGACCCCGGACCTGTCGACCTTCGGCAAGATCGTCGGCGGCGGCATGCCGGTCGGCTGCTTCGGGGGCAAACGCCACATCATGGAGCAGATCGCTCCGCTGGGCCCGGTGTACCAGGCCGGCACCCTGTCGGGTAACCCGCTGGCCATGGCGGCCGGCCTGACCACCCTGAAGCTGATCAGCCGGCCGGGCTTCCATGACGAACTGAGCGCCTTCACCGGCCGCCTGCTCGATGGCCTGCAGCAGCGCGCCGATGCGGCGGGCGTACCGTTCGTCACCACCCAGGCTGGCGGCATGTTCGGCCTGTACTTCAGCGGCGCCGACGACATCGTCACCTTCGACGACGTGATGGCCAGCGATGCCGAGCGCTTCAAGCGCTTCTTCCACCTGATGCTCGAAGGTGGCGTGTACCTGGCGCCGAGCGCATTCGAAGCCGGTTTCACCTCGATTGCGCACGGTGACAAAGAGCTGCAGATCACTCTGGATGCGGCCGAGCGCGCCTTCGCCCAGCTGTAGGAGCGGGCTTGCCTGCGACCTGGCCGGGCCGCGTTCGGACGAAGCGGCAGTAACCCCAGTAAACGCGGTGTTTCTGAAACACCGCACGTTCAGACTCTACGAGCGCTTCGCGCTCGATCGCAGACGGGCACGCGCCTACAGGGAGCGGGCCCGCCCAGCGACAACGTCATTCAATTCCCGCGCATCAGCAGAAAATCGAGTAAAGACTTTGTAAGGTTGGCGCTGCTTATCCCATAATGTGCCACCAGACACTTTGGCCGCAGCTTCGCAGAGGTAAGTCGATCACCATGAACCGCGCTGGCCGCGCCCTTGCCTTGGGCTGCCTGTTGCTACTTCAGCCCCTGCTGGCCATGGCAGGCGGTAACTCGTTGCTGATTCCGGCAACGGGACGCTGCACGCTCTCTGCGCCCGCCGAAGAGCTGCCGGCGGCCATCAGTGCCTGCCAGGCGCTGGCAAAGTCCGGTGACGCCCAGGCGCAATTCGAACTCGGCGAGTTCTACTACGACGGCAACAACACCCCGCGCGACCTCAAGCAAGCCCTCGACTACTTCGAACAAGCCTCGCTGCAAGGCCATGCCGAAGCGCAGTATCGCCTCGGCAGCATGTTCTTCAAGGGTGAAGGCGTCGCTGCCAACAACGTTCAGGCCTACATCGTGCTGAAAATGGCGGCCGTCAACGGCGCCGAAGATGCGCTGGACCTGGCCGACGAAGTGTCGGCCCAGATGCCCCGCGATGAGCTGGAAGTGGCTACCCAGGTACTCGGGCAGATCTTCCGCAAGTACCTGCTGGAGCTGCAATCCGCCGAGGGCCGTACGCCGTTCTCGCCGCTGCCGCAAACGCCCTGAGCCGAGCGCTTACTTCTCCGGCATCGGCATCGGGAATGGCATCACATTGCCCATACCCTTCGCTTCGCTGATTTTCGGCGTACCCAGACGCTCGACCTCGTCGATCCGCACGATCGAATGCATCGGCACAAAGCTGCGCACCACGCCTTCGAACTGCGCCTTGAGCTTCTCTTCGCTCGGATCTACCACCACCTGGGTGCGTTCGCCGAAGACGAACTCCTCGATCTCGAGAAAGCCCCACAGATCGCTCTGGTAGATCTGCTTGGCGTACATCTCGAACACCTGGCCCTGGTTGAGAAAGATCACTTTGTAGATAGGGGCTTCACGCTTGGTCATTTTTGACTGGAATAATCATGGGTAAAGAAGCCGCAAACTATACCATAGCGCCAGGCACCAGGCCGCCGCCGACACAGCGCCGCGCCAGCCGCTGAGCGTACATCGCCGCCGCCCCGGCGAGCCTTGAACGTTTCAGCGCTTTCGCAGGCTCGCCGGTGGGGTTATCCTTGAATCCAACTCCATTGCCGTCGGGCGGCTATAAACAACCTTGAACGCACCCATCGAACCTCATCGTTTTCTCCTCGAGCCCTTCGAGGCTCGCCGCTTCGCCAACCTGTGCGGGCAGTTCGACGAGCACCTGCGCCTCATCGAACAGCGCCTGGCCATCGAGATCCGCAATCGCGGCAATCAGTTCGAACTGATTGGCGAGCCGCAAAGCACCTCTGCCGCCGAGCAACTGCTGCGCCGCCTCTATCGCGAGACCAAGGCCACCGAGCTGTCGCCAGACATGGTGCACCTGTTCCTTCAGGAATCCGCCGTCGAGGCGCTGGCCAACCCGGCGGTCAACGAAGTGGCGGTTTCCCTGCGCACGCGCAAAGGCATGATCCGCCCACGCGGGATCAACCAGCAGCGCTACGTGAAGGAAATCCTCGGCAACGACATCAACTTCGGCATCGGTCCGGCCGGTACCGGCAAGACCTACCTGGCCGTGGCCTGTGCCGTCGATGCGCTGGAACGCGAGCAAGTACGGCGCATCCTGCTGGTGCGTCCGGCAGTCGAGGCCGGCGAGAAGCTCGGCTTCCTTCCGGGCGACCTCGCCCAGAAGATCGACCCCTACCTGCGCCCGCTCTACGACGCCCTGTACGAGATGCTCGGCTTCGAGCACGTGGCCAAACTGATCGAGCGCCAGGTGATCGAGATCGCCCCGCTGGCCTACATGCGCGGGCGCACGCTGAACAACAGCTTCATCATCCTCGACGAAAGCCAGAACACCACTGTCGAACAGATGAAGATGTTCCTTACCCGGATCGGCTTCGGCTCCACGGCGGTCATTACCGGCGACATCACCCAGGTCGACCTGCCGCGTGGCACCAAGTCCGGCCTGGCGCATGTCATCAGCGTGCTGGACGGTGTACCGGGCATCAGTTTCACCCACTTCCAACCCAAGGACGTGGTGCGCCACCCCCTGGTCCAGCGTATCGTCGAAGCCTACGAGCGCTTCGAGAACCGCCAGCAGGACAACACGGCAGGCACCCAACGCGATGCTTGAACTTGACCTGCAACGGGCCACGGATGCCGCCGCCCCCGATGACACACTGTTCCGCCGCTGGTGCGAGCTGGCCCTGCGCCAGCGCAGCGCCGACTCAGAGATGACCATCCGTCTGGTCGACGAAGCCGAAGGCCGTGAACTCAATCACACCTACCGGCACAAGGACTACGCCACCAACGTGCTGTCGTTCCCGGCCGACGTCCCCGATGACATGCTCGACATCCCGCTGCTGGGCGATCTGGTGATCTGCGTGGCGGTGGTCGAGCGCGAGGCGGCCGAACAGGGCAAGTCCCTGGAAGCGCACTGGGCGCACCTGGTCATCCACGGCTGCCTGCACCTGCTCGGCTACGACCACATCGACGATGAGGAAGCCGAGGAAATGGAAGCACTGGAACGAGAGTTGCTTGCCGAACTGGGTCATCCCGACCCGTACGCCGACGACGAAGACGATTCACCCCACGATACCTGCAAGGAACACGAGTAACCGCCATGAGCGAAGACCGATCGAGCAACGGGCAGAAGTCCTGGCTGGGTAAACTGACCCAGGCTTTTGCCCATGAGCCGAAAAACCGCCAGGAGCTCCTCGAGCTGCTGCGCGAAGCGCACCAGAACAAGCTGCTCGACAGCGAAGCGCTGACCATCGTCGAAGGCGCCATCCAGGTCGCCGACCTGCAGGTGCGCGACATCATGGTGCCGCGCTCGCAGATGATCAGCATCAAGGTGTCGCAATCGCCGCGGGAATTCCTCCCGGCGGTGATCGATGCCGCGCACTCGCGCTACCCGGTGGTGGGTGAAAGCCATGACGATGTGCTCGGCGTGCTCCTGGCCAAGGACCTGCTGCCGTTGATCCTCAAGGAGAACGGCGACAGCTTCAACATCAAGGACCTGCTGCGCCCGGCCACCTTCGTGCCCGAGTCCAAGCGCCTGAACGTGCTGCTGCGCGAGTTTCGCGCCAACCATAACCACATGGCCATCGTCATCGACGAATACGGCGGTGTGGCTGGCCTGGTGACCATCGAGGACGTGCTGGAACAGATCGTCGGCGACATCGAGGACGAGCATGACGTCGAGGAAGACAGCTACATCAAACCGCTGCCCAGTGGCGACTTCCTGATCAAGGCGCTGACCCCGATCGAGAACTTCAACGCGTTCTTCGACAGCAGCTTCTCCGACGACGAATTCGACACCGTCGGCGGCCTGGTCATGAGTGCATTCGGCCATCTGCCCAAGCGCAACGAGACCACCGAGATCGGCGCTTACCGGTTCCGCATTCTCAATGCCGACAGCCGGCGTATTCACCTGCTGCGCCTGACTCCCATCACTCGTTAAGGACAACCATGCGCTGGATCACCCGTCCCGGCTGGCCCGGTAACCTGCTGGCCGTGGCGGCCGGCGCCCTGACCACCCTGGCGCTGGCCCCGTTCGACATCTGGCCACTGGCCCTGGTCGCGCTGGGGCTGTTCTACCTCGGCTTGCGCGATGTCAGCCCGCGTCAGGCGCTATGGCGCGGCTGGTGCTATGGCTTCGGCCTGTTCGGCGCCGGCACCTGGTGGATCTACGTCAGCATCCACACCTACGGCGGCGCTTCGGCACTGCTCGCCGGCGGCCTGATGCTGCTGTTCTTCGCCGCCATTGCCTGGTTTTTCGCCTTGCCGGCGTGGCTCTGGGCGCGCTGGTTGCGCCGTAGCGAAGCGCCGTTGGCCGATGCCCTGGGCTTCGCCGCGCTGTGGCTGGCCCAGGAGGCCTTCCGCGGCTGGTTCCTCACCGGTTTCCCCTGGCTCTACGCCGGCTACAGCCAGCTCGACGGCCCCCTGACCGGGCTCGCGCCGCTGGGCGGCATGTGGCTGATCTCGTTCAGCCTGGCGCTGAGTGCTGCCTTGCGGTGCAACCTGTACCGGCTGCGCGCGCGCAAGTCATTCCTCGCCATCGGCGTGGTATTGCTGCTGGCGCCGTGGCTGATCGGCGTGGCGCTCAAAGGCCATGCCTGGACCAAACCCTCGGGTGAGCCACTGACAGTCGCGGCGATCCAGGGCAACATCGAACAGAGCCTGAAATGGGACCCGGCCCAGCTCAATGCCCAGCTGGCGCTGTACCGCGACATGAGCTTCAGCAGCAAGCCAGTGGACCTGATCGTCTGGCCGGAAACGGCGGTGCCGGTACTCAAGGAGTCGGCGCAAGGCTACCTGGACATGATGGGTAACTTCGCCAGCGACCGGCACTCGGCGCTGATCACCGGCGTACCGGTGCGCGAAGTGGTGCATCAACAACGGCGCTACTACAACGGCATCACCGTGGTCGGCGAAGGCGACGGCACCTACCTCAAGCAGAAACTGGTGCCGTTCGGCGAGTACGTGCCGCTGCAGGACATGCTGCGTGGGCTGATCGAGTTCTTCGACCTGCCGATGTCCGATTTCGCCCGCGGCCCGGAAGACCAGCCGTTGCTTCAGGCCAAGGGTTATCACTTCGCCCCGCTGATCTGCTACGAAGTGGTCTACCCGGAACTGTCCGCCAGCCTTGCCGCGCGCAGCGACGTGCTGCTGACCATCAGCAACGACACCTGGTTCGGCCGTTCGATCGGCCCGCTGCAGCACCTGCAAATGGCGCAGATGCGTGCCCTGGAAGCCGGGCGCTGGATGATCCGCGCGACCAACAATGGCGTCACCGGGCTGATCGACCCGTTCGGCAAGATCAGCGCACAAATCCCGCAATTCGAGCGCGGCATCCTCTACGGTGAAGTGGTGCCGATGCAGCAACTGACCCCGTACCTGCAATGGCGCTCGTGGCCACTGGCGATTCTCTGCGGGCTGTTGCTGGGTTGGGCCCTGCTGGCCAGCCGAGTGGCCCGCACGGTCTCGTAAGGGCGCTCTAGTAGAACAGCCGGTAGCCGATCAGGCCAACCAGCTCATTGAGCAGTTGGCCGCTTTGCCACAGCGCCTTGTTCTCCGGCATCCAGCCGCCGAACGGGCGCCCGTGGTCCTTGCCGAGAAAGCCCACTGGGGCCGCTACCACGCTGAGCCCGGCCTGTTCGAAACTCCACTGCGCACGCGGCATGTGCCAGGCCTGGGTAACCACGACCACCCGTTTGAGGCCTTGCGCCTTGAGAATTTCGGCGCTGAACAGGGCGTTTTCCCAGGTGGTGTGGCTCCGCTCTTCTTTCCAGCGCACGCTCACGCCAAAGTCGCGCTGTAACGAATCGGCCATCAACTGCGCCTCGCTGGGCGGTGAACCGTAATGCAGGCCGCCACTGGTCAATAGCGGCAGACCGGAGGCCTTGGCCAACTGCGCGGCATAACGCATGCGCTCCAAGGCCACTCCGGTCGGTTGATCGACCCCGTCCCAGGCTGGATCGCCGCGCTCACGACCGGCACCGAGCACCACAATCGCATCGGCCTGCGCGGCCAGCGCAGCCCACTGCGTCAGCTCAAGCGCCGGCACGTGTTCCAGCACGCGCGCCGAGCGCTCGACCACCACCGGCAGGCTCATCAAGCACAAACCGCCCAAGCCGAGGACAAAACACAGCCTCGCCGTGCGCGGCCAGGTGCGACGCAACCACCAGGCAGCAATCAGCAGCAGGAACAGAATGCCCGGGGGCATGATCATTTGTTTGATGAAATAGCGGAACGGCATCGGGCATCTCTCCATGAAGTGCGCGAAGCCTAAGAGGATCGGCACCGGGCAACAATAGCCGGGTGCCGATCAGTGAAAAATATTCGAACGTTGGCGCACTCCTGCCTGCGCCGTGGCATCCCGAACGTCTATTTGACGTGCAGCGTTCTGGATGCTGCAGTCGTCGTCGAGCGCCGTTTGTCCTTGAGCCAGACGACACTGGCCGACGCGGGCGGTTCCGTTGCTTGTAACGCGCTGGCGCATCCCTGCCCGCCTCCCGGCAACGCGGCCAGGTAAGCCTTGATCACTTCGAATTCAGCGCGGCTCAAGCCCCGCAGCTCCAGTTCAGCAGGCATTTCATCGCGTAATCGAACGGCTGTCTTGGCAACATCCAGGGCTAGACCGAGACGATCAATCAGGCGTTCGTACAACTCCGGTTTCAGTGCTTGTAGCTGCGACTCTCCCATCCGTTCACCTCATTGAAGATAAAATTTATCTCCCCCCACACATGAGCTTAGCGTTACTCGAAAAACCGGCCGAACGCCGCGACCAACGGCCCGCGCCGATACCCCCGATGCAATCAGGGTTTCCCACGACGCGCGGGGGTCATGTATGCTACGGCGTTCACTCTTGACACCGGATTGCCGGGCGCAACGGTTTTAAACCTGCCTGGATAAGGTCTCCCATTTCTCAGCGCAAAGTAGCCATGCACGAACTCTATCAGCCCCGCGAAATCGAAGCAGCCGCCCAGACCTACTGGGACGAGCACCAGTCTTTTGAAGTCAGTGAACAGCCAGGCAAGGACACGTACTACTGCCTGTCGATGTTCCCTTACCCAAGCGGCAAGCTACACATGGGGCACGTGCGTAACTACACCATCGGCGACGTGATCGCCCGCTATCAGCGCATGCAAGGCAAGAACGTCCTGCAGCCAATGGGCTGGGACGCCTTCGGCATGCCGGCCGAAAACGCTGCGATGAAGAACAACGTCGCACCGGCCAAGTGGACCTACGAAAACATCGACTACATGAAGACCCAGCTCAAGAGCCTGGGCCTGGCCATCGACTGGTCGCGTGAAGTCACCACCTGCAAACCGGACTACTACCGCTGGGAACAGTGGCTGTTCACCCGCCTGTTCGAAAAAGGCGTGATCTACCGTAAAAACGGTACCGTGAACTGGGACCCGGCCGACCAGACCGTATTGGCCAACGAGCAGGTCATCGACGGCCGTGGCTGGCGTTCGGGCGCGCTGATCGAGAAGCGCGAAATCCCGATGTACTACTTCAAGATCACCGACTACGCCGACGAGCTGCTGGAAAGCCTCGACGAACTGCCGGGCTGGCCTGAGCAGGTCAAGACCATGCAGCGCAACTGGATCGGTAAATCGCGCGGCATGGAAGTGCAGTTCCCATACGACCAGGCCAGCATCGGCCAGGCCGGCGCACTGAAAGTCTTCACCACCCGTCCCGACACCCTGATGGGCGCCACCTACGTCGCAGTTGCCGCCGAGCACCCGCTGGCGACCCTGGCCGCCCAGGGCAACCCGGCGCTGCAAGCGTTCATCGACGAATGCAAGAGCGGCAGCGTTGCCGAAGCCGACATCGCCACCCAGGAGAAGAAAGGCCTGGCCACGTCCCTGCTGGTCGAGCACCCGCTGACCGGCGAAAAACTGCCGGTGTGGGTCGCCAACTACGTACTCATGCACTACGGCGACGGCGCGGTAATGGCCGTACCGGCGCATGACGAGCGCGACTTCGAGTTCGCCAGCAAATACCAACTGCCGATCAAAGCCGTGGTGCGCACCAGTGCCGGCGACGAAGTCGGCAGCAGCTGGGACGCCGCCTATGGCGAGCACGGTACCCTGATCAACTCCGGCAGCTTCGACGGCCTGGACTTCGCCGGCGCCTTCGACGCCATCGAAGCCGCGCTGATCAGCAAGGCGCTGGGCAAATCGCGTACCCAGTTCCGTCTGCGCGACTGGGGCATCAGCCGCCAGCGCTACTGGGGCTGCCCGATCCCGATCATCCACTGCCCGACCTGCGGCGACGTGCCGGTGCCGGAAGACCAACTGCCGGTCACCCTGCCGGAGAACGTGGTGCCGGACGGCGCCGGTTCGCCCTTGGCGCGCATGCCCGAGTTCTACGAATGCAGCTGCCCGAAATGCGGCAGTGCGGCCAAGCGTGAAACCGACACCATGGACACCTTCGTCGAGTCGTCGTGGTACTTCGCCCGCTACGCCTCGCCAAACTACGAAGGCGGCATGGTCGACCCGAAAGCGGCCAACCACTGGCTGCCGGTCGACCAGTACATCGGCGGTATCGAACACGCGATCCTGCACCTGCTGTACGCGCGCTTCTTCCACAAGCTGATGCGCGACGAAGGCCTGGTCACCTCGAACGAGCCATTCAAAAACCTGCTGACCCAAGGCATGGTCGTTGCCGAAACCTACTACCGTGTGGCCAGCAATGGTGGCAAGGACTGGTTCAACCCGGCCGACGTCGAAATCGAACGCGATGCCAAGGCCAAGATCATCGGCGCACGCCTGAAGACCGACGGCCTGCCGGTGGAAATCGGCGGCACCGAGAAGATGTCCAAATCGAAGAACAACGGCGTCGACCCACAGTCGATGATCGACGCTTACGGCGCCGATACCTGCCGTCTGTTCATGATGTTCGCGTCGCCACCGGACATGAGCCTGGAATGGTCCGACTCCGGTGTCGAAGGGGCCAACCGCTTCCTACGTCGTGTCTGGCGCCTGGCCCAGGCCCATGTGGCCAAGGGTGTCGCCGGCAAGGTCGATGTCGCCAGCCTGGACGACGCGCAAAAAGTCGTGCGTCGTGCCATTCACGCGGCGATCAAGCAAGCCAGCATCGATGTCGGCCAGCACCACAAGTTCAACACCGCCATCGCCCAGGTGATGACCCTGATGAACGTGCTGGAAAAAGCCCCGCACGCCAGCGAACAGGATCGTGCCCTGCTGCAGGAAGGCCTGGAAACCGTCGCCCTGCTGTTGGCGCCGATCACCCCGCACATCAGCCATGAGCTGTGGCAGCAACTGGGTCACAGCGGCGCCGTGATCGACGCCAGCTGGCCTACCGTCGACGAAAGCGCCCTGGTCCAGGACAGCCTGGTGCTGGTGATTCAGGTCAACGGCAAGTTGCGCGGGCAGATCGAGATGCCGGCCAGCGCCAGCCGCGAGGAAGTCGAGGCCGCGGCGCGCAGCAACGAGAACGTGCTGCGCTTCACCGAAGGCCAGACCATCCGCAAGGTCATCGTGGTGCCGGGCAAGCTGGTCAACATCGTCGCCAACTGACAGGAACAGGCGCCCCGGTCCGCCGGGGCGCTCGAATAGAATCGTGCCCACAAGGTTTCAAGGGAGCAACAAGATGATCAAACGCAATCTGCTGGTGATGGGCCTGGCTGTCCTGCTCAGCGCCTGCGGTTTCCATCTGCGTGGTACCGACACCAACGCACTGACCGTCAAGGACATGAACCTTAGCGCGCGTGATGCCTACGGCCCTACCGTGACCCAGCTGCGCAATGTAATGAAGAACAGCGGCGTCAACGTCAGCGCCAGCGCGCCGTACGAGCTGGTCCTGACCAGCGAAAGCGAAACCCAGCGCGCGGCCAGCTATGCCGGTGCAGGCCGTTCGGTGGACTATGAACTGAGCACAGTCCTCAGCTACACCATCCAGGGCCGCAACAATGCGCCGCTGCTGTCCGACAAGCTGGAAGTACAGAAGATCTACAGCTACGATGGCAACAACATTACCGGCTCGGGTCAGGAAGCGGCGCAGATCCGCTCGGAAATGCGTCGCGAGCTGGTGCAGAAGATGATGTCCCGCCTGCAAATGCTGTCGCCGGCTCAGTTGGAACAACTGCAAGCCAAGGCCGACGAGCGTGAGCGGGCCGAAGCGCTGGAAGTCGAAGCGGCCCGCCGCGCCCAGGACGCCCAGCCCCAGCAATCGCCGCTGGAGTTCCCGGCCAAGTGAGCCTGAACGGGGCGCTCCGGTGCCCCGTCCCTCCCCATGAAACTGTCCCCAGCCCAACTCAACAAGCACCTGCAAGGCAACCTGACCCCGGTTTACGTGATCAGCGGCGACGACCCGCTGCTGTGCCAGGAAGCCGCCGACGCGATTCGCCAGGCGGCCCGCCAGCAGGGCTTCGACGAACGCCAGGTGTTCAGCGCCGATGCCAACTTCGACTGGGGCACCCTGCTCCAGGCCGGGGCCAGCCTTTCGCTGTTCGCCCAGCGCCGCCTGCTGGAGCTGCGCCTGCCTTCGGGCAAGCCTGGCGACAAGGGTGCGGCAGCGCTGATCGAGTATTGCTCGCGGCCTGCCGAAGACACCTTGCTGCTGATCAGCCTGCCCAAGCTTGACGGCAGCGCGCAAAAGACCAAGTGGGGTAAGGCGCTGGTCGAGGGTGCACAGGTGCAGTTCGTGCAAATCTGGCCGGTGGACAGCAACCAGTTGCCGCAGTGGATCAACCAGCGTCTGGCGCAGGCCGGGCTGTCGGCGCAACGTGACGCGGTGGAACTGATCGCGGCACGGGTCGAAGGCAACCTGCTGGCAGCGGCGCAGGAGATCGAAAAGCTCAAGCTGCTCGCCGACGGCAACCCGATCACCGTGGACACCGTGCAGGCGGCCGTGGCCGACAGCGCGCGCTTCGATGTCTTCGGCCTGGTCGACGCGATCCTCAATGGCGAAGCCACACATGCCTTGCGCATGCTTGAGGGCTTGCGTGGCGAAGGGGTCGAGCCGCCGGTGATCCTCTGGGCGCTGGCCCGCGAGTTGCGCGTGCTGGCCGGCCTGGCCCAGCAATTCAGCCAGGGCGTACCGCTGGACAAGGCCTTCAGCCAGGCCCGACCGCCAGTCTGGGACAAACGCAAGCCGCTGATGAGCAAAGCCCTGCAACGCCTTTCGGCGCAACGCTGGAGCCAACTGCTGCAGGATGCACAGCGCATCGACGCGCAGATCAAGGGCCAGGCGCCGGGCTCGCCGTGGACCAGCCTGGCGCGGCTTTCGCTGCTGATGGCCGGGCAACGGCTGCAACTCCCCGCCGAATAAGCCGCTCCCACATCAAGGCATTAAAGCCAGCATTGTCAGTGCGCAAAACCCGGCCTATAGTGCGCCCACCTCCCCCTCAACAGGACCTCCTGTCATGAGCAAAAAGCCTGCAAAACCAGGCCCCAACAAGGCCAAATCGATCATTGCCCAACCCCTGTTCCGCAGCCGCCAGGAACGCTCAGGTAAAGGCAAAGGCAGCTACCGCCGCGAAGCCTTCCAGTCGAGAGATTGGGAGGCTTCTTACTTTTTGGCCGCATGAAGGCACGAAAACCACAGGCATGGTATGGTCGGCACCTGACTTGAAATACCTGGACTTGTGCATGCCCCTCAGCCTTTCCCGTCGCTGGCCACTGCGTCAGTTGACCGCTGCCTCCAGCCTCATCCTGCTTGTCGCCTGTGCGCAGCACCCTACTGCCGCCGATGCGCTGCCCCTGGCTCCGGCCCAGCCCAACCCCGTCGTCACACTGCCGATTGCCCCAACCGAAGCCAGCGCGGAAATCCAGCCGCTGCAAACCTTTGCCCAATGGCAAGCGGGCTTTCGCGAGCAAGCCCTGCAAGCCGGCATCAGCCCGTCCACCTTCGACCGCGCCTTCCTCGGGGTAACCGTCGACGTGGACGTGATCAAGGCCGACCGCAGCCAACCCGAATTCAGCCGCCCGGTATGGGAATACCTGGAAGGCGCCCTGTCGCCAGTGCGCGTGCGCAACGGCAAAGCCCTGCTGGAAAAACATGCCGAGCTGCTGGCCCGCCTCGAACAACGCTACGGCGTCGACCGCAGCGTGCTGGTCTCGGTCTGGGGCATGGAGAGTAACTTCGGCCAGTTCCAGGGCAACAAATCGGTGATCCGCTCCCTCGCGACCCTGGCCTACGAAGGCCGCCGCCCGGCGTTCGCTCAGGCGCAACTGATTGCGGCATTGCAGATCCTGCAGAACGGCGACATCCAGCCCGACGCCATGCGCGGCAGCTGGGCCGGCGCCATGGGCCAGACCCAGTTCATCCCGACCACCTACAACACCCACGCCGTCGACTTCGACGGCGACGGTCGCCGCGACATCTGGAGCAGTTCGGCCGACGCCCTGGCCTCGACCGCGCACTACCTGCAAAGCTCAGGCTGGAAGCGTGGCGAGCCATGGGGCTTCGAGGTGCAGGTGCCGACCGGCTTCGACTTCTGGCTGGCCGATGGCAGCCAGCGTAAAACTGTCGCCGAATGGCTACAGCTGGGGGTGACGCTGCCACCTGGCAACCCGTTGCCTTCCGGCAGTCAGCAGCTATCAGCGGCTTTGCTGCTGCCGGCGGGTGCACGGGGCCCGGCGTTCCTGGTGCTGGACAATTTCCGCGCGATCCTCAAGTACAACAACTCGTCATCCTATGCACTGGCAGTCAGCCTGCTGGCTGAGCGCTTCTACAATTCGGGCTTCATCCGGGGCAACTGGCCGAAAGACGACCTGCCACTGAGCCGTAGCGAACGCATCGAGCTGCAGACCCTGCTCAGCGCCCGGCAGTTCGACGCCGGCACCGCCGACGGGATCATCGGCGCGAACACCCGCAAGGCGATCCGCAGCGCGCAGCAGTCGCTGGGTTGGCCGGCGGATGGCTACCCGACGCATCGTCTGCTTGAGAGCCTGCGTAGCCGCTAAACAGCATGGTGGGACGAGTCGGGGCGCCGCACCGCCGCTCCCACAAGAGCCCGCGATGCGGCCCTCAGGCCAACAAAAAGCCCCCGCACCTTCACAGGTGCGGGGGCTTTTTGGCATCTCAGACGGCAATCAGAGTTTGATCTTGGCCTCGTGCGCCTGCTGGTCGGCGTGGTACGAAGAGCGCACCAGTGGACCCGAGGCAACGTTCTTGAAGCCCATCTTGTAGCCTTCCTCGGCGAACCAGGCGAAGGTGTCCGGGTGCACGAACCGCTGCACCGGCAAGTGGCTGCGCGACGGTTGCAGGTACTGGCCAAGGGTCAGCATATCGATGTTGTGCTCGCGCATGCGATGCATCACCTCGATCACTTCTTCGTCGGTCTCGCCCAGCCCCAGCATCAGGCCGGACTTGGTCGGTACATGCGGTACCAACTCCTTGAACTTCTGCAGCAAGGTCAACGACCACTGGTAGTCCGACCCCGGACGCGCCGCCTTGTACAGGCGCGGCACGGTTTCCAGGTTGTGGTTGAACACATCCGGCGGGGTTTCGGCAGTGATCGCCAAGGCTACGTCCATCCGTCCGCGGTAGTCCGGAACCAGGGTTTCCAGCTGCACGCCCGGCGATAGCGCGCGGATCTCGCGGATGCAGTCGGCAAAGTGCTGGGCACCGCCGTCACGCAGGTCATCGCGGTCCACCGAGGTGATCACCACATACTTCAGGCGCAAGTCGGCAATGGCCACGGCCAGGTTCTTCGGCTCGTCGACGTCCAGTGGCTTCGGCCGGCCGTGGCCGACGTCGCAGAACGGACAACGACGGGTGCAGATGTCACCCATGATCATGAAGGTGGCAGTACCACCGGAGAAGCACTCGCCCAGGTTCGGGCACGAGGCTTCCTCGCAAACACTGTGCAGCTTGTGCTTGCGCAGCAGCTGCTTGATACGGTCGACTTCCGGCGAAACCGGGATGCGCACGCGAATCCAGTCAGGCTTTTTCGGCAGTTCGTCGGTAGGGATGATCTTTACCGGGATGCGCGCTACTTTTTCCGCGCCACGCAGTTTCACACCGGCTTCGACCTTCGGTCGCGGCGGGGTGACGTTTTGCACGGCGTTCAGCGCCGGCTCTTGCACGATAGTCATATTCAGTCGATTCCGCCCGTAAGGGTCGTCTGCTCAGCATAGTCGAGGTGCTTGACCAGCTGCCCGCGCAGCCTTGCCCTTACCTCATGGAGTTCGATCGGACCTGCCTGGTCGCGCAGCTGGGTCATAGCCAGCCCCGCATACCCACAGGGGTTAATCCGGCGGAATGGCGCAAGGTCCATGTCCACGTTCAGAGCAAGGCCATGGAACGAACAGCCATTGCGAATCCTCAGGCCGAGAGAGGCGATTTTCGCCCCGTCGACATACACGCCAGGCGCATCCGGCTTGGCCGCCGCCTCGACGTCATAACTTGCCAGCAACTCGATCAGGCAGCGTTCGATCCGCGACACCAGATCGCGCACGCCAAAGCCGAGTCGGCGAACATCCAACAACAGATACGCCACCAACTGGCCAGGACCGTGATAAGTCACCTGACCGCCCCGGTCGGTCTGCACCACCGGAATATCGCCGGGCACCAACAGGTGCTCGGCCTTGCCCGCCTGGCCCTGGGTGAACACCGCCGGGTGCTCGACCAGCCAGACTTCGTCGCCGCTGTGCGGGCCACGCTGGTCGGTGAACCGGCGCATGGCCTCGAGCACCGGCTCGTAAGGCAACAGTCCAAGATCGCGAAAGCCGAGGCTTGCGGGCATCAGAGCACCATTTTCACGAAACCGGTGGCCCGCAAGGCACTGTTGATGTCCTGCAACTGGTCTTCGCCGGTGGCGACGATATGCAGCTGCACGGTGGTGTACTTGCCTTCCTTGCTCTGGCGCTCGGCCAGGGTACTCATGTCGACTTCGGCGTGTTTCTTCAGGATCTCGACAATTTTGTCCTTGAACCCGACGCCGGTGTCACCGATTACCTTGATTGCGTAATCGGCGCATGGGAATTCGATTTTGTGCGATTTGACGTCTTCGCTCATCAGTAACGGCCTCGTAAGCCGTGGCAACAACAACGCCCCCGCGTGGTTGGCGGGGGCGTGGCAGGTCACGATATCAGTTGAACAACCCGTAGAAGAATAGACGAATGCTATCCCACACCCGACGGAAGAAACCACCTTCCTCGACGCCGTCCAGCGCGATCAGATCAGCGCTGTGGACAACGTTGTCGTCCAGTTTGACTTCCACTTTACCGATCACGTCACCTTTGGCGATTGGCGCGGTCAGTTGCGGGTTCATGGTCATGCTTGCTGCCAGTTTCTTCAATTGGCCTTTAGGCAAAGTCATGGTCAGGTCTTCGGCAAGACCGGCTTTGACCTGGCTTGCAGTGCCTTTCCAAACTGGCGCCTGGGCCAGCTCGGTGCCCTTCTGGTAGAAGGTCTGGGTTTCGAAGAAGCGGAAGCCGTACGTCAGCAGTTTTTGCGTCTCGGCAGCGCGTGATTGCTCGCTGTTGGTACCGAAGACCACGGCGATCAGGCGCATGCCGTCACGGACGGCCGACGACACCATGCAGTAGCCGGCTTCATCGGTGTGGCCGGTTTTCAGACCGTCGACGGTCTTGTCACGCCACAGCAGCAGGTTACGGTTAGGCTGCTTGATGTTGTTCCAGAAGAACTCCTTCTGCGAGTAGATCGCATAGTGGGCCGGGTCTTCGTTGATGATTGCGCGTGCCAGTACCGCCATGTCGTGCGCCGAGGAGTAGTGCTCGGGGTTCGGCAGGCCGGTCGGGTTCATGAAGTGGCTGTTGCTCATGCCCAGGTCGGCCGCGGTCTTGTTCATCATGTCGGCGAACGCATCTTCGCTGCCGGCAATGTGCTCGGCCAGAGCGACACTGGCGTCGTTACCGGACTGGATGATGATGCCGTGCAGCAGGTCGCTGACGGTGACCTGGCTGCCCACCTTGATGAACATCCGCGAACCACCGGTACGCCAGGCGTTTTCGCTGACGGTGACCGGGTCGCTCTCGCCGATCTGCCCGCGACGGATGTCGAGGGTCGCGATGTAGGCGGTCATCAACTTGGTCAGGCTCGCCGGCGGCAGGCGCTGGTCGCCATTGTTCTCGACCAGGATGTTGCCGCTGGAGGCCTCCATGAGCACGTAGGACTTGGCTGCCAGTTGCGGCGGCGACGGCATCATCTGCTCTGCCGCGAAAGCGGCAGGGGCGATCATCAGCGGTACAAGCAGGCAAAGGCGTTTGGCAAAGGTGGTGATGTTCATCCGTCTCTCGAAATGGCTAATGGGCTCATGCCCTGTTGGGCAAAACGTGTTTCCAGGGCCAGGCCCTGGTGAGCAAAACGGCCATTGTACATGG
This sequence comes from Pseudomonas sp. SDI, assembly GCF_003105155.1. Classification (GTDB taxonomy): domain Bacteria; phylum Pseudomonadota; class Gammaproteobacteria; order Pseudomonadales; family Pseudomonadaceae; genus Aquipseudomonas. The sequence continues at coordinate 110,989 of NZ_QETK01000007.1, read as the reverse complement.
CTGTTCGGCCCGGCTACATGACAAACCGATCAGTCCCCCCGATCAGTCCGTCACGACTTTGGGTTGCCCCAGATTGGCCAGCCGCAGGCTGTCCTGCATCTGCTGGGCTTCACCCTGGCTGTTGATCGGCCCCAGGCGCACCCGGTGCAGGGTTTGCTGGTTACGCACGATGGAGCTGATGAACACCGGCGCGCTGACCATGCCACTGAGCTTGGAGCGTAGCAACTCGGCGGCATCCGGGTTGGCAAATGCGCCGACCTGCAGGAATACCCCGGAGCCGGCCGCGACATTGTTGCCGCTGGCGACCTGCACCGGCACGACCGAGGCAGCGTGCTGCTGTGGCGGCGGCGTCCACTGCTCGACGGTGCCGGTGCTGGCTGGCAGTGCCTGGGTCTGGGCGACCTGCGGCTGCTCGAGCACCATCGGTGCCGGGCGACCACGCTGCGCCCACCACTGTTGCGGGTCGATGCCTTCGACGCGCACGCGGGCGGTACCGGTCTCGGCGTAGCCGAGCTTCTTCGCCGCAGCGTAGGACAGGTCGATGATCCGGTCGGAATAGAACGGCCCGCGGTCGTTGACCCGCAGGATCACCGTGCGGTTGTTGTCCAGGTTGGTCACCTTGACGTAGCTGGGCAACGGCAGGGTCTTGTGCGCCGCGCTCATGCCGTAGAGGTCGTAGACCTCGCCGTTGGCAGTGTTCTGGCCGTGGAACTTGGTGCCGTACCAGGACGCGGTGCCCTGGGCAACGTAGTTGCGCGACTCGGGGATCGGGAAATAGGTCTTGCCCAGCACCGTGTAGGGGTTGGCCTTGTACGGGCCGGTGTGCACGGTGGGGGTGGCATCGGGGATCTTCGAGACATCGACGTCCCACCACGGCGCACCATCTTTGTGCGCCCGGTTGATATCCAGGCCCGGCTTGGCGCGAACGACCGCGCCGCCACCGGACGATGCCGGGCGGCTGGAGGAGCAACTGACCAGCAGTGCACCCAGGGCCACGCAGCCGATCAGTTTCAGGGAAGTGTCAGAGAACAGTACGCGCATTACCGGGCGCCTCGTGCTTGAACCAGCTGGTCCGAGAGTTGATGTACCGCCATGGCGTACATCACGCTGCGGTTGTAGCGAGTGATCGCGTAGAAGTTCTTCAGGCCCAGCCAGTATTCGGGGCCGTTGTCGCCTTCGAGCCGGAAAGCGGTGACCGGCAGATCATCGCGCAGCGCATCATGACTCGACCAACCCAGTGCCCGCAACTCTGCGACGGTCTTGACCGCCTCGATGCCCGGGCTCAGGCCCTCGTCGACACGCTCGCCGCGTACCTGCGCGCGGCTGACCACCGCTTGCCCGGCCACCCAGCCGTGGCGCTTGAAATAGCTGGCGACGCTGCCGATGGCATCGTCCGGGTTGTTCCAGATGTTGATATGGCCGTCGCCGTCGAAGTCCACGGCGTAGGCGCGGAAGCTGCTCGGCATGAACTGCGGCAGGCCCATGGCCCCGGCGTAAGACCCCTTCAGGGTGAGCGGGTCGACCTGCTCTTCACGGGCCAGCAAAAGGAACTCGCGCAGCTCCTTGCGGAAGAACTCGGCACGCGGCGGGTAATCGAAGCCCAGGGTCGACAGTGCGTCGATCACCCGATAGTTGCCGGTATTGCGGCCAAAGAAGGTTTCGACGCCAATGATCGCGACGATCACCTGGGCCGGCACCCCGTACTCCTGCTCGGCGCGCGCCAGGGTGGCCTCGTGCTGGCGCCAGAAGTCGACACCACGGGCGATGCGCGCGTCGGTGATGAACATCGGCCGGTACTCCTTCCACGGTTTTACCCGTTCGGCCGGGCGCGAGATGGCGTCGATGATCGACTGCTTGCGCTGCACCTCGCGAAACACGCCCATCAGCTGTTCACCGGCAAAACCGTAGTCGCGGGTCATTTCACCGACGAACTCGGCAACCTGGGGCGACCCGTCGTAGTCGCCGGCCCGGACGCCCTGCGCAGTAACGAGCAGCGCACAGAAACCGACCCAGGGCGCGCAACGAGCCGCCCAGCCACGCATTACTTGCATGTAGTTGTTCACCTTATTCAAACCTGAGCGATCCATTTGCGGTGTGTGTGGATCGACATCAAAACCCCAAACGCTGACAGCAGCGTCACCAGCGAAGTTCCGCCATAACTAATGAAGGGCAATGGCACGCCCACCACCGGCAGCAGCCCGCTGACCATGCCGATGTTGACGAATACGTAGACGAAGAAGGTCATCGTCAGGCTGCCGGCCAGCAATTTGCCGTACAGCGTCTGGGCCTGGGCCGTAATCACCAGGCCGCGGCCGATCAGCAGCAGATAGATCAGCAGTAGCGCACAGATACCGACCAGGCCGAATTCCTCGCCGAGCACGGCGATGATGAAGTCGGTGTGGCTTTCCGGGAGGAAGTCCAGGTGCGACTGGGTGCCGAGCAGCCAGCCCTTGCCAAACACCCCGCCGGAACCGATGGCGGCTTTCGACTGGATGATGTTCCAGCCGGTGCCCAGCGGATCGCTTTCCGGATCGAGGAAGGTCAGCACACGCTGTTTCTGGTAGTCGTGCATCACGAAGAACCACATTGCGATGGCCACCGGTACCGCCGCCGCCAGTACGCTGATGATCCAGCGCCAGCGCAGCCCACCCATGAACAGCACGAAGGCACCGGAGGCGAGAATCAGCAGGGCGGTGCCCAGGTCGGGCTGACGCACGATGAGGATGAACGGCACACCGATCAGGATCAGGCTGATCATCACGTGCTTGAGGTGCGGCGGCAGGGTGCGCTTGGCCAGGTACCAGGCGATGGTTGCCGGCATGATGATCTTCATGAATTCCGACGGCTGGAAGCGGATCACCCCGGGGATGTTGATCCAGCGGGTGGCGCCCATGGCGTTGTGGCCCATGATGTCCACCACCACCAGCAGGATCACCCCGAACACATACGCCAGTGGCACCCAACGCGCCATGAAGCGCGGTTCGAGCTGGGCAATGACGAACATCGACACCAAGCCGATGCCGAACGACGAGGCTTGCTTGAGCAGCAGGTCCCAGTTCTTGCCGCTGGCCGAATAGAGCACGAACAGGCTGCCGGCGGCGAGGGTCAGCAGCAGGATCAGCAAGGGGCCGTCGATGTGGATGCGCTGCAAAAAGCTCGCACGCCGGCGCATCACGTCCTCGCTGGAGAGCATGCGATCGAAATTACTCATCACGGCGTTGGCTCCTGAGCAACCGCAGGGGTGTTCGGGGTTTTAAGGCGGCCGTTTTCATCGAGCAACCAGGCGTCCATCACCTGGCGCATCACCGGGGCCGCGACACGGCCGCCGGCCTCACCGTTCTCGATCATCACCGCCACCACGATCTGCGGCGCTTCGGCCGGCGCGAAACCAACGAACAGAGCGTGGTCACGGTGGCGCTCCTGGACCTTGTTACGGTCATACTTTTCACCCTGCTTGATCGCCACCACCTGCGCGGTACCGCTCTTGCCGGCGATGCGATACTGCGCCCCGGCGGCGGCGGCGCGCGCAGTGCCGCGGGCATTGTGCATCACCTGCTCCATGCCGTGGGTCACCCGCGCCCAGTCGGCCTTGTCACGCAGAACGATATCTTCCATCGGGTTCTCATCCACCGGCGGCTGCCCCTCGATGGTCTTGGCCAGGTGCGGACGGTTCCACTTGCCCTTGCTGGCGATCAGCGCGGTGGCCTGAACCATCTGCAGCGGCGTGGTCTGCATGTAGCCCTGGCCGATACCGAGGATCAGGGTTTCCCCCGGGAACCAGGCCTGCCGGCGGGTGGCGCGCTTCCACTCACGGGTCGGCATCAGCCCCGGCGATTCCTCGAACATGTCCAGCGAGACCTTTTGCCCAAGGCCGAACTTGTTCATGAAGGCCGAAAGCCGGTCGATGCCCATCTTGTGGGCCAGGTCGTAAAAATAGGTGTCGTTGGAACGCATGATGGCCAGGTCGAGGTCGACCCAACCGTCCCCCGTGCGGTTCCAGTTACGGTACTTGTGGTCGTAGTTGGGCAGCATGTAATAGCCCGGGTCGAACACCCGCGACGAGGCCGTGACCACCCCGCTGTCGAGGCCGGCAATCGCCACTGCCGGTTTGATCGTCGAGCCGGGCGGGTACAGCCCGCGCAGGACGCGGTTGAACAGCGGCCGGTCGATCGAATCGCGCAGCTCGGCATAGGCCTTGAAGCTGATGCCGGTGACAAACAGGTTGGGGTCGAAACTCGGCTGACTGACCATCGCCAGCACTTCGCCAGTATTCGGATCGAGCGCCACGATCGCCCCACGCCGGCCGCCCAGCGCCTGCTCGGCAGCCTCCTGCAACTTGATATCCAGGCTCAGGACGATGTCCTTGCCGGGAATCGGGTCGGTGCGTTTGAGCACCCGCAGCACCCGGCCACGGGCGTTGGTTTCGACTTCCTCGTAGCCCACCCGACCGTGCAGCTCGGGCTCGTAGAAGCGCTCGATACCGGTTTTACCGATGTGGTGGGTGCCGCTGTAGTCGACCGGATCGAGGGTTTTCAGCTCTTTCTCGTTGATTCGCCCGACGTAACCCACCGAGTGCGCAAAATGCGCGCCCTGCGGGTAATGCCGGACCAGTTGGGCCACCACTTCGACGCCGGGCAGGCGGAACTGGTTAACCGCCACCCGGGCGATCTGCTCTTCGGTCAGCTCGAACAGGATCGGCACCGGCTCGAATGGCCGGCGCCCCTGTTTCATGCGCTTCTCGAAGAGCGTGCGATCGTCCGGGGTCAGTTGCAGCACCTCGACAATCACGTCGAGCACCTGCTGCCAATCGCCCGAGCGTTCGCGGGTCATGGTCAGGCTGAAGCTTGGCCGGTTGTCGGCGACGATCACCCCGTTACGGTCGAAAATCAGCCCGCGGGTCGGCGGAATCGGCTGCACATGCACCCGATTGTTCTCCGACAGCGTGGAGTGATACTCGTACTGGATCACTTGCAGGTAATACAGCCGCGCGATCAGCACGCAGATCAGTACGACGATCGCGACCGCACCGACCACGACGCGGTTACGCACCAGGCGGGCGTCTTTCTCGTGGTCCTTTAGGCGAATCGGTTGCGACATTGAAAGGGCTTAACGCTATTTGTGGTAGGGATGCCCGGACAGCACGGTCCAGGCGCGGTACAGCTGTTCGCCGATCAGTATCCTTACCAATGGGTGCGGCAGGGTCAGTGGCGACAGCGACCAGCGCTGCTCGGCACGCGCGCAGACTTCCGGCGCCAGCCCTTCCGGACCACCGACCATGAAGTTCACGGTACGCGAATCGAGCCGCCAGCGGTCCAGTTCGACCGCCAGTTGTTCGGTGCTCCAGGGCTTGCCATGGACCTCTAGGGTGACGATCCGTTCACCCGGCTGGACCTTGGCGAGCATGGCCTCGCCCTCCTGACGAATCAGACGGGCGACATCGGCGTTCTTGCCCCGGGTGTTCAGCGGAATTTCCACCAGTTCCAGGGACAGCTCCGCCGGCAGGCGCTTGGCATATTCATGCCAGCCTTCCTCGACCCATTTGGGCATGCGCGAGCCGACCGCGATCAGACGCAGACGCACGACGCTTCCTTATTCCTGGTCTTTGTTGAGCTTGGTGAAGAACTCGTGGGTGTTTTCCGGGCTGTGGTGCTTGCCATCGGCGGCACGGCTCTGCTCGGCACCTTTCCACAGGCGCTCCAGGTCGTAGAACTGACGGGCAGCGGCGGTCATCATATGCACGATGACGTCGTCCAGGTCCAGCAGCACCCAGTCGCTGTCGCCCTTGCCTTCTTCACCCAGCGGGCGCACGCCCTGGGCTTTGACCATCTCGCGAACCTTGTCCAGCATCGCGCCGATCTGGCGGTTGGAGGTACCGGTGGCGATGATCATGTAGTCGGTGATGCTCTGCTTGTCGCGCACGTCGATGACCAGAACGTCCTGGGCCTTGACGTCTTCCAGGGCAGCAACTGCTACCTTGACCAGCTCTTCACCCTTCATTACTTGCTTGCTCATATAAAACTCTTCAACTCGTAGGTATGAGGCGCGTCTGCGCGCTCAGTTCGACGCTCGGTACAGGCCGTGCGCCTCGATATAGGCCAGTACTGCGTCTGGCACCAGAAACCGCACCGACTTGCCATCGGCAAGCAACTGGCGGATCTGCGTGGCCGACACCGCCAGGGGTGTTTGCCAGACGAATGCAATGTGCCCCGCGGGGCCGACGAGGGCCTGCGGATCACTGACCGAACGTGCGGCCAGCAGGTTGCGCAGGGCATCCGGCGGTTCGACGTCGGCATCCGGGCGTTGCAGCACCAGGATGTGACAGTGTTGCAACAACTCTTCCCAACGGTGCCAGCCAGGCAGGCCGCAGAAAGCGTCCCAGCCCAACAGCAGAAACAGCTGCTCGTCCGCGGCCATTTCGGCGCGCATCAGTTCCAGCGTTTCGATGGTGTACGACGGTGTATCGCGGGCCAGCTCGCGGGCATCGACGCTCAGCACGGCAACGCCCTGCACCGCACGCTCGACCATTGCCAGGCGGTCCTGGGCCGACACCTGCGGCATGTCGCGGTGCGGCGGGCGCGCGTTGGGCATCAGCCGCAGCTCGTCCAGAGCCAACACTTCGGCCACTTCCAGCGCGCTGCGCAGGTGGCCGATATGGACCGGATCGAAGGTGCCGCCGAGCACACCAACGCGCCGACTGGCGGGCGGCGTTACGGCAACGGCGAGCGGGCTGTGCTCGGCCAACTCAGATCGACTCCTGACCGCGCAACTGACCGTCGCCGATCACCACGTACTTCTCGCAGGTCAGGCCTTCCAGGCCGACCGGGCCACGGGCGTGCAGCTTGTCGGTGGAAATACCGATCTCCGCCCCCAGGCCATATTCGAAACCGTCGGCAAAGCAGGTCGGGGTGTTGATCATGACCGAGGCCGAATCGACCTCGGCCAGGAACCGCCGGGCCAGGCCCTGGTGTTCGGTGACGATGGAATCGGTGTGGTGCGAGCCATAGTGATTGATGTGTTCGATGGCTTGATCCACACCGTCGACCACGCGGATCGACAGGATCGCCGCGAGGTATTCGGTGTGCCAGTCGTCTTCGCTGGCCGCAACGGCCTCGATGAACTGGCGGGTACGCTCGCAACCGCGCAGCTCGACGCCTTTTTCGCGGAACTGGCGCGCCATTTCCGGAAGGAACTCGGCGGCGACCGTTTGATCGACCAGCAGGGTTTCCATGGCGCCGCAGATGCCGTAGCGGTAGGTCTTGGCGTTGAAGGCGATGCGCCGGGCCTTGTCCAGCTCGGCGTGTTCGCCGACGTAGACGTGGCAAATGCCGTCCAGGTGTTTGATCACCGGTACGCGGGCATCGCGACTGATGCGTTCGATCAGGCCCTTGCCACCGCGCGGAACGATCACATCGACGAACTCGGGCATGCTGATCAGCGCGCCGACGGCCTCGCGGTCGGTGGTTTCCACCACTTGCACGACGGCAGCGGGCAGCCCGGCTTCGGCCAGACCGCGCTGGATGCAGGCAGCGATGGCACGGTTGGAGTGAATAGCTTCCGAGCCGCCGCGCAGGATGGTCGCATTACCCGACTTCAGGCACAGGCTGGCGGCGTCGATGGTCACGTTGGGGCGCGACTCGTAGATGATCCCGATCACGCCCAGCGGCACGCGCATCTTGCCAACCTGAATGCCCGACGGGCGGTAGCTCATGTCCCGGATAGCGCCGACCGGGTCGGGCAGACTGGCCACCTGGCGCAGGCCGACGATCATGCCGTCGATGCGTGCCGGGGTCAGTGCCAGGCGTTCGAGCATGGCCGCTTCCAGGCCGTTGGCGCGGCCGTTGGCCAGGTCTTTTTCGTTGGCCGCAGACAGTTCGTCGCGGGCAGCGTCCAGCGCGTTGGCGGCGGCATTCAGCGCGCGGTTCTTCTGCGCGGTGCTGGCGCGGCCGATCACGCGCGAAGCTTCGCGGGCAGCGCGACCCAGGCGGGTCATGTAGGCAAGAACGGACTCAGTCATGGGTTCGGTGTCTTGGCAAGGGGGAAAATCGGCTGATTATAACTGCCGCGCCGGTATACGCCCAGCGGTGACAGGCGGATGGTCGAAATGAGTTGTCCACAGCCATGTATTTCCCTGTGGGAGCCGGCCTTGCCGGCGATAGCGAACCCACTGGCCCATCGCTGGCAAGGCCCGCTGTCACAGCAGAGCAGCGCCCGCCTGTTCAGCTGCGATTAAGCGAGAAGTTGCTATCATCGCGCCCAGCACTCCCACGCGAACCCTGCGCATGCCCGATACCGCCCCCTGCCCGTCCAAGGCCCTGCCCGACAGTTTCTTCGACCGCGACGCCCAGACCCTGGCCAAAGCCCTGCTGGGCAAGATCATTCGCCATCGCCACGGCGACCTCTGGTTGTCGGCGCGGATCATCGAGACCGAAGCCTACTACTGCAGCGACAAAGGCAGCCACGCCTCGCTCGGCTATACCGAGAAGCGCAAGGCGCTGTTCCTCGACGGCGGGCACATCTACATGTACTACGCACGCGGCGGCGACTCGCTGAACTTCAGCGCCCACGGCCCCGGCAACGCCGTGCTGATCAAATCCGCCTACCCCTGGGTCGACGCCGTCTCCGACGCCAACAGCCTGGCCCAGATGCAACTGAACAACCCCGACGCCAGCGGCCGGCCACGCCCGACCGAACGTCTGTGCGCCGGACAAACCCTGCTGTGCAAGGCCCTCGGCCTGAAAGTGCCACACTGGGACGCGCAACGCTTCGACCCCGACCGGCTGTTCGTCGAAGACTGCGGAATCAACGTGAAACACATTATTCAGACGACCCGACTGGGCATTCCCCACGGCCGCGACGAACATCTGCCCTACCGCTTCGTCGACATCGACTACGCCCGCGTTTGCACGCGGAACCCGCTGCGTCGTGGCCAAGTCGAAGGGCTCGACTACTTTCTACTGACACAAGGAAACTGACACGATGGGCCCTTGGCTCGACAGCCTGACCGCCTGGCTGACCACCAATCCGCAATGGCTGGGCGCAGCGATCTTCATCGTTGCCTGCATCGAGTGCCTGGCCATCGCCGGCATCATCGTGCCCGGCACCGTGCTGCTGTTCGCCGTCGCCGTACTGGCCGGCAGCGGCGCCCTGTCGCTGGGCGAAACCCTGCTGCTGGGCTACCTCGGTGGCCTGCTCGGTGACGCGATCTCCTACACCCTCGGTCGACGCTTCCATCAGAACATCCGCCGCCTGCCGCTGCTGCGCACGCACCCCGAGTGGGTCGGCAGCGCCGAAGCCTACTTCCAGCGCTACGGCATCGCCAGCCTGCTGGTCGGCCGCTTCATCGGCCCATTGCGGCCGATGCTGCCGATGGTCGCCGGGATGTTCGACATGCCGCTGCCACGCTTTGTCGCCGTCAGCCTGCTGGCCGGCGCCGGCTGGTCGGTGGCCTACCTGTTGCCCGGCTGGGCCACTGGCGCGGCCATGCGCCTGCCACTACCCGAAGGTTTCTGGCTACAGGCCGGGATCATCGCCGGCACCCTCGCCGTGCTGCTCGGCCTGAGCGTCAACGCCAGCCTACGCAGCCAGCACCAGGGCAGCCGGCTGATGGCCATGCTGAGCCTGTTGGTGCTGGTTGCGCTGTTCCTCGGCTGGCCGTACCTGAACGCCTTCGACCAGGGCCTGATGACCCTGATCCAGCAAAACCGCAGCAGCGCCATCGACGGCACCCTGGTATTGATCACCCGCATGGGCGACTTCCGCACCCAGTTCATCCTCGGCGGCGTGCTCACCGGCCTGTTGCTGCTGGCCCGTCAATGGCGCCCGGCGATGTTCGCCGGTAGCACACTGATCGGCACCGCGCTGGCCAACGGCAGCCTGAAATGGCTGTTCGCCCGCGCCCGCCCGGAAGTGCTCGCCGACCCGCTCACCAGCTACAGCATGCCCAGTGGGCACAGCTCGGCGTCGTTCGCGTTCTTTCTGGTGCTGGCGGTGCTCGCCGGGCGTGGCCAACCCGCGCGCATGCGCTTGACCTGGGTGTTTCTGGGCTGCCTGCCAGCGCTGGCGATTGCCTTGTCGCGGGTGTACCTGGGGGTGCACTGGCCGACCGACATTCTGGCCGGCGCCATGCTCGCCTGCTGTGTCTGTGCCACCAGCCTGACCCTGATCCAGGATCGCCAGCCGCTCACCGCCTTGCCGCTACGGGTGTGGTGGCTGATCCTGCCGGCGTGCTTCGGTGTGCTGGCCTTCTTCACCCTGCACGCGCTGCCGCACGCCCTGCTGCGCTACCAGTACTGAACCGTCAGGCAAACAGTTCGCCCTGCAGGCGGTCGAGCAGATGCTGGATCGCCTCCAGGCGCAGGCGCGGCGAGTCGATCGCCAGCAGTTCAAGCTTGTCCTGCTCGTCGAACGGCAGCAGGTAGGCCAGCTGATTGCTCAGGGCCTGCTGGCCGAGACCGGCGCTGGGCATGTCCAGCGCCGCCACCATCGGGTGTTCGCCCAGCGCCTGCAGCAGCGCCTGCAGGTCGTGATGGTCGTCTTCCAGTGGCGCGTCGTCCTGCTCCGCTAGCCAGGACACGTCGGCCAGCAGCAACTGGTCTTTCTGCACTTCGTACGGGCCGACACGGAAGCGTCGCAGCCCTTGTACGCGAATCCCCAGCAGGCCGTTGTCCTGCTGCTTGAAATCGCGGACCAGCGCTTCGCAGCCGACCATGGCGAACGCCTGCGGCGCCGCGCCGACCTGCTCGCCATCGAGGATGCACACCACCCCGAAGCCGGCACCCTGCTTCAGGCAGCGGCCGATCATGTCCAGGTAGCGCGCCTCGAAAATCTGCAAATCCAGGTTGCAGCCAGGGAACAGCACCGTATTGAGCGGAAACAGGGGCAACGTCATCGAGAATCCTCAAGCAACCAGGCTTACCGCCAACGGCAGGAACACCGCCGTGGCAACCCCCATCAGGCTCATCGCCAGGGCCGCGAAGGCCCCGCACTCTTCACTTTCCTGCAAGGCCACCGAGGTCCCCACCGCATGGGCCGTGATCCCCAGCGCCATGCCGCGCGCTTCCGGGCTGTGCACGCCGCAGCGGGTCAACAGGCCCGGGCCGAAAATCGCCCCGATCACCCCGGTGATCAGCACGAACACCGCCGCCAGCGCCGCCACTCCGCCAATCTGCTCGGCCACCAGCATGGCAATCGGCGAGGTGACCGACTTCGGCGCCATGGTCATCAGGATCATGTGCTCGGCGCCGAACCACCAGCCCAGCAAGACACAGATGCAAGTGGCCACCAGGCCCCCGATTACCAGCGTAGTAAAGGTCGGCCAGAACAGTTGACGAATGCGCCGCAGGTTCAAGTACAGCGGCACCGCCAGGGCAACGGTGGCCGGGCCCAGGAGGATGTTCATGATCTCGGTGCTTTTGCGGTATTCGGCGTAGGACAGACCGCACGTCAGCAGTACGCCGATCACCACCAACATCGACACCAGTACCGGTTGCAGGAAGATCCAGCGGGTCTTTTCGTAAGTGGCCACCACCAGCTGGTAAGCGCCCAGGGTGATGCCGATGCCGAACAGCGGATGGTGGATGACGGCGTTCATGGCGCCGTGCCAGTCGAGGTTCATGGCTGCTCCTCGCGCTGGCTCTGGCGGGCAATCAACTTTTGCATCAGCACCCCGCAGAACACCAAGGCAATCAACACCGACAGCACCAGCGCCCCGGCGATGGCCCAGAAGTCGGCGGCAATGTCGGCGGCATACACCATCACCCCGACCGCCGGCGGCACCAGCAGCAGCGGCAGGTAACGCAACAGGCTGCTCGACGCCTCGTTGAGTGGCGCGCCAACCTCACCGCGCAGCATCAGGAAGATCAGCAGCAACACCAGCCCGATGATCGGGCCCGGCAGTATCGGCACCAGCAGGTGGTTGATCGCCGTTCCGACCAGCTGGAACAGCACGAGCCACGTCAATCCACGCAACAACATTGCACATCTCCCTCAAACCTGGCGGCCATTATAAGCACGCTAACGACTGGTCTATACCCTGATATTCGTTAAAACCATGGCGACTTGACCACATCCTGTCGACATGCTGATCTTAGGTTTTCGCATCTGCCGCACACATAAAACCAAGCGTTACTCAGGAGAGTTTCGAATGCCCTATGTACCCGTTGTAGAGCTTGCGCAGTACGTTGGTAAGGAACTGGGACGTTCCGAATGGCTTCAGATCGATCAAGAGCGTATCAACCTGTTCGCCGAGGCGACAGGTGACTTTCAGTTCATTCACGTCGACCCGGTGAAGGCGGCAAAAACGCCATTTGGCAGCACGATTGCCCATGGTTTTCTCACCCTGTCGCTGATCCCCAAGCTGATGGAAGGCATCCTGGTCCTGCCTGAAGGTCTGAAAATGGTCGTCAACTATGGCCTGGACAGTGTGCGATTTATCCAGCCGGTGAAAGTCGACTCCAGGGTTCGGCTCAAAGTCGAGCTGACCGACGTCACCGAGAAGAAGCCCGGCCAATGGCTGCTCAAGGCCACTGCCACGCTGGAAATCGAAGGCGAGGAAAAACCGGCTTACATCGCCGAGCCGCTGTCACTCTGCTTCGTCTGAGCTACCCGCAAGGTGAAACAGCCACCCTGGCTGTTTCACCCGAGACAATCTGCGGCATACTCGGGGCCTTACTTGCCCGGACCCCGTCATGCGCCCACTCGTTCCCCTCGCCCTTACCCTCCTGCTAGCCGCCTGTGGCGACGGTGAACCGTTGTCGCCGCCCGACGCACGCCTGCCCGATGGCGGCCGCTATCGTGGCGAGGTGGTCAACGGGCTGCTGCAGGGGCCAGGGCGGGTCGACTACCCCAACGGCAGCTGGTACGCCGGCAATTTCAGCAATGGCCAGTGGCATGGCCAGGGCGAATGGCACGGCAGCAACGGCGAGGTGTACCGGGGCCAGTTCGAGCAGGGCCTGTTCCATGGCCAGGGCGTGCTCAGCAGCGGCGCCGGCAGCAGTTACAGCGGCGGTTTCAAGCTCGGCCGCCGCGACGGCGAAGGCACCCTGAAGGAGCGTGGCCAACAGTACCGCGGCCAGTTCAAGGACGACCAGTACAGCGGCGCCGGCCACCTCACCCTGGCCGATGGTAGCCAGTATCAGGGCCTGTTCGCCAAGGGCAAACCGAACGGCGAAGGCATTCGCAGCGACGCCAGTGGCAACCAGTTCAGCGGGCATTTCGTCAACGGCCAGTTGCAAGGCAATGGCACCTTCAACAGCGCCGAGGGCGACCAGTATATCGGCGAGTTCAAGGACAGCCGCCTGGAAGGCCGCGGCCGCTACGAAAACGCCGATGGCGACGTCTGGATCGGCCAGTTCCGCGACGGCTCGCTGACCGGCAAGGGCGAACTGTTCGGCGTCGACGGCAGCCATTACAAGGGCAACTTCCGCGACTGGCGCTTTGCCGGCAGTGGCCGCCTGCAACTGGCCGATGGCAGCACGTATGTCGGCGGTTTCGAGAATGACACGTACCAGGGCGCCGGGCGCCTGACCCCGATCGATGGGCCAGTCGAAAGCGGCTTCTGGGTCAACGGCCTGCGCGTACGCGACGACAACGGCCACCTGCTGCCTGACCCGCTGGAACTGGCCCTGCTCAATCAGGGCCGCCTGCTCGACAAGGCACTCGACCAGGTGCCCGCGTCCAACGCCGAGATCGAGCTGTACAGCCTGACCCTGGCCGGCGACGGCAAGCAGAGCGTATTCATGCGCGAGGCCGATTACGTCGGCAACATGCTCAAGACGCGCTTTGGCGCAGTGACCAACCTGAGCCTGGTCAACCATCGCGATCACCTCGCCGACCGCCCGCTGGCCACCCGCGAGAACCTCACCCGCGCCGCCCGCACCCTGGCCGAACGCAGCGGCCCGGAAGACCTGATCTTCATCTACCTGACCAGCCATGGCAGCGAAGACCACCAACTGGTGCTCGACCTGCCACGCCTGCAACTGGCCGACCTGCCGGCCGACGAACTGGCCAGCGCCCTGGCGCCGCTCAAGGAGCGCAACAAGGTGATTGTCATCTCGGCCTGTTACTCCGGTGGCTACATTGCCCCGCTCAAGGACGAACGCACCCTGATCATGACCGCCGCGCGGGCCGACCGGGTGTCGTTCGGCTGCAGCGAGGAAGCCGACTTCACCTACTTCGGCGACGCCCTGTTCGCCCAGGCGCTGAACCGCACCGACGACTTGCAGCAGGCCTTCGAGCAGGCCAAGGCGATCGTTGCCGAGCGCGAGCAGGCGGAGGATTTCGAAGCTTCCGAACCGCAGATCTGGGCGCCGAAAGCCGTACTGGCGCATTGGCATAAATTGCGCCAGCAGCAAGCACGAAAGGCACTTCAAAGTACCGATGCGGTCCATGCAGAAAGTGCTGGGAACCACTAAGCTGACGGTATCAAGGGAGAGACATCATGTATCTGACGCCTCAGCACATCCTGCTTGCCGGAGCTACCGGACTTACGGGTGAACACCTGCTGGATCGGCTGCTTAACGAGCCGACCATCAGTCGTGTGCTAGCCCCTACCCGCCGCCCGTTGGCGGAGCACCCACACCTGGAGAATCCGGTGGGTGACCCGGCGGTGTTTCTGCCGCAATTGGCAGGGCAGGTCGATATCGCCTTCTGCTGCCTGGGCACTACCATCAAGCAAGCCGGTTCGGAGACCGCGTTCCGCAAGGTCGACCTGGACATGGTGGTGGCGTTCAGCAAGCGTGCCCGGGAAATGGGCGCGCGGCATTTGCTGGTGGTGAGTGCGTTGGGCGCCGATTCGAAATCGAAGATTTTCTACAACCGCGTCAAGGGCGAGATGGAGGAAGCGCTGAAGGCCCAGGACTGGCCACAGCTGACCATTGCGCGGCCGTCGCTGCTGCTTGGCGAGCGGGTTGAACCGCGCCTTGGCGAGCAGATTGCCGGGCCGCTGTCCAAGCTGATTCCGGGCAAGTATCGCGGGATCGAGGCGTGTCAGCTGGCCAGGGCGCTGTGGCGCCTGGCGCTGGAAGAACAGGATGGGATTCGCATCGTCGAGTCGGATGAGTTGCGCAAATTGGGTAAATGATCCGAAGGCGCTACAACCCACCGCTAGCCTGAAAGCCCACCCCCAGCACCGTCAGCACCGACAACGGCAGCAACAGCGTATCGAGCAGTGCACTGCCCGGCAGGTCCAACCCCGGATACGCCGGCGCCTTCGCGCCGAAACGGTCCTCGGGGCAACAACCGCCATGTAACGCATACCAATCCAGCCGCGTCCCGGCATACACCACCGGCGCCCCCGGCTTGGCCGCATCCAGCGTGCTCACGGTGGCGCAACCATTGAGCAGCACCAGCAGCGCCATGGCTGCACCCAGCCGCCCTTTCACGCCTCGTCGCCCAGGTGATGCTCACCCCAGCGTGGCAGCATGTCCTGGGGAATGTTCAGCAGGTTGAGAATCCGCGCCACCACGAAATCGACCAGGTCATCGATGGTCTGCGGCTGATGGTAGAACCCCGGCGCCGCCGGCAGGATCACTGCGCCCATCTGCGACAGCTTGAGCATGTTCTCCAGGTGAATGGTCGAGAACGGTGCCTCACGCGGCACCAAAATCAGTTGTCGACGCTCCTTCAAGGTCACGTCCGCGGCCCGCTCGATCAGGTTGTTACAAGCCCCCGTGGCAATCGCCGAGAGGGTTCCGGTGGAACAGGGCACCACCACCATCGCCGCCGGCGCGCCGGAGCCCGAGGCCACCGGCGACATCCAGTCTTCCTTGCCATACACCCGAATCTGCCCGGCGGCCGCGCCGGTGTACTCGGTGAGAAACGCCTGCATAGTTTGCGGCTTGGCCGGCAGGATCACATCGGTTTCGGTCGACATCACCAACTGCGCTGCCTTGGAAATCAGGAAGTGCACCTCGCGCTCCTCGCGCACCAGGCAGTCGAGCAGGCGCAAGCCATACTGGGCGCCCGAAGCACCGGTCATCGCCAGGGTGATGCGTTCCGGGCCAGTCATTTCAGCGCCTCGGCCAGTTTGCCGTGCAGGCCGCCAAAGCCGCCGTTGCTCATGATCACCACCTGGGTACCTGGCTTGGCCTGGCTTTTCACCCGCGCGATGATCGCCTCCAGGCTGTCGGCGACAATCGCCGGCACCGTGCACTCGGCGGCCGTTGCCGCCAGGTCCCAGCCCAGGTTCGGCGGTGCGTACCAGATCACCTGGTCGGCATCGCGGACGCTTGCCGGCAGACCGTCGCGGTGCGCGCCGAGCTTCATCGAGTTGGAACGGGGCTCGATCACCGCGATCAGCGGCGCGTCGCCGATGCGCTTGCGCAAGCCATCAAGGGTGGTGGCAATGGCCGTCGGGTGATGCGCAAAATCGTCGTAGATGGTCACGCCCTGAACTTCGGCAACTTTCTCCATACGCCGCTTGACGCTCTTGAATGCACTCAACGCCGCAATGCCCAGTGCTGGCACCACGCCCACATGCCGCGCCGCCGCCAGGGTGGCCAGGGCATTGGCGACGTTGTGCTGACCGGTCAGCGCCCAGTCGACCACGCCCTGGCGTTCGCCTTCGAAGCTCACTTCAAAGCGCGAACCGTCTTCACTGAGCAGCTTGACCTGCCACTGGCCACCCGCGCCGGTGGTTTGCACCGGGGTCCAGCAGCCCATCTGGATCACCCGCTGCAAGGCCGGCTCGGTGGTCGGGTGAATGACCAGGCCTTCGCTCGGGATGGTCCGCACCAGGTGGTGGAACTGCCGCTCGATGGCCGGCAGATCCGGGAAGATGTCTGCGTGATCGAATTCCAGGTTGTTGAGGATCGCGGTGCGCGGGCGGTAGTGGACGAATTTCGAGCGCTTGTCGAAGAACGCGCTGTCGTATTCATCGGCCTCGACCACGAAGAACGGCGTAGTGCCCAGCCGCGCCGACACCGAGAAGTTTTGCGGCACGCCACCGATCAGGAAGCCCGGGCTCATCCCGGCATGTTCCAGCACCCAGGCCAGCATGCTGCTGGTGGTGGTCTTGCCATGGGTACCGGCCACCGCCAGCACCCAGCGGCCTTGCAGCACATGGTCGGCCAGCCACTGCGGCCCGGAAACATACGGCAGGCCCTTGTTCAGCACATATTCGACGGCCGGATTGCCGCGCGACAGAGCATTGCCGATCACCACCAGATCCGGCGCCGGCTCCAGCTGGGCGGCGTCGTAGCCCTGGTGCAGCTCGATACCCTGAGCTTGCAGCTGGGTACTCATGGGCGGATAGACGTTGGCATCGGAGCCGGTGACGCGGTGGCCAAGTTCCTTGGCCAGCACTGCCAGCGAGCCCATGAAAGTACCGCAGATACCGAGAATATGAATGTGCATGGTCGACCTCACGAAACGTGGAGGCAGGGTAGCTTAGGGGGCGAAAAATCGCATCCTGAGTTTCGCTCAGGCGCCGCGCGCCAGACCATGTTTACGCAGTTTCCGATACAGGGTATTGCGACTCACCCCCAAGTGCGCCGCCACCTGGGTCATGTGCCAGCGTTTCTGCTCCAGGGTCGCCAGCAGCGCCACGCGTTCGGCGTCGTCCAGTGGGTTATCCACAGGCGTCGGCGGGGCTGCCGGCCGCAGCGCCGTTTGCCGGACGATGGCCGGCAGGTCGTCGTAGCCGATCTGCCCGTGTTCGCACAGCGCCACCAGCGTGCGCAGTACATTACGCAATTGCCGCACGTTGCCCGGCCAGGCGAAATCGAGCAGCGCCTGGCGCGCTGGCGGCATCAACTGCAGCGTTTGGCCAGCGGCTTCCTCGGCCAGGATGAAATCCAGTAGCTGGGGTTTGTCGCTTCGTTCGCGCAGCGCCGGCAAGGCGATCTCCAGGCCATTGAGGCGGTAATACAGGTCCTCGCGGAAGCTGCCGTCTTCCACCCGCCCGAGCAGGTTGCGGTGGGTGGCACTGATGATGCGCACATCGACCGCCTGCGGCTCGCCACCGATCGGTACCACCATGCGCTCTTCCAGCACCCGCAGCAGGCGGGTTTGCAGCGCCAGCGGCATGTCGCCGATCTCGTCCAGCAGCAAGGTGCCGCCATCGGCCTGTTGCAGCTTGCCGCGCATGCCTTCCTTGCGCGCGCCGGTAAAACTGCCGCCGCGATAGCCGAACAGCTCGCTCTCGATCAGGCTTTCCGGGATGGATGCGCAGTTCAGCGCCACGAACGCCTGGCTGGCACGCTGGCTGGCCTGGTGCACGGCCTTGGCGAACGCTTCCTTGCCACAGCCGGTTTCGCCGTTGAGCAACAACGGCACGTCGCGCTCGAACACCCGCACGGCGCGGCGGAAGTCGTTCTGCAAGGCCGGGTCGACGATGCAGATGCGCGGCTGTGCCGGCGCCGCTTTCGTCCGCGGTGCTGCCGGCAGCAGTGGCTGCGCCAGCGCGCGAGCCTGGCCACGGACGCTGGCGAACAGCGAACGTCCGTCGCGGCTGCGCAGCGGCCAGCTGGTACTGGCCAGGGCCGTGGCGCGACCGAGCAGCTCATCCAGCGAGCAGTCGAAGAACATCTCCACCGGCTTGCCCAGCAACCCGCCGCGAACGCTGCCGAGCAGGTTCAGCGCGCTCTGGTTGACCGCACAGATCCGCCCATCGCCATCGAAGGCCAGCAAACCCTCGCTGAACAGCCCGACCGACTCGGCCTGCAAGTGAAAGCGCAGCAACCATTGGTTGTCGAAGTAGCGCAGGAAATAGCAGCTCTCAATCATTTTCGCCGAGAGGTTGACCAGGGCCATGGTGTGGAACTGGCTCTGGCGCGAAACATCCGGCCGCGCCGAGGATACGTCGAGTACCGCCAGCAATTCGCCATGCGGGTCGAACACCGGGCTGGCCGAGCAGGTCAGGCCGGTGTGACGGCCACGGAAATGTTCGTCCTGGTGGATGGTCAGCGCCTGGCGCTCCACCAGGCAGGTGCCGATGCCGTTGGTGCCCTCGCGCGCCTCGCTCCAGTCAGCACCCAGCCACAGCCCGGCGCGCTCGAAGATACGCCGTTCGCTGGGCGCAGTGACACAGTTGAGGATCACCCCGCGGGCATCGGTCAGCAGCACCGCATGACCGGCGCCGGACAGTTGCTGGTGCAGGCTGTTCATCTCGTTGCCGGCAATCTGCAGCACCTGCTGCAGGCGCTCGCGGCTTTCCAGCACACGGCCGTGTTCAAGCACGGTCGGCGCCATGCTCTGCGACGGGTCGAGGTGGTAGTCCTCAAGGCAGCGCAGCCAGGAACGGGCGATCGACGGATCGCTGCCGGGCCCTTCCAGGTGGGCTTTGCCCTGAGTGACGGTCAACACTTGTCGGGCATGCCGACTGAGGTGAGTGCTCTGCATTTTATTGTTCTGCGCAGATGAGAGAAGCCAGCATCCTCCAGCCGCCGGCGCATTGCAATGCCGGCTTGACCGCTGGGTCACGGACTGTGCCGTGGCCGCTACAAAGTGTCACTCGCGCTGTACCGAGGCCGTCACAGCACCCTGCCCCAGCCCCCGCAGCAACTGCGCAAACCCTTGATTTGCCGAAGCTCGCCGGCAATGGCCCGCACTTTGCTCTACGCTTCATATCCTCCATCAACAAGCACAATAACTAGCCAGGAGACACACCATGCGTTATGCACATCCCGGTACCGAAGGCGCCAAAGTCAGCTTCAAGCGTCGTTACGGGAACTACATCGGTGGCGAGTTCGTTGCGCCGGTCAACGGCCTCTATTTTGAAAACACCTCGCCGGTCAACGGCCAACTGATCGCCGAATTCCCGCGTTCCACCGCCGAAGACATCGAAAAGGCCCTGGACGCTGCTCATGCCGCCGCCGATGCCTGGGGCAGTACCTCGGTGCAGGCGCGCTCGCTGATCCTGCTGAAGATCGCCGACCGCATCGAGCAGAACCTGGAAACCCTGGCCATCACCGAGACCTGGGACAACGGCAAGGCCATCCGCGAAACCCTGAACGCCGACATCCCGCTGGCCGCCGACCATTTCCGCTACTTCGCCGGCTGCCTGCGCGCACAGGAAGGCAGCGCTGCCGAGATCGACGGCAACACCGTGGCCTACCACCTGCATGAACCGCTGGGCGTGGTCGGGCAGATCATCCCGTGGAACTTCCCGATCCTGATGGCCGCCTGGAAACTCGCGCCAGCCCTGGCCGCCGGTAACTGCGTGGTGCTCAAGCCGGCCGAGCAGACGCCGCTGGGTATCACCGTACTGCTGGAGCTGATCGGCGACCTGCTGCCGCCAGGCGTCCTCAACGTGGTGCAAGGTTACGGCCGCGAAGCCGGTGAAGCCCTGGCCACCAGCAAGCGTATCGCCAAGATCGCCTTCACCGGCTCCACCCCGGTCGGCTCGCACATCATGAAATGCGCCGCCGAAAACATCATCCCGTCTACCGTGGAGCTGGGTGGCAAGTCGCCGAACATCTTCTTCGAAGACATCATGCAGGCCGAACCACAGTTCATCGAAAAGGCCGCCGAAGGCCTGGTGCTGGCGTTTTTCAACCAGGGCGAGGTGTGCACCTGCCCATCGCGAGCGCTGGTGCAGGAGTCGATCTACCCGTCCTTCATGGAAGCGGTGATGAAGAAGATCAAGCAGATCAAGCGCGGCGACCCGCTGGACACCGACACCATGGTCGGCGCCCAGGCCTCCGAGCAGCAGTTCGACAAGATCCTCTCGTACCTGGAAATTGCCGAGCAGGAAGGCGCCGAACTGCTTACCGGCGGCAAGGTGGAAAAACTCGAGGGCAGCCTGTCGACCGGCTATTACATCCAGCCGACCCTGCTCAAAGGCACCAACCAGATGCGCGTGTTCCAGGAAGAGATCTTTGGCCCGGTGGTGAGCATCACCACCTTCAAGGACGAGGCCGAGGCCCTGGCGATTGCCAACGACACCGAGTTCGGCCTCGGTGCCGGGGTGTGGACCCGCGACATCAACCGCGCCTATCGCATGGGCCGCGGAATCAAGGCCGGCCGCGTGTGGACCAACTGCTACCACCTGTACCCGGCGCATGCCGCGTTCGGTGGCTACAAGAAGTCCGGCGTCGGCCGTGAAACCCACAAGATGATGCTCGACCACTACCAGCAGACCAAAAACCTGCTGGTGAGCTACGACATCAACCCGCTGGGCTTCTTCTAACCGTCAGCCGTTCGCTGGCATGGCCGGCTCCCACCCAGGCGATTCCGTGTGGGAGCCGGCCATGCCGGCGATGCGCTGGCGCGCTTCATGCAAGACCATCACCACAAGCCGGCATCCCGCTGGCAACCATAAGAAAAACAGGTGAATCCTATGCCAAGCGATCACTCCGGCAACGCGCCGGCTGGTTCTTCTGTCGACTTCGAAAAGGTCGGCTCCGACTACTTCCAACAACGTGAACTGAAAAAGGGCGCCGCCGGCTGGGTATTGCTGGTAGGCCTGGGCGTGGCCTACGTGATTTCCGGCGACTATGCCGGCTGGAACTTCGGCCTGGCCCAGGGCGGCTGGGGCGGCATGTTCCTCGCCACCCTGCTGATGGCCACCATGTACCTGTGCATGTGCTTCTCGCTGGCCGAACTGTCCTCGATGATCCCCACCGCCGGGGGTGGCTACGGCTTTGCCCGCAGCGCATTCGGCCCCTGGGGCGGCTTTCTCACCGGCACCGCGATCCTGATCGAGTACGCCATCGCCCCCGCGGCCATCGCGGTGTTCATCGGCGCCTACTGCCAGTCGTTGTTCGGCATCGGCGGCTGGATCATCTACCTGGCCTTCTACATCATCTTTATCGGCATCCACATTTTTGGCGTGGGTGAAGCACTCAAGCTGATGTTCATCATCACCGCCATCGCCGCGATTGCCCTGGGCGTGTTCCTGGTCGCGATGGTGCCGCACTTCGATGCCAAGAACCTGTTCGATATCGCCCAGACCGACGCCGCCGGCGCCAGCAGCTTCCTGCCGTTCGGTTATGTGGGTGTGTGGGCAGCGATTCCTTACGCGATCTGGTTCTTCCTCGCCGTCGAAGGCGTGCCGCTGGCGGCCGAAGAAACCAAGAACCCACGGCGCGACCTGCCACGCGGCCTGATCGGCGCCATGCTGGTGCTGCTCAGCTTCGCCCTGCTGATTCTGGTGATCGGCCCCGGCGCTGCCGGCGCCGAAGCGCTGAAAAGCTCGGGCAACCCGCTGGTCGAGGCACTGGCCAAAGCCTATGGCGGCTCCACCTGGATGGGCGGTTTCGTCAATCTGGTCGGCCTGGCC
The DNA here is from genome assembly GCF_003105155.1 of Pseudomonas sp. SDI. Classification (GTDB taxonomy): domain Bacteria; phylum Pseudomonadota; class Gammaproteobacteria; order Pseudomonadales; family Pseudomonadaceae; genus Aquipseudomonas. The sequence continues at coordinate 88,770 of NZ_QETK01000007.1, read as the reverse complement.
GGCCTGATCGCCAGCTTCTTCTCGATCATCTACGCCTACTCGCGGCAGATCTTCGCCTTGTCGCGCGCCGGCTACCTGCCGCGCAAACTCTCGCAAACCAACCAGAGCAAGGCACCGGTGCTGGCGCTGGTGATCCCCGGGATCATCGGTTTCGCCCTGTCGCTGACCGGCCAGGGCGACCTGCTGATCCTCGTTGCGGTGTTCGGCGCTACGCTGTCTTATGTATTGATGATGGCCGCGCACATCACCCTACGGATCAAGCGCCCGAAAATGGAGCGTCCGTATCGCACGCCAGGCGGCATCTTTACCTCCGGCGTGGCGCTGGTGCTGGCCTGTATCGCTGTGGTTGCCGGCTTCCTGGTCGACCCACGGGTGGTGATTGGCGCGGCGATCATCTATGCCGTGTTGATCGCCTACTTCGCGTTCTATAGCCGCCATCACCTGGTGGCCGGGACGCCGGAAGAGGAATTCGCCGCGATCCAGAAGGCCGAAGAAGCCTTGCACTGACCGCCGCCACCCTGCGCCGCAGGCCAACCCTGCGGCGCTCTGGAGATTTCTATGGCAAGTTTCGTACACGCAGTAGGCACGCAGACCTACCGATTCGACAGCCTCAAAGAGGTGATGGCCAAGGCCAGCCCGGCGCGCTCCGGCGACTTCCTCGCCGGTGTCGCCGCCAGCAACGACGGCGAACGGGTCGCCGCGCAGATGGCCCTGGCGGATATCCCGCTCACGCACTTCCTCAGCGAAGCGCTGATCCCCTACGAAGCCGACGAAGTGACCCGGCTGATCATCGACAGCCACGACAAACAGGCCTTCGCCGCGGTCAGCCACCTGACCGTCGGCGGCCTGCGCGACTGGCTGCTCGGCGAACAGGCCGACGAACACAGCCTGCGCGCCCTGGCGCCGGGACTGACCCCGGAAATGGCCGCTGCGGTGTCGAAGATCATGCGCGTGCAGGACCTGGTGCTGGTCGCGCAGAAGATCCGTGTGGTCACCCGTTTCCGCGGCACCATGGGCCTGCGCGGGCGCCTCTCGACCCGCTTGCAACCGAACCACCCCACCGACGAACCGGCCGGCATTGCTGCGAGCATTCTCGATGGCCTGCTGTACGGCAACGGCGACGCCATGATCGGCATCAACCCGGCCACCGACAGCATCGCCTCGATCTGCGCCCTGCTGGACATGCTCGACGCGATCATCCAGCGCTACGACATTCCGACCCAGGCCTGCGTACTCACCCACGTCACCACCTCGATCGAAGCGATCAACCGCGGCGTACCGCTGGACCTGGTGTTCCAGTCGATTGCCGGCACCGAAGCGGCCAATGCCAGTTTCGGTATCAACCTGAACCTGCTGCAGGAAGGCTACGATGCCGGGCTGAGCCTCAAGCGCGGCACCCTCGGACAGAACCTGATGTACTTCGAAACCGGCCAGGGCAGCGCGCTATCGGCCAACGCCCACCACGGTGTCGACCAGCAGACCTGTGAAACCCGCGCCTACGCCGTGGCCCGGCATTTCAAACCGTTCCTGGTGAATACCGTGGTCGGTTTCATCGGCCCGGAATACCTCTACAACGGCAAGCAGATCATCCGCGCCGGCCTCGAAGACCACTTCTGCGGCAAGCTGCTCGGCGTCCCGATGGGTTGCGACATCTGCTACACCAACCATGCCGAAGCCGACCAGGACGACATGGACATGCTCCTGACCCTTCTGGGGGTAGCCGGGATCAACTTCATCATGGGCATCCCCGGCTCCGACGACATCATGCTCAACTACCAGACCACCTCGTTCCACGATGCCCTCTACGCTCGCCAGACCCTGGGCCTGAAACCGGCGCCGGAGTTCGAGAGCTGGCTGGCACGCATGGGTATCTTCACCCAGGCCGACGGGCGTGTGCGCTTCGGCGACAACCTGCCAGCCGCCTTCCGCCAGGCCCTGGCGCAGTTGGGATAAGGAGCATTCATGGACAAGCACACCCCGAGTCTGGACAACCCCTGGCTGGAGCTGCGCCGCCTGACCCCGGCGCGCATCGCCCTGGGCCGCACCGGCACCAGCCTGCCGACCAGCGCCCAGCTGGACTTCCAGTTCGCCCACGCGCAGGCCCGCGATGCCGTGCACCTGCCATTCGACCACGCCGGCCTGCGCGAACAGCTGAGCGCCCGCGGCCAACCCAGCCTGCTGCTGCACAGTGCCGCCAGCGACCGCCACAGCTACCTGCAACGCCCAGACCTGGGCCGACGCCTGCACGCGGATTCGGCGCAGGTCCTGCGCGAACACGCCCTGGCCAACCCCGGCGGGGTCGACCTGGCAATCGTCGTCGCCGACGGCCTCTCGGCGCTGGCCGTGCATCGGCATACCCTGCCGTTTCTGGCCCGGCTCGACGAACAGGTAGCCACCGAAGGCTGGTCGACCGCGCCGGTGGTGCTGGTGGAGCAAGGCCGGGTGGCGGTGGCCGATGAAGTCGGCGAACTGCTCGGCGCAAAGATGACCGTGATCCTCATCGGCGAACGCCCGGGGCTCAGTTCGCCGGACAGCCTGGGCCTGTATTTCACCTACAACCCCAAGGTCGGCCTGACCGACGCCTACCGCAACTGCATCTCCAACGTGCGTCTGGAAGGCCTCAGCTACGGCATGGCCGCGCATCGCCTGCTGTACCTGATGCGCGAGGCGTGCCGACGGCAGTTGTCCGGGGTCAACCTGAAGGATGAAGCCCAGGTACACCGTGTGGAAAGCGCTGCGGACGCCCCGAAAAGTGGCAACTTCCTGCTGAACAACCCGTAATAGAGCGGCCGGATTTGCCCCGATTGCGCTTTTTCGGCGGTTTAGGCAGCATCTGGGGCTACGGCTGCCCGCGATTCGCCGCCGAACTCCCATGGAACCCGAGGCCTGCTTATGCGAATCATCAAAGCAACCCTTGAGCATCTGGACATGCTCGCCCCGCTGTTCGTCAAATACCGTGAGTTCTATGGGCAACTGCCCTACCCGGACTCCACCCGCTCGTTCCTGCACAAGCGGCTGGAACGGGGCGAGTCGGTCATCTACCTGGCACTGCCGGACGATGACGACAGTAAATTGATGGGTTTTTGCCAGCTCTACCCGAGTTTCTCCTCGCTGTCGCTCAAGCGCGTGTGGATTCTCAACGACATCTACGTGGCCGAAGACTCGCGGCGCATGCTGGTCGCCGACCACCTGATGCGCGAGGCGAAGAAGCTGGCCAAGGAAACCAACGCCGTGCGCATGCGGGTTTCCACCAGCAGCGACAACGAAGTGGCAATGAAAACCTACGAGTCCATGGGCTTTCGCGAAGACACCGAGTTCAAGAGCTACATCCTGCCGATCAGCGCAGACTGATCGCTGGCCACCGGCGGTCGCCTAGGCGGCCGTCGGTGCGCTTTCCCCACCTGTCGACATCCGTCGCTACAAACTGCTCAGGCATAATCGAGCTCTGCCCGTATAATGCGCCGCTTCAATTTGTGTGAAATTTTACCCAGTACCTGGGTAGCGACCGAACGCATTCGCACTGCCAGCCCTCGTAATGCCCGTAGTTTCGGGTTCTGAACACAGGTGCCGTACATGGATTTCAACCCGCTGGACATTATTCTGCATCTCGACACCTACCTCGATCTGCTGGTGACCAACTACGGTGCATGGATCTACGCGATCCTGTTCCTGGTGATTTTCTGCGAGACAGGCCTGGTAGTAATGCCGTTCCTGCCGGGCGACTCCTTGCTGTTCATCGCCGGTGCCGTCGCGGCGGGCGGCGGCATGGACCCGGTGCTGCTCGGCGGCCTGCTGATGGCGGCGGCCATCATGGGCGACAGCACCAATTATGTGGTTGGGCGCACGGCCGGCGAGCGCTTGTTCGCCAACCCGAACTCGAAGATCTTCCGCCGCGACTACCTGCAGCAGACCCACGACTTCTATGAGCGCCATGGTGGCAAAACCGTGACCCTGGCGCGCTTCCTGCCGATCCTGCGGACCTTCGCGCCGTTCGTCGCCGGTATCGCCAAGATGGCCTACCCGCGCTTCCTGGCGTTCAGCGTGGCCGGCACCATCCTCTGGGTCGGCGGCCTGGTCACCCTCGGCTACTTCTTCGGCAACGTGCCGTTCATCAAGACCAACCTGTCGCTGATGATCGTCGCGATCATCCTGCTGTCGCTGGTACCGATGATCATCGGCATCGTCCGCAGCCGCCTGAACCGCCCGGCCAAGGCGCACTAGGTCGCGCCCATGTGGAGCCTGAGCGCCTGGCGCCGGCGGCGCACCCTGGCCCGCAACCCGCTCGACCCGCAGTTGTGGCAGCGGGTGCGTGAGCGGCTGCCGCTGCTCGATGGCATCAGCACGCAAGAAGACACCTGGCTGCGCGAAGCGTGCGTGCTGTTCCTCGCCGAAAAACACCTGAGCACCCTGCCCGGGGTCGAGCTGGATGCCGAGCAGCGCCTGTTTCTCGCCGCCCAGGCGCAGTTGCCGTTGCTGCACCTGGGGGCGTTGAACTGGTACCAGGGCTTCCACGAAATCATCCTCTACCCGGACGACTTCCTCAGCCCGCAGCGCCATCGCGACGCCAGCGGCGTGGAGCACGAGTGGGATGGCGAGCACAGCGGCGAGGCCTGGCTGCAGGGCCCGGTGATCCTGGCCTGGCCGGGGGTGCTGGCGAGTGGTGGCTGGGACGGCTACAACCTGGTGATCCACGAGCTGGCGCACAAACTGGACATGCTCAATGGCGATGCCAATGGCTTGCCGCCGCTGCACAGCGACATGCGCGTGAGCGACTGGGCCGAGGCGATGCAGCAGGCCTTCGACGACCTCGACCGCCAGTTGGCGCGCAACCCCGACGCCGAGACTGCCATCGACCCGTATGCGGCGGAAAACCCGGCGGAATTCTTCGCCGTGACCAGCGAATACTTCTTCAGCGCCCCGGACCTGCTGGTGCAGGCCTACCCCGCCGTTTACGCGCAACTGAGCCGTTTCTACCGGCAGGACCCACTGGCGCGGCTGCAGCAATTGCAGCACAGCCACCCGCATTACCGCGACGCCTTGGACTGAGCCGGCCGGGTGTCCGCTGGGGCATGGCAAGCGTTACGGAATGTGCCTATAATCGCGACCAATTTTTGGCCAAACATGGGGGCACTGCCCAATGAGCTACAGCAAGATTCCGGCTGGCAAAGACCTGCCGAACGACATCTACGTCGCCATCGAGATTCCAGCCAACCACGCGCCGATCAAGTACGAGATCGACAAGGACAGCGACTGCCTGTTCGTCGACCGTTTCATGGCCACCCCGATGTTCTACCCGGCCAACTACGGTTTCATCCCGAACACCCTGGCGGACGACGGTGATCCGCTGGACGTGTTGGTGGTAACCCCGTACCCGGTCGCCCCAGGTTCGGTGATCCGTGCACGTCCGGTCGGCATCCTGCACATGACCGACGACGGCGGCGGCGACGCCAAGGTCATCGCGGTACCGCACGACAAGCTGTCGCAGCTGTACGTCGACGTCAAAGAGTACACCGACCTGCCGGCGCTGCTGCTCGAGCAGATCAAGCACTTCTTCGAGAACTACAAGGATCTGGAGAAGGGCAAGTGGGTCAAGATCGACGGCTGGGGCAACGCTGACGCGGCCCGCGCCGAGATCACCAAATCGGTTGCCGCCTACAAGGGCTGAGTCGACCGGTTGTGAAAAAGCCCCGCCTAGGCGGGGTTTTTTTGTGCCGCCTATCCGGGCCCGGCGCCGCCAGCAGCTCCAGGTTTTGCCCAGGACCTGTGGGAATGGCTCGTCCCGCGATGAGGCCCACAACATCACTCAATAACCTTCCTACAGCATCCTAGGCAATCTCTGTCACCTCGCCAAAATTCTTCACTCCGCGTTTATTGAACCTCTCTTCCAGCGCTCTAAACTCGGTCCTCATGAATACATCTGGCGATCGTTTGAAAGCACTTCTTCGCGAGTGCAACCTCACCGCTTCGGACTTTGCCGCCCAGCGCAAGGTAACGCCGCAGCACGTCAACAACTGGTTCCATCGGGGTGTACCGCTGGCGCGTCTGGACGAAATAGCCGAGCTGCTGTGCGTGCGCAACAAGTGGTTGCGCACCGGCGAAGGTCCCAAGCATCACAACCCGCTACCCCGCCTGAGCCGCGCCCCGGACCAACCCTACCCCGAGCTGCCCGATCACAGCGTACTGGCCGCGCATGTCGAGGACGATATCGCGCTGCCCTTCTGCCGTGTGCATTCGCGCATGCTCGAACCCATCCGCGGGCGCCACTTGCGCTTGCCGCGGATCGCGCTGGACAGCCTTGGGGTGAATCCCGAACAGGCGGTGTGCCTGAGCATGCCGGACTACAACATGGCGCCGTTGATGCCGTATGGCAGTACCCTGGCGGTGGATCGCACCTTGCGTCAGGTGATTGAGGGCGAGGTGTATGCGCTGATGCACAATGGCCGCTTGCGTGTGCACACCTTGAGCAAGCGCCCGAATGGCGCGTTGCGCCTGCACAGTTACGACAGCGACGACTACCCGACCGAGACCTACAGCCCGAGCCAGGCGAAAACCCAGCGGCTGGAGATCCTGGGATGGGTGTTCTGGTGGTCGCAGTTGCGCGAGGAGCGACCGGTCTAAAGCAGCGCAACGTGATTTTTTGCTGGGCATTGCGAGCCATTCCCAGTATGCTACGCCGCACATTCAGCCCCGGGTGCAGCACGCACACCAGCGGGCCAGGCAAGGCCTCACACAGCCCTTGCCGATACCGACCCCAGTGTCGGATAACGATTTGAAGGCGGTTGCGGCTTACCAAAAGTCAGCCAAGACTGTCCCCGAGAAGCCGGCCACAAGCCGGCTTTTTAATGCCTGTCGAAAAAGACCGTTGCGTCTTTGCGGTGATGGCGCTGGTGACGCTGGTGACGCTGGGGCTCATGTCCTACGACGAAGCCAGCTACCAGATCACCCACCTGCGGTGCCTCGACCCTGGCAGCGAAACCCCGAAGATCACGCTGTGGAACTCGGTGATCAAGGTCTACAAGGACGATGGCAGTTCCACCGGCGTGGGCCCTTATCCTTCGCTGTACTGGGCTACGACGGGCAGCCGCTGAACTGCCGCATCGAAGACGCGCTGATCATCTGCCGCGACATCTAAAGCAACCTGCCGGGGCGCACAGCGCTCCCCAGCGTTTCAGCCCTCCTCTGCCTCCACCACCGCGCCCTGCAAACGCCTGCGCAACGCCGCCACCCGCACCTGTTCGGCACGCAGCGCTGCACGCAACTCGCGGTTCTCCATCTCCCAGATACGTGCCCACCTCGCCCCTTCGCGACAAGCCTGGGCCACCCGCCACAACTCGTTCAGCCGCACACACTGCAACAGCAACAGCAGCAGAATCCCACCCATCAACACCAGGGCTCCCGTCGCAATTACTTCCGGCATCGTCATTTCACCTGTCCTTGCATGAGTTCATTCGGTCGCGTTGTCAGCGGCAAGATATGTAGTGAAAAGCGACAGGTCTAGAATGTAGACTTATACAGGTAAAGTATTCGCACACATGGAGAGGGTATGAAACGCGCGCAATCCGTCGCACAGGTTCGCTGGGATCTGGCACTTCGCTATCGGCTGATCGAGACCGTCGCCTGGTGGGAAGGCCGGCTTACCACGGGACACCTGATGCAGAGCTTCGGCATCAGCCGTCAGCAGGCCTCGAAAGACATCAACACCTACATCAGCGAACATGCGCCCACAAACTTGACATATGACAAGCAGGTCAAGGGCTACATCCCCAGCAAAGACTTCACCCCACGCTTTATCGACGACAGCGCCAGCGCCTATCTGCACCTGCTTTACCAGAACAACGAACGCGCGCCGCATATCGATGGCCTGGCCCTGGCCTATGCCCATACCAAAGTGCTGGAAGTGCCCGACCGGCCTATCCGCCCGGAAGTCCTACGCCCCCTGCTAAAAGCCTGCCGCGACGGCTTGCGCCTGGAAATCGAGTACGTGTCGCTGAACACCCCGCAGCCGGAGGTACGCCTGATCGCGCCCCACACCCTGGTGTACACCGGTATGCGCTGGCATGTGCGCGCCTACTGCGAAAAGAACGGTCAATACCGCGATTTCGTGCTCAGCCGCCTGCGCGTTGAACCCGAGTTGCTCGATGTCTCGGCCAACAGCCGCGACCTCGATGAAGACTGGAACACCGAGGTACCGGTGATCATCGCCGCCGACGGGCGCCTCGACCCCGATCAGCGCGCCATCATCGAAGCCGACTTCGGCATGCAAAAAGGCCAGTTGATCGTGTCCTGCCGCCGCGCCTTGGTGAAGTACGTGCTGCAGCGTTACCAGATCGACCCGAAGAACTTGAACCCGAATCCGGAAGCGCAGCAGATCGTAGTCAATAACCTCAAAGAACTGAAACCCTGGTTATACGAGTAAACAACCCGATCTGGCTGGATATACAGGTAAAATTTTCGAACAGATAGTTGCGGGAAAGTCGTCGTAAATAGCCCAGCACAGCAGTTTAAGAACCTAGTCGTGCGCGTTTTATTGACAGTTTACGAGCAAGAACCAGAGTGCCATCATTCACCCCGAATCAGCCCGCCTATCTGCAAGAAAACAAGGACGCGTGCATGCCTGTACCGCCGCCAGCAATGACCTACAGTTGCCCCTCGTGCAGCTGGAGCAAGACCACCGCACCCGCCAGCGACGCGCTGGGGCCGGGCGACTGGTTCGCCGAGTGCCCGAAATGCGGCCACCCGGATCTTCAAGTTTCGCGGGCCAATCCGCTCGCCACACTGCTGGCGAAAGCCGGCAGATATTTGCACAGATAAATGCTCGCACTTTGCACACTCGATATTTGCACGCCACGCACAACTTCAGGACTTAAAGGATTAACAACATGCTCGACAGCCAGAAAGAATTCGCCAGTTACTTGAAGAAAATGCAGACACTGCTCGAAGGCCAGGAGTTTGCATTCGATAAAACCCTGCTGCCGAAAGTGATGGAAACCGAACTTGTAGTGCCCGTGATCGGTGCGTTCAGCGCCGGGAAAAGTTCGCTGCTGAATGCATTAATCGGCCAGGAAGTTCTGCCTGTTGGTATCGCCCCGGAAACCGAACTGGCCACCGAACTGCGCTATTCCAGCGAACCCTACCTGCTGGCGATCAAGCCTGACGGCGCGCAGGAACGCCTGCCGGTCGACGCCCTGAGCAGCATCAACCGCCGCTCTAGCGAGTTCTCCCACCTGCGTCTGTACCTTGACAGCGATGCGCTCAAATCCATCGCGCCGCTGGTGCTGGTGGACATGCCCGGCTTCGGCTCATCGCTGGAGAACCACAACAAGGCCATCGCCTACTACCTGCCGCGCGGCGTGCATTTCGTGGTACTGACCAGCATCGAGGACGGCAACATCACTCAGTCGATGCTGCGTAAACTGGATGAGCTGAAAACCTACAACACCGACTTCACCTTCCTGCTGAGCAAGTGCAACCTGCGCGCTGCCGATCAGGTCGAGGACGTCCAGGCCTATATCGATGACCAGTTGGGCGTGTATTTCGGCGAGCAGCATCGCAGCATCGCCCTGGGCAACCGCGGCGGCGAAGAGCTGACCCGTGCGCTCACTGCGCTGCAACCCGATGCGCTGTTTTCACGCCTGTTTATCGATGTACTCAAGGACCAGAACTTCGACGTACTGGCGCAGATCAATCTGGCCCTGAGCATGCTGAAAAAGGACAAGGCTGAAAGCGAACAGGCCGCGCGCTCCCTGGACCAGGCCCTGGCAAACCTGCTGGAGCAGCGCCGCGACGTCGAGTCCGACCTCAAGGAGCGCTACTCGGGGAAAATGCTCGACCGCTGTCTGCGCGGGCTGGACGCCGCCCTCAACGATTCCCTGGAGGAACTCACCACTCTGGGCACCGGGCGCAATCCAGGCGCGCTGTCGAACGCGCTGTCCGACATCATCCGCACCAGCCTGGGCAGCACGATCAAGTCGGAAGTGCAGGACATCTCCACCAGCATGGTCGACCGCATCGCCGGCAACCTCAGCGCCACCAACAGCCAGATGGCCGTGCTGGATATCAACGGCAACTGGAGCGAAGAGCTGTCGCACAAGGTGAAATTCTCGTTGGAGCGCACCACCGAGATGCTCAGCGACTGGTCGCAGCGCCTGAGCAACCGCAGCGACGACGACAAGGGTGGCGGTGCGATGCTCTACCGCAGCCTGTCCACCGTACTAGCGGTGACCACCACCGTGGTCAACCCGATCATCGAATTGGTGATCATCTTTCTGCCGGAGATCATCAAGATGTTCAGCGGCGGCGGTAACGAGCGTGAGAAGTTCCGCCAGAAGCTCACCGGCGAAGTGTTCCCCAACATCAAGGCGGAACTGCGCGGCAAGATCCCGGCGATCATCGACGAACAGCTCAACGCCATGCTGAAGAAAATCGGCGACGGTTTCGAAGAGCAGATAAACAAGCAGAAGCATGTGGTCGATACCATCGCCCAGGAAAACCAGTTGCGCGAAACCGAGATCGGCGAGAAAAGCGCCGCCTTGGAAGGGCTTGCCCAAGCAGTGAAAGCCGCTGCCAACGACCACCTGTACAAGTAAGGTGAACGACTCGATGAATCACCAGACACTCGTCGCTTTCAGCGAAAAACTGCACCAACTGGCCGAGAGCAACCAGGATCTGTTCGCCCGCGAGATCGAACAGTTCAAGCGCATGAACGGCATCGACCAGCCGGAGCAACTGGCCCAGGCCTGCCAGGCCCTGCAAGAGCAGAACCGGCTGATGAATATCGGCATTGTCGGGCGGGTAAAAGCCGGCAAGTCGTCCCTGCTCAATGCCCTCGTATTCGAAGGCGAACCGATCCTGCCCAAGGCGGCCACGCCAATGACCGCGGCGCTGACCACTATCACCTGGGGCGAGGTATTCAAGGCCCGCGTGGAGTTCTACAGCGAGGCGGACATCGCCAGCATCAGGTCCAAGGCCGACCAGTTCGAACAGCGGCTGGCCAAGCGTCAGGCCGACTGCCTGGAAGAACTGGTGCAGCGCCGTCGCGCCCAGCCCAATGGCGCGCCGCTGGACATGCAGCAGTTGACCACCATGGCCAACAAAAAGGCCATGAACGATCTGCAGCGTGAAGAAGGCCTGTTCGCCGCCCACGACCAGTACCAACGCATGAAAAGCGCCGGAGTCGATGCCGCCAGCCTGCACCTGCACAGCGAGATCGAGGCCGCCACGCCACAGCAACTGGCCGAGCGCCTGCACAACTATGTCGGCGCCAGCGGCACTTACATGCCGTTCACCAAGACCGTGCACGTGGCCATGCCGCTGGAGGCCCTGCGTGACATCTGCATCATCGATACGCCAGGGATGAACGACCCGGTTCAGTCGCGCGAAGAACGCACAGTCGAGCTGCTGAAGACCTGCGACGTGGTGTTCATCGTCACTCCGGCCGGGCAGTTCCTCAATGAGCAGGATCTTGAGGTGATGGGCCGCATCACCCAGAAGGAAGGCATCCAGGAACTGGTGCTGGTGGCCAGCCAAATCGACACGCAGCTGTATGGCAGCGAGAAGCGCGCACGCCTGGGCGACGCCATCGAAGCGATTCGCGGGCAGCTGTCGGTACGCGCGCAAAGCACACTTGCCGACCTCAAGCAGAGCAGCCCGGAAGTCGGTTCGGTATTCGACAGCCTGATCAGTTCGGTGCACCGCAACCTGCTGCACAGCTCCGGCCTGTGCTACAGCCTCAATCGGCGCTTCGACTCGCAAGAGGTCTGGGACTCCAACGAGCAGGTCACTTGGGACAACCTGAGCAGCAACTACCCGGACTATTTCAACCGCGACAACCGCGAACTGTCGCTGGGCAGCCTGGACAGCCTGGCCAACATCGAAGCGATCCGCGCGGTGCTGGCACAGGTGCGCGCGAAGAAGGCCGAAATTACCCGCGACAAGTTGGGCAACCTGCTGGCGCGCAAGCAGAAGAACCTGGAGGCATTCAAGGCACTGATCGTCAATTTGGCACGTAGCCAGATCGGTCAGATCCAGAACGCCAACGTCGACCAGCTCGACGAGCAACTGCGCTCGCTGGAGTCGAAGCGTCTGGACCTGTCGGTGGAGCTGGATGTGCACTTCAAGTACATCATGTCCGACTACCGGCAGAAGCTGCGCGACAAGATGCGCGAGGCGGCCGCCAGGCTGCTGCGCGAATCGAAGTCGGCGATCAGCGATGCGCAGGGCACCTACACCGCCACCTATACCGTCGAAAACGACGGTATCGGCAGCTGGTTCGCGCGCAAGCTTTGGGGTGGCGGCACCACCGAGAAAACCGAAGTGCGCGCCAAGATCATCAGCAGCCAGGTGATCTCGACCATCAGCGAGTTCATGAACGACATCCAGGATGAACTGGGCTACGAAGTCGAACAGTCGCATCGCTGGCTCAACGAAGAGCTGGCCAGGATCCTCACGCCGAAGATTCGCGAGGTACTGGACAAAGATGCCAACGGGCAGATGATCAAGCAGGCGATCATCGCCATCATCCAGTCAATCCCCGACGACGACTTCGACCTCAACCTGCCGTTGCCGGAGAGCCTGAAAAGCAGCGGCACACTCAAGGGCTATGAAGCCGAGCGTTTCAAGGACGCCGCCGACGACTTCATCGGCTCGCTGGGCAGCAAGGTCAAGAACAAGATCAGCTCGTTCGTCAACAGCGTGGAGCGCAAGGCGCCGGCAACTATCTCCGACTCATTCGTCGACGAGATCCAGCATCGCATCAACCTGCTCAAAGGTCAGGTCAACAACGCCGCGCAAACCATCGACCGACTGGAACGCCTGGTGCGCAAGACCGAAGAGGTCAGCCTGTGAGCAACCCTCCACGCATCAACGACCAGGCGCTGCCGACCCTCGAGGCGATGACGCGGTTCTGGCAGTTCAAGCGCAAGCAACTGGCCGCCGACCTGCAGGGCCACCTGCTCGACGCCCAGCAGCAGTTGGACAACCTGTTCAGTGCCAACCAGCAACTGACCGTGCGCTGCGCCGGGCAGGCCAGTGATCTCGGCTTCCTGCAGTCACGCAACGAATCGCTGCTGGATCAGTTGCAGGTCGAGAGCGCCAACCTGAGTACGGCCAACGAGACCCTGGAACAGGAAAAGACCAAGCTGCAGAAGGCCATGCTCGCCCTGTCGAAAGCCCAGGTGTACGCCCGCGACCTGGAAGAACGCCAGGCGCGTGCACTGGCGCAGCTTGCCGAGCTGGAACAGCGCCTGGCCGACCAAGCCAACGCCGCGCAAGTCGAACGCGAAGTGCTTGCCGAGCGACTGCAGGCGAAACAGGCCAAGGTGGCCGATCTGGAGCAGCGCAATGCCCAGGCGCGGGCGCAGATCACCGAGCTGGAGACCTTCCTCGAAGAGCACAAGAGCAAGCTGCTCGCCAAGGAAGAAAACGTCAGCCTGCTGGAAAACCTCACCGAGCAGTTGAAGGCTTCGCACCAGCATCTGGTCGACAATTACGAGGACATCAACACCCGCCACCTGTCACTGACCGAGAAATTCTCTCTGGTGAGCAAGGTACTGGCCCAGCAGCCACCGACCAATGCAGCACTGGACGAATTCGCGGCGCTGATCAATCACGACTACATGGAGTTCGCCAGCCGCGAGTCGTCGTTGGCCGGCGAGGCCCAGGCGGTACTGGAAATGCAGGCGATCCTCGCCGAGATGCAGATGCTGAACAACTTCCCGAGTATCGCCGGCAAGACCGTGCTGAGCGTCGCTGGCGGTTTCAGCAGCGGCAAATCGGCGTTCCTCAACAGCTTTATCCAGAACCCTGGCGTGCAACTGGCCACCGGCATCAACCCGGTCACCGTGGTCCCCAGCTATGTGGTCTGTTCCGAGGAAACCCGAATCAAGGGCTACTCCTACAACGGCGGCTCGCTGGACCTGGAGCCGAAGCTGTACGCCTCGATGTGTCACGAATACGTCAAGGCGTTCGGCTTCGACCTGCGGCGCATCCTGCCGTTCATCAGCGTCAAGGTGCCAATGGACCCGGAGCTGTTCGGCAACCTGTGCATCATCGACACCCCCGGCTACAACCCTGGCAACGCCGGTGGCGCGGCTGCCGCCGACCGCGGTACGGCCGCCTCGCTGGTGAACCAAGCCTCGGCAATGATCTGGGTAATCGGCCTCGACCCGGCCGGCACCATCGACCAGTCCGACATCGAGTTCATCCAGGCCACCCGCTTCCACGGCGAGTCGTTGTACATCGTGTTGAACAAAGCCGATGTGAAATCCAATGACGACATTGAGGAGATCATGGACCAGGTGGCGTTCGACCTGGAGTGCGCCGGCGTCGGCTACGCCGGCATGTGCGCCTACTCGTCAGTGCGCAGGAAGGACTACCCGTGCACCGGGCTGACCCTTGCCGAGTTCCTGCGCTCGATCAACCACAAGGTGGATGTGGTCGGCAAGATCGACAAGAAGCTCAACGCCGTGTTCGACGCCTACCAACGCGCCATCGAGGCGGACATCGCCCAGCTCGAAGGACGCAAGGGCGAGTTCAATGCGTTCAAGCTGGATGCACTGGAGGTCGGCGGCACCGCCTTGTTCGACCGAATCGACCAGGCGTTCCCGCTGACCGAGCAAATGTTCGACACCAGCACGCTGGAAAAACTGGTGGGCGAATGTCAAAACCTGCGCGGCAAGCTGAGAAAGGCGGCGGCCAAGGCACTGGCCTGAACACTGGCCAGCGGCGCAGGCCAGGAGGTCAGCGCCGCTTCACCTGTTTATTTTTTTCAACATTAACTGACTAAATCACTAGCCAGCCTCAACCTAAAAAGCATTCAAAAACAATAACTTAATCAAAAAAAAGATTGCAATACAGCAACATCCTGTAAAAAGTTAATTGACACCCCACCCTCCATCGTTTTTTATTTCACCCGCCTCACCCCCCAAGAAAAATAACGTCAACAAAAATACGGGCAAGCCGCTATCCCTATGCCAGTCTCTTCGCGTGCACCTCAGCAGAACACAGGACCCGTTCTCAGCGACACCACCAGCCCACCCACCCAACTGCGCAAAACCCTGAACCTCTGGCAGGTAGTCATCATCGGTTTGGCCTACCTCACGCCAATGACCGTGTTCGACACCTTCGGCATCGTCTCCGGGGTCACCGGTGGTCACGTGCCCAGTGCCTACGTGCTGGCGTTGCTCGGCATCCTGTTCACCGCCGTGAGCTACGGCATTCTGGTGCGACGCTTCCCCGAGTCCGGTTCGGCCTACACCTACACGCGCAAAGCCATCAACAGCCACGTCGGTTTCCTGGTCGGCTGGTCGTCGCTGCTCGACTACCTGTTCCTGCCCATGGTCAACGCCCTGCTCGCTAAGCTCTACCTGGCGGTGCTGTTCCCGGAAGTTCCTGCCTGGGCCTGGGTGGTCGGTTTCGTCGCGATCATGACCCTGATCAACGTGCGCAGCATCAACCTGGTCGCCAACTTCAACACGCTGTTCGTTGGCATCCAGGTGACCATCATCGCGGTGTTCATCTACCTGACCATCCGCGGCCTGCACAGCGGTGAAGGCCTGGGGACGACCTGGAGCCTGCTGCCGTTCGCCGGGGAAAACACCCAGCTGAACGCGCTGGTCGCCGGCGCGACCATCCTGTGTTTCTCGTTCCTCGGCTTCGACGCCGTCACCACCCTCAGTGAAGAAACCGAGAACGCCGAAAAGGTCATCCCGCGCGCGATCTTCCTGGTCGCGCTGGTCGGCGGCCTGATGTTCATCGTGGTGTCGTTCTTCATTCAGTCGTTCTTCCCCAGCATGGAGCGCTTCCACGATCAGGAAGCCGCCCTGCCGGAAATCGCCCTGTACGTCGGCGGCAAGCTGTTCCAGTCGATCTTCATCTGCGCCACCTTCGTCAACACCCTGGCCTCGGGCCTGGCCTCGCAGGCCAGTGTGTCGCGCCTGCTGTACGTGATGGGCCGCGACAACGTGATCCCGCGCAAGGTGTTCGGCAGCCTGCACGCGAAGTGGAAAACCCCGGCGCTGAACATCGCCATCGTCGGCCTGATATCGCTGTCGGCGATCTTCTTCGACCTGGCCACCGCGACCTCGGTGATCAACTTCGGCGCGCTGGTGGCGTTCAGCTTCGTCAACCTCTCGGTGATCGTGCACTGCTACCTGCGTGAAGGCCGCAGCCAAACCCTGGCCGACAAGCTCAAGTACCTGGTGACCCCCACCATCGGCTTCTGCATCATCGCCATCCTCTGGCTGGACCTGGACTCGCACTCGCTGCTGTTCGGCGGAGTCTGGGCCAGCCTTGGCGTGCTGTACCTGGCGTACCTGACCAAAGCCTTCAAGGTCGCACCGCCCAGCTTCGTTGCCGAGTAATCCTCAGCTGAGCAACAGCCCGTCGTCTCGACGGGCTGTTCACATCCACGCCCCCAAGAACAAGGACGTCCGCATGCTGTTCCGCCGCCTCCTCATCCAATGGAAGATCACCCTGCTGGCCGGCCTCTGCCTGCTCGCTGTCGTGGCCCTGCTGGTTGCCGCCGCACTGTTCCAGTCCGGGCGCAGCGCCGCGCTGGTGAACCGCGCCAACACGCAGATGCTGGACAAAAGCGCCCGCCTGCGCCTGCACACCCACGCCGAACTGCAGGCCTTGCGTATCCAGCGCTACTTCATGGATGCCTTCCAGTTCGGCAGCGGGCTGGCGCGCCAGGTGCTGCAACAGCAGGCGCAGAACCCGCTGAATCTGCGCCAGGCGCTGACCGCGCAGACCCGCGCAGCGCTGGCGGAAAAACCCGACCTGCTCGGCCTGTACCTGGTGTTCCTGCCCAATGCGCTGGACGCTAACGACGCCCGGTTCGTCGACCAGGCCGAGATTGCCAGCAACGAAACCGGACGTTACTCGCTGTACTGGTCTCAGCCGACGGCGGGCCAGCTGAATGCCGAAGCCATGCCCGAATCGATGCTGGCCGACACCAGCCTGTCGGCCAACGGCTCGCCCTACAACCGCTGGCTGACCTGCCCGCTGGAAACCGGCCAAGCCTGCGTGGTGGACCCGTACTACGACACCATCGGCGAACGCCAGGTGCTGATGACCAGCATCGCCTTGCCGCTGAAAAAGGACGGCAAGATCATCGGTGTGATGGGCCTCGACATCAGCCTCGACAACCTCCAGCAACTGAGCCTGGACGGTAGCCGCGAGCTGTTCGACGGCAGTGGTCAGATCAGCATCGTCAGCCCGGCCGGGCTGCTGGCCGGGCACAGCCTGGATGGCAAGCAACTGAGCCAGAAGATCGACCAACTGCCCGCCCGCCAGGGCCAGTTGCAAATCGCCTCGCGCTTCGCGCCAGTGCCCGGCGCACAGCCCTGGAAAGTCCTGCTGGAGGTGCCCGAAGCGGTGCTGCAAGCGCCCGCCATCGAACTGAACGCCCAGCTCGACGCGCAGAACAGCGCCGCCAACCTGAGCAGCCTGCTGATCGGCCTGGCTGCCGCCATCGTCGGCCTGCTGGTGATCTGGCTGACCGCGCGCGGGGTGACCCGGCCGATCCTCGACGTGGCAGCCATGCTGAAGAACATCGCCAGCGGCGAAGGCGACCTCACCCGCCGCCTCGACTACGCCCGCCAGGATGAATTGGGCGAGTTGGCCGGCTGGTTCAACCGTTTCCTCGACAAGCTGCAACCGGTGATCGCCGACGTCAAAGCCTCGGTGCGCGATGCCCGCAGTACCGCCGACCAGTCCGCCGCCATCGCCAGCCAGACCAGTGCCGGCATGCAGCAGCAATACCGCGAAGTGGATCAGGTGGCCACCGCCTCCCACGAAATGAGCGCCACCGCCCAGGATGTTGCGCGCAATGCCGCCCAGGCCGCAGAAGCCGCCCGCGGCGCCGACCTGGCGACCCGCGAAGGCATCGAGCTGATCCACAGCACCAGCCGCGCCATCGACCAACTGGCCCGCGAGATGACCGCCGGCATGGAAGAAGTACAGCAACTGGCCAGCCGCAGCGAGCAGATCGGTTCGGTGCTGGAGGTGATTCGCGCCATCGCCGAACAGACCAACCTGCTGGCGCTCAACGCCGCCATCGAGGCCGCCCGTGCTGGCGAAGCCGGGCGCGGTTTTGCGGTGGTCGCCGACGAGGTGCGCAATCTGGCCAAGCGCACCCAGGACTCGGTGGAGGAAATCCGCCAGGTGATCGAGGGCCTGCAACGGGGCACCCGTGAGGTGGTCGGGTCGATGCACAGCAGCCACCGCCAGGCCCAGGGCAGCGTAGCCCAGGCCGAGCAAGCCGTGCCGGCCTTGCAGCGCATCGGCGAAGCGGTGGCAGTAATCACCGACATGAACCTGCAGATCGCTTCCGCCGCCGAGGAACAAAGCGCGGTCGCCGAAGAAGTGAACCGCAACGTGGCGAGCATCCGCGACGTTACCGAGTCGCTTTCGGGGCAGGCCGAAGAGTCGGCGCAGATCAGCCAGGCGCTCAACCGCCTGGCCAATCATCAGCAGGGGCTGATGGCGCAGTTCCGCGTCTGAGGGTGACTGCTGCGGTGTGCGTCAGCCTTTGACGCACACCACCTGCCGCAGCGTATGCACCACCTCGACCAGCTCGCGCTGGGCGGCCATCACCGCATCGATGTCCTTGTAGGCCATGGGGATCTCGTCGATCACGTCCTTGTCCTTGCGGCACTCGACATGCGCGGTGGCACGCAGCTGATCGGCGACGGTAAACGCCTTCTTCGCCCGCGTGCGGCTCATCACCCGGCCGGCACCATGGCTGCACGAGCAGAACGCCTGTTCGTTGCCCAGGCCACGGACGATGAAACTCTTCGCCCCCATGGAACCGGGGATGATCCCCAGCTCGCCGTTCTGCGCCGACAGCGCGCCCTTGCGGGTGACCAGGATGTCCTCGCCAAAATGCCGCTCGCGCTGCACGTAGTTGTGATGGCAGTTCACCGCTTCGAGGTCGGCGGCGAACGATCTGCCGAGCACCTTGCGCGCGGCGTCGATCACTGCCTGCATCATCAACACGCGGTTCTGCCGGGCGTAGTCCTGGGCCCACTCGACGGCGTCTACATAGTCATTGAAATACCGGCTGCCTTCCTCGAAGTAGGCCAGGTCCTGATCGGGCAGGTTGGCGACATGCTGGCGCATGTCGGCCTTGGCCAGCTCGATGAACAGGTTGCCGATGGCATTGCCGACCCCGCGCGAGCCGCTGTGCAGCATGAACCAGACACGGTTGACTTCGTCGAGGCAAACCTCGATGAAATGGTTGCCGCCGCCGAGGGTGCCGAGGTGCTGGCGGTGGTTGGTTTTTTCCAGCGCCGGGTAGTTTTCGCTGATGCGCTTGAAGCGCCCGGCCAGGGCCCGCCAGGCGTGGTCGGCGTGTGCCGGGACGTGGTCCCAGGCGCCCTGGTCGCGGCGGCCGAAGGTTTTGCCATGGGGCACGGCTTGTTCGATGGCGCGGCGCAGGCCGTGCAGGTTGTCCGGCAGGTCGGCGGCGCCGAGCGAGGTGCGCGCGGCGATCATGCCGCAACCGATATCCACGCCGACCGCGGCCGGGATGATTGCGCCACGGGTGGGAATGACGCTGCCGATGGTCGAGCCCTTGCCCAGGTGCACGTCGGGCATCACGGCCAGGTGTTTGAAGATGAACGGCAGCTTGGCGGTGTTGATCAGTTGCTGGCGGGCTTCGTCCTCGACCGGGACGCCGTCGGTCCACAGCTTGATCGGTTTGCCGTTGGCCACTTCGAGAATGTTCATCGGCTTCTCCGTTAACGCGGTCCGTGTAGGCGCTGGCTTGCCTGCGTCTATAGATAAGCAGCAGCCTTCATTTTTGGAAGTCGGCTCCGACAGGGCTGCTGGGCAAAAACCTACACCCGTGCAAGGCAATTGGACGAAAGAACCCTCAGCAATAGCTGGCTGTTTTTTCAAACCCGCCTATGCTCCAACGTGAAGTCGATTGCTGAGAATCGACCGCTACATTAGAGGGGCTGCACTCCTCGGCCGGGCCGCCGCAAGCCAACCCGCCCGCTGGATCAGCCCCTCGGTTTTGCCGGCGATTCAGCGCAAGCCCAACTGCCCGCGCAAATACCCATACAACCCCGCTGCACTGCGCCGGTAACCCTCAGCCGTCAGGTGCACCAGGTCCGGTCGGGCCAAACCCTGCGCCTGCCAGCCAACAATCGAACACTCGCCGCCCATGAACGCCTGCCAGTCCCAGAACAGCACATTGGCCTGCTGCGCCACCTGCCGCTGAATCCTTACCACTTCCGGCAGCATCTGTGGCCGCCGCGCCGCGCATCCACGCGCGCCGCGCTGCTTGATCGAGTCCGACGGCCCGACCAGCACCAGCACCGCCCGCGGCAGCTCACGGCGCAGCCCGGCCAGGGTGTCGCTGAGCTGAGCTTGATACTGAGCCAGGTCCAGCGTGTTGTCGAACGCCTCGTTGGTGCCGTAGGCCAGAACCACCAGGTCCGGGCGCAACGCCTTGAGCGAATCCTGCCAGCCAGCCTGCCACTTGCTCTGCACCTCCAGCCGCGCGCCGTTGATGCCCAGCGCCGAGTAGGTCACGCCGGCGTTCTTCTGCGCCTGGATATACCAGCCGCCCAGCACCGTGCCGGGCTTGGCATTGAGGGTCAGCTCCAGCGGCAGCCCGATATTGTTCAACACCGGGCTGAAACGCCATTGCCCAGCACTGGCGGCAAGCATTAGCCGACGTGGTTGATTGAGGCTGTCGCGGGCGCTGAGGCTGGCGTTCTCTTGCGCCTGATACAGTGCCGAGACGCGATATTTCTGCGTGCTTGGCTCGCGCAGTTCGATGCGCACCGACGGGTTGGCCGCGAGCGGCACCGACAGATAGCCGCCCAGCGGAAACTGCTCGCTCTGTTGATTGCGCGCCGACACCAGTTGCCACTGCCGTGGTGTGGTCTTCAGCACCAGGTGGTCGTAGCGCGTCCCCGGCACCGGCGTCGCCGCCACAAAGCCCAACCCGCCGACGCCGTACTGCGCCTGGAACAAGCGCCGCAGCTCACCGCTGAACAGGTCGGCAGCGGTATGCGAGTCGCCAAACTGGACGATATTGACCGGCTGGCGGTTGGCCGCGCGCAGTTTGCCGGCCAGCACTTTCAGGTTGCCATCGGCCGCCGGGCCCGCTGGCTGCACCGCGGCCGCGCGGGCCTGCGGCGGGTTGACCGCCGCCACCGGGCTGCACCCGGGCAAGGCGCACACCAGCGCAGCCAGCCCGAGGAGGTTGTGCCATCGGCGCATATCAGTGTCCTGTGACGGTCAGGCCAGGGAAGGCGATCAGCGCCAGCACCTGCTCGGCGATCAGTTTCTGGCCTGTGATGGTGAAATGGACGCCGTCGTCGAAACGGGTCTTGACCCGTTTGCCCCGGCTGTCCTGCAAGGTATAGGAGAACTCGTCGGCCTTGTAACCGAGCACCGCGTTGGCCGACACGTAGTGCCCGCCATACAGCTGCGTCTGGCTCTGATACAGGCCGCTCAGGTACGCCATGGCCGAAGACAGCCGCGCTTGCTGCATGTTCGGCGGGCCGACCCAGATCACCTGCACGCCATGGTTGCGGGCCTGTTCGAGAATGCTGTCGATGCGCTGGCGGTACAGCGTTTCCCACTCCGGGCTCTTGAAGCGCAGGAACGGCTTGCCTTTGCCCTGGGGCATGTCCCACGGGTCGTTAGGCCCGAGGAACACCACCATCAGGCGGATGTTCGGCTGGCTTTTGAGGGTGTTGGCCACCGTCTGCGGCCAGTTGAAGAAGCCCGGGTACGCCAGGCCGGTACTCTGCTTGCTGAGGTTGACGCTACTGATGCGGTAACGCTTACGCAAGGTATTGGCCAGGTGCGGGGCGACGCCCTGCATCAGCGAGTCGCCGACCATGAACACCGCGTCGCCCTCGGCCAGGCTCACCACCTGCTGCGCCGCCGATGGTTTCGCGGCAACCGCGGCAGGCAGGCTCGCGGCGGCAACCTTGAGCGGCTTGGCTGGGGCAGGCGCAGGCGGTTTGGCCGGGGCCGGCTTCGGCGGCGCATCGATGTGCACCGACACCACCGGCATCGGCGGCGGCAACAGCACCGGCACCACCTCCGCGGCCTGGGCCAACTGGACTTGCCGCGCCAGGCTGTCGACGAAGGCACTGCGCGCATCGCCCAGCGCTTCGCTCAGGTTGCCGCCCAGCCGCCACCACGGGCTCTGCCCAAGCAGCGGCAGCTCGCAACTGTCGTGGTACTTCTGCTGGCAATACAGGCTGATCGAGTTCTGGTTGAGCCAGAACAACAGCACGCTGGTCACCAGCAGGGCATAGAACACCTTGGCCGCATCGATCTGCGTGCGCAGCAGCTGGCCCGAATCAGAAACTGGCATAGATGAACCCCGGCACGCCCGACTGCGAAGCAAAGATCACCAGGGTGATGAACACCCCCAGCGGAATGGGATAGAACTGCCAGGGCATTCGGCTGCTGGCGGCGAAGCCCTGACGCAGCAGTGCCAACATCTGTGGATAAACCGCCACGCCGACGATGCTGCCGAGGATCAGCCAGCCGGTGCTGCCGGACAGCCCGGCGAGGCTCAGGCCACCGATACCGGCGAGCATGTCGAGGGCGTCGTCCAGGGTCGCGCTGCGGAAGAAGATCCAGGCGAAGGCGACGTAGTGGAAAGTCAGCAAGCGCGCCAGAAGGTCGGCACCCGGCCAGCGCATCGGTTGCGGCAACACATAGGTCGACGCCTTGTACAGCGCCAGCCCGATACCGTGCAGCGCGCCCCAGATGATGAAGTTGACGCTGGCGCCGTGCCACAGGCCGGACACCAGCATTGCCAGCAGCATATTCAGGTTGCCGCGCCACACGCCGTGGCGGTTGCCGCCGAGCGGGATGTACACGTAGTCGCGGATGAAGGTCGACAGGCTGATGTGCCAGCGCCCCCAGAATTCTTTCAGGTTGCGCGCGGCATACGGCGCATTGAAGTTGTCCGGCAGGCGGAAGCCCAGCAACAGCGCCACCCCGGTCACCAGGTTGGTGTAGCCGCTGAAGTTGAAATAGATCAGGAAGCTGTAGCCATAGACGCTGAGCAAGAGCTGCTCGGCGGAGTACCCGGAGGGCGTCTCGAAGACCGGATCGACCCACTGGCTACCGAGCCAGCCACTGAAAAAGAACAGCTTGACCACCGCCAGGGCAATCAGCCCCAGCGCGCGCTGCGGCTCCAGCACCTGGCGCATGCCACTCGGGCGGATCTGCGGCAGCAGGTGCAGGGCGCGGTTGACCGGGCCGGCGATCAGGCTGGGGAAGAACGCCAGGTACAGGGCCAGGTCCTGCGGCGCAGCCGGCGCCAGCTCCTGGCGCTTGATCGACACCAGGTAGCTGACCGAGTGGAACGCGTAAAACGACAGGCCAATCGGCACCAGCACCTGCAACACCGGCAGCGACACGTCGAGACCGACGCCAGCCAGCGCCGTCTGCACGCCGCCGACGAAGAACTCCTGGTACTTGAACAGGTAGAAGCAGCCCAGCACCAGCAGCAGGATCAAGCCACTGATGAAGCCGCGCTGTGGATAACGGGCACAGAGCAGGCCCAGCAGGTAAACCAGCACGGTATAGCCGAGCAGGGTGTACAGCGAGGTCAGGCCGAAACTGGCGACCAGCGCATAACTGCCGGCCAGCAGCAGGGCGTTCTGCAAACGCACGCTCCAGCACAGGCTCCAGTAGACCGCGAAGAACAGGATGAAACAGAGGCCGAATTCGATCGAAAGAAAGCTCACAACGTAGTCCATTACGCAACATCGGGAAGGGACGCTGCATCCATACAAGAACCTTGACGCAGAGCGGGCGCGATTATGGCAGACAGCCAGGCGCGCTCACAATGCAAGGCGCTCAGAAACTACCGGTCGTCGTCCACCGGGTTAATGCAACAGAATGCGACGAAAGATCCCACCCGCTGATTTGCTCCCCCTGCCCTGCTCTGCTAGTGTCGCGCCGTTCAAACTGCCATCAGAGACAGCCGCCATGGCCCGGAAAAAAGCCGCCGTTGATTTCGAGCAATCCCTCGCCGACCTGCAAGCCCTGGTCGAGCGCCTGGAGAACGGCGAACTGTCGCTGGAAGACTCGCTGACCGCCTTCGAGCAAGGTATCCGCCTGACCCGCGATTGCCAGGGGGCCCTGACCCAGGCCGAGCAGAAAGTGCAGATCCTGCTGGAGCGCGACGGCGAGCTCGGCGCCGAGCCGTTCGACGCGGAACAAGCAGAATGATCGGCGCCTATCAGGCCAGCAGCCAGGCCCGCGTCGACGCTGCACTGGAACAGCTGTTCGTCGCCCCGTCGGCGGAGCTGGCGCGGCTCTACGAAGCCATGCGCTACAGTGTAATGAACGGTGGCAAGCGCGTGCGCCCGCTGCTCGCCTACGCCGCGTGCCAGGCCCTGGGCGTCGCGCCCGAGCAGGCCAATGGCGCGGCGTGCGCGGTGGAGCTGATCCACGCCTATTCGCTGGTGCATGACGACTTGCCGGCAATGGACGACGACGATCTGCGTCGCGGCCAGCCGACCACCCACAAGAAATTCGACGAAGCCTGCGCGATTCTCGCCGGCGACGGCCTGCAGAGCCTGGCCTTCGGTGCCCTGCTCGATACGCAACTGAGCCCGCAGAGCGATACCATTCGCCTGCAGATGGTGCAGGCCCTGGCGCTGGCGGCCGGGCCGGCGGGCATGGTTGGCGGCCAGGCCATCGACCTCGGTTCGGTTGGCCTGAAGCTGGACCAGAAAGCCCTGGAATACATGCACCGGCACAAAACCGGCGCGCTGATCGAAGCCAGCGTCAAGCTCGGCGCGCTGGCCAGTGCCCGCGCCACGGCCGCCGACCTGGCCGCGCTGCAGCAGTACGCCCAGGCGATAGGCCTGGCGTTCCAGGTACAGGACGACATTCTCGACGTCGAGAGCGATACCGAAACCCTGGGCAAACGCCAGGGCGCCGACATCGCCCGCGACAAACCGACCTACCCGGCATTGCTCGGGCTGGAGGCGGCCAAAGCCTATGCACTGGAGCTGCGCGACCAGGCGTTGACGGCTTTGCAGGGTTTCGGCGAAGCGGCCGAGCCGCTGCGGGCGTTGGCCCGGTACATCGTCGAACGCAAGAACTGATCGCTGGGTCCGCGATAGCAGCAGCACCGACCTCAAATGGGCAGCCCCTACCGCAATAAGGTAAACTGCCGCGTCTTCACACTATAACGATTCGCCTGATGCCAACGACGTTTCAAGAGATCCCCCGCGAACGCCCGGTCACGCCGCTGCTTGACCGTGCCGAAACGCCAGTCGGCCTGCGTCGTCTGGCCGAAGCCGACCTCGAGAGCCTGGCCGACGAACTGCGCCAGGAGCTGCTCTATACCGTTGGCCAGACCGGCGGGCACTTCGGTGCCGGCCTGGGCGTCATCGAGCTGACGATTGCCCTGCATTACGTCTTCGATACCCCGGACGACCGTCTGGTCTGGGACGTCGGGCACCAGGCCTATCCGCACAAGATCCTCACCGGTCGCCGCCAGCGCATGAACAGCCTGCGCCAGAAGGACGGCCTCGCCGCCTTCCCACGGCGCGCCGAGAGCGAATACGACACCTTCGGCGTCGGTCACTCGAGCACCTCGATCAGCGCTGCGCTGGGCATGGCCATTGCCGCCCGCCTGCACAACGAGGCACGCAAGTCGATCGCCGTGATCGGCGACGGCGCGCTCACCGCCGGCATGGCATTCGAGGCGTTGAACCACGCCCAGGAAGTCAACGCCGACATGCTGGTGATCCTCAACGACAACGACATGTCGATTTCGCGCAATGTCGGCGGCCTGTCCAACTACCTGGCCAAGATCCTCTCCAGCCGCACCTACGCAAGCATGCGCGAAGGCAGCAAGAAGGTCCTTTCGCGCCTGCCCGGTGCCTGGGAAATTGCCCGTCGCACCGAGGAATATGCCAAGGGCATGCTGGTCCCCGGCACCCTGTTCGAAGAGCTCGGCTGGAACTACATCGGTCCGATCGACGGCCACGACCTGCCGACCCTGATCGCCACCCTGCGCAACATGCGCGACCTCAAGGGCCCGCAGTTCCTCCACGTGGTGACCAAAAAGGGCAAGGGCTTCGCCCCGGCCGAAGCCGACCCGATTGGCTACCACGCGATCACCAAGCTTGAACCTGTGGATAAACCGGCCGCTGCGCCGAAAAAAGCCGGCGGGCCGAAGTATTCCGCCGTGTTCGGTCAATGGCTATGCGACATGGCGGCCGCCGATCAGCGGCTGGTCGGGATTACCCCGGCCATGAAGGAAGGTTCCGACCTGGTCGCCTTCAGCGAACGCTACCCGCAACGCTACTTTGACGTGGCGATTGCCGAGCAGCACGCGGTCACCCTGGCCGCCGGCATGGCCTGCGAGGGTTCCAAACCGGTGGTGGCGATCTATTCGACCTTCCTGCAACGCGCCTACGATCAACTGATCCACGACGTCGCGGTGCAGAACCTCGATGTGCTGTTCGCCATCGACCGCGCCGGCCTGGTCGGCGAAGACGGCCCGACCCATGCGGGCAGTTTCGACCTGTCGTTCCTGCGCTGCATCCCCGGCATGCTGGTGATGACCCCGAGCGACGAGAACGAGCTGCGCAAGATGCTCACCACCGGCCACCTGTTCAACGGCCCGGCAGCGGTGCGCTACCCGCGTGGTAGCGGGCCGAATGCAC
This sequence comes from Pseudomonas sp. SDI, assembly GCF_003105155.1. Classification (GTDB taxonomy): domain Bacteria; phylum Pseudomonadota; class Gammaproteobacteria; order Pseudomonadales; family Pseudomonadaceae; genus Aquipseudomonas. Next base: position 62,092 of record NZ_QETK01000007.1, on the reverse strand, counting down.
TGATCGAGAGCGCTCTCGAACCGCTGGAAATCGGCAAGGGCGTGGTCCGCCGCCAGGGCAGCAAGGTCGCCCTGCTGGTGTTCGGCGTGCAACTGGCCGAGGCGCTGAAAGTTGGCGAGACGCTGGATGCGACGGTGGTCGACATGCGTTTCGTCAAGCCGCTGGACGAAGCGCTGGTGCGCGAACTGGCTGCCCAGCACGCGCTGCTGGTGACGGTCGAAGAAAACGCCATCATGGGTGGCGCCGGTGCTGCGGTCGGCGAATTCCTGGCCCGTGAAGCCGTGCTCAAGCCGTTGCTGCACCTGGGCTTGCCGGACATCTACGTGGAGCACGCCAAGCCGGCGCAGATGCTCGCCGAATGCGGGCTCGACGAAGCCGGCATCGAGGCGGCGGTGCGCCAGCGCATGCAACTACTCGGCCTCTAAGGCCTCATCGCGGGATGAGCCCGCTCCCACAAGAGCTCTGAGATCGCCTGTGGGAGCGGGCTCGCCCCGCGATAGCAATGCGCGTCGGTGCTGAACAGCGGGATACCCCGCCGCTTGAGCGGGTCGCGCTGGCCCGGCGGCACGCATCAGCCCAGCTGGCGAGGGATGCGGTAAAGGTAGAGCACGACCACACTGGACAGCGCCATCAGCATCTGCGGCACCACTTCCAGGCCGACCAGCACCGACAGCGCGGCCACCCAGGCCGGGAAGCAGGCGAAGGTCATGCCGATACGCCGAACCCGCGCCAGTTCGATCCAGGCGGCCGGCTCCTGTTCAGTATCGAGCGCCTTATGGGTGGCGATCAGGGCGCGCTTGAACGCGCCGAAACGCGGCAGGCTGAGGAACATGGTGGCGATACCGGCGATGAACAGCGGCATGGCCAGGATCGGCACCAGCGGCTCACCACCGCCGAATGCCCAGGAAAACACCAGCAGCGGCGCCAGCGCCACGACCAGGTATTGCAGCCACGCCATGAACAGGCGGCGACGCACTTGTCCGCGGGTCACGCCCGACCAGCCTCGCCCTGGTGCTCGTTGCCCATCATGTGGCCGAGCTTGCCGGCCTTGGTGGCCAGGTAGTGCTTGTTGTGCGGGTTGTGCCCGGTGTGCAGCGGCACCCGCTCGGCAACCGGGATCCCCATGCCGGTCAGGGCTTTGACCTTGCGCGGGTTGTTGGTCATCAAGCGCAGCGATTTCACCCCGAGGTGTTCGAGCATCGGCTGGCACATGCCATAGTCACGCTGGTCGGCGGCAAAGCCCAGGCGCTCGTTGGCCTCGACGGTGTCGGCGCCACCATCCTGCAGCTCATAGGCCCGGATCTTGTTCAACAGGCCAATACCACGGCCTTCCTGACGCAGGTACAGCAGCACGCCACGACCTTCGCGGGCAATCGCCTGCAACGCCGCTTCGAGCTGCGAACCGCAGTCGCAGCGCTGGCTGAACAGCGCATCACCGGTCAGGCATTCGGAATGCAGGCGCCCCAGCACCGGCTCACCATCGGCCACGTCACCCAGGCTGAGCACAAGGTGCTCACGGCCTGTGGCTTCGTCGAGAAAACCATGCATGGTGAAAGTGGCAAAGGGTGTAGGCAGCTTTGAAGCGGCAACAAAGACGACGGGCACCGTGTGCTCCTGATAAATAACTTGGGTTTTCAGTGGAGCGGATTGTACCAGCGTCGTCGCACAGGTGCTTATGCCGAATTCTTGGACAAATAGATCGAGAAGTTCGATCACGGCTAAGGGTGCTTGCCAGCCTCGCCAAATGGATAAGGTTGTTGCCACTGGGCAAAGATGGCGCGTAGCTCGCCGCTGGCGACCAGGGCGGTCATGCGCTGATCGAATATGTCCTTCAGGGCACGGCCCTTGTCGGTTTTGCCAAAGGCCAGGTAGAGCGGCAGCTCGGCGATGTGCGTACGGCGGAATTTGCCGCGTTCGGCATCGCCTGCCTGGCCGAGGACATAGTCGACCTCGGTCTGGGCATCGATGTAGAAATCGACGCGGCCGCGCTCGAGCATCGGTAGGATGCCTTCGCGGCGCTGCACTTCGCGGTACTCGCCAACGTGCGGCAGATAGCGCTGATAGTCGTAGCCGCGAACCCAGGAAAGCTTGAACTGGCCAAGGTTGTCGCGGGTTAGCGGCGGCTTGCCGAGCAGCCCCAACGCATAGATGTGATCGGTATCGAAGTGCCAGCGCGGGTAGAGGTAGTCGCTGCTTTCCTCGTGGTACGAGCCGACCCAGGCGTCGGCCTCACCGCGCTTGACCAGGCCCACCGCACGGCTGTAAGGCACGCTGAGCACCTGTACGCGGACGCCGGCCGGTTCGAACACCTTGCGCAGAATGTCCCAGGCCATGCCGCTGCCGTCGGCATTGGTGTAATCCTCCCAGCGTTCGCTCGCCAGACGCACCTGCTTCGGCGCTTCGGCCGCCTCGGCAATACGCACAGCGCCGGCCACCAGCGCCAGCACCATCAGGACCACTCGCCATCCATGCATCGTGCGCCTCCGTTAAGTGAAGCTCCATACCAGCACTTGCATGCCCAGCCAGGCGAACACGCCGGCCAGCACATCGTCGAGCATGATGCCGACACCACCGTGCACATGGCGGTCGACCCAGCGGATTGGCCAGGGCTTGAGGATGTCGAAGAAGCGGAACATCAGGAACCCGGCCAACAACCATAGCCAACCTTCCGGCACCAGCCAGAGGGTTATCCACATGCCGACCATCTCGTCCCAGACGATGCCCTCGTGATCGTGCACGCGCAGATCGTCGGCGACCTTGCCACACAGCCAGAAGCCGAACAGCATGGTCAGCCCGAGCATTAGCCAGTAGCCCCAGTCCGGCAGCATCTGCCACAGCGGAATGAACGGCAAGGCCACCAGCGAACCCCAGGTCCCCGGCGCCTTGGGCAAGGTGCCCGAGCCGAAGCCGAAGGCCAGGAAATGCCAGGGGTTGCGCCAGACCGAAGGCGGAACGTTCTGCGCAGGCACCTGGTTGGGGTGGTCGGTCACGGTGTCTCCCTAAAATGTTGATAGCCCCGTGTACCCGGGGTGATGTCGTTGCCGTGGCGATCATGCAGGCTGACGCCGCTGCCGGCTTCGACCCGGCCGACCACACGCACCGGCCACCCGGCCTTGAGCAGCGCGTCGAGCGCAGCAGGTGGTAGGGTGAACGCGATCACGTAGTCATCGCCGCCGGTCAGTGCCGCCGTGCGCGCACCGTCCAGACCGAGCAACTGCTGCAACGCTTTGCCCAAGGGTAGCCGCTCTAGCTCAAGGCGCAGCGCGACCTGCGAGGCACTTGCGATGTGCCCACAGTCGGCCAGCAGACCGTCGGAAATATCCAGCGCCGCGGTGGCCTTGCCACGCAACGCCTGGCCCAGCGCCAGTTGTGGCGCCGGCGACCAGTACTGTGCCAGCAGCGGCGCAGCGATCTCTGCCGGCGCGTCACGCTCGCCGAGCACCAGCGGCAAGGCGCCGGCGGCATTGCCCAGCTCGCCACCGACACACAGCAGGTCGCCGACCTGTGCCCCGCGGCGGGTCAGCGCCTGGCCGCCGGGCACACGGCCAAACACGGTCATGGTCAGGCTCAACGGGCCACGGGTGGTGTCGCCACCGACCAGGCTCAAGCCGCACTGGCGAGCCATCTGGTTCAAACCGCGGGCATAGGCCTCCAGCCAGTCGGCACGAACCTCCGGCAGGGTCAGGGCAAGGGTAAAGGCAACCGGGGTGGCGCCCATGGCTGCCAGGTCGCTGGCGGCCACCGCCAGCGAGCGCTGGCCGAGCAAATAAGGATCGCTGACCGCCGGGAAATGCACCCCGGCCACCAGCGTATCGGTAGAAATGGCCAGCTGTTCTGCAGCCGGCACGGCCAGCAGGGCGCAATCGTCGCCGATCCCCAGAACAACGCCTTCGCCCGCCTGCGCACACTGCGCGGCGGCGAAGTACTGACGGATCAGCTCGAACTCACCCATGGGCCGCTAGCGCCGGAATCAGCGCTTGAACGCCTTCACTTCGGCTTCGCGAAGCCGTGGCGCCAGCTTGTCGAGCACGCCGTTGACGAACTTGTGGCCATCGGTAGCACCGAAGACCTTGGCCAGTTCGACGCCCTCGTTGATCACCACGCGGTACGGCACATCGACACGCATCATGAACTCCCAGGTGGACAGGCGCAGTACGGCCAGTTCAACCGGGTCGAGTTCTTCCAGTGCCAGGTCCAGGCACGGCTTGAGTGCTTCGTCGATTTCGACTTTCTTGGCTGGAACCCCGTGGAGGATTTCGCGGAAGTAAGCACCGTCGACATCGGTGAAATCGTTATCGACCCGGAACTGCGCTTCGATCTCGTTCAGCGATTGCTTGGCCATGTGCCACTGGTACAGGGCCTGAGTCGCGAGCTGACGGGCGTCGCGACGCTTGGCGCTTTTCGATGGCTTGCCAGCATCCGCAGGTTTTGGATCGCGCGGGTTGAAACGATCGCTTTCGTCGCTAATCACTTGGCCTCCAACTGCGCCAGCAGGCTGACCATTTCCAGAGCGGACAGGGCAGCTTCGGCGCCCTTGTTACCGGCTTTGGTGCCGGAACGCTCGATGGCCTGTTCGATCGAATCGACGGTCAGGACACCAAAGGCAACCGGTACGCCGAACTCCATGGACACCTGGGCCAGGCCCTTGGTGCATTCGCCCGCCACGTATTCGAAGTGCGGGGTACCGCCACGGATCACGGCGCCCAGGGCGATGATCGCGGCATATTCGCTTTGTTGGGCGACTTTCTGCGCAACCAGCGGAATCTCGAAGGCGCCAGGTGCGCGGATGATGGTGATGTCGCTTTCGCTGACGCCATGGCGAACCAGGGCATCAACGGCACCGCTTACCAGGCTTTCGACGACGAAGCTGTTGAAGCGGCCAACCACCAAAGCATAGCGACCTTTGGGGGCAATGAAGGTACCTTCGATGGTCTTCAGGGTCATTGCGGGGTTCTCATCTTAAAGAGCCAGGCCGCAAAGGCGCGGCATGTGGGAGTTTTGATCACGAATCAGCAGCGGGAAACGCCCCTGCTTTATTCGGAGGGCACGTATTCTACAACTTCCAGATCGAATCCGGATATCGCATTGAACTTCATCGGCGAACTCATCAGGCGCATCTTGCGCACACCGAGGTCGCGCAGGATCTGCGAACCGGCACCGACGGTGCTGTAGGTGGTCGGGGTCTTGATCTGGGCGTTGTCGCCGCTTTCGCGGATGTGTGCCAGCAAGACGTCGCCATCCAGTGGGTGACCGAGCAACAGCACAACGCCGCTGCCGGCCTCTGCCACGGCGCTCATAGCGGCGCGCAGGCTCCAGCGGCCCGGCTGCTTGACCATCAGCAGGTCACGCAGCGGGTCCATGTTGTGCACGCGCACCAGGGTCGGCTCCTCGGCGCAGATCTTGCCCAGAGTCAGTGCCATGTGCACGTCGCCTTCCACCGAATCGCGGTAGGTGACCAGGTTGAAATGACCCAGTTCGCTGTCCAGCGGCTGCTCGGAAATCCGCTGAATGGTACGTTCGTGGATCATCCGGTAGTGAATCAGGTCGGCGATGGTGCCGATCTTGATGCCATGCTCGGCGGCAAACGCTTCCAGCTCGGGGCGACGCGACATGGTGCCGTCGTCGTTCATCACTTCGCAGATCACTCCGCTCGGCTCGAACCCGGCCATGCGCGCCAGGTCGCAGGCGGCTTCGGTGTGACCGGCACGGGCCAGGGTGCCACCGGGCTGGGCCATCAGCGGGAAGATGTGCCCCGGGCTGACGATGTCTTCAGCCCGGGCGTCCTTGGCGGCGGCCGCTTGCACGGTGCGCGCCCGGTCGGCGGCGGAGATGCCGGTGGTAACGCCTTCGGCGGCTTCGATCGACACGGTGAACTTGGTGCCGAAGCCGGAGCCGTTACGCGGCGCCATCAGCGGCAGCTTGAGCAGCTCGCAGCGCTCGCGGCTCATCGGCATGCAGATCAGGCCACGGGCGTGCTTGGCCATGAAGTTGATGTGCTCGGCCTTGCAGCACTCCGAGGCCATGATGATGTCGCCTTCGTTCTCGCGGTCTTCGTCATCCATGAGGATGACCATTTTGCCCTGACGGATGTCTTCGACCAGTTCTTCGATGCTGTTGAGCGCCACGCGGCACCCCCTTTCAAATCAGGATTTCAGGTAGCCGTTGGCGGCCAGGAAGCTTTCAGTGATACCGCCCTTGCTCGGCTCGGCTGCCTTGTCGCCCAGCAGCAGGCGTTCCAGGTAGCGAGCCAGCAGATCGACCTCAAGGTTCACCCGACGTCCCGGACGGTAGTCGGCCATGATGGTTTCGGCCAGGGTGTGCGGCACGATGGTCAGCTCGAATTCGGCGCCATCGACCACGTTGACCGTCAGGCTGGTGCCGTCGACGGTGATCGAACCCTTGTGGGCGATGTATTTGGCCAGTTCCTTCGGTGCACGCACACGGAACTGGATGGCGCGGGCATTATCGGTGCGCGAGACGATCTCGCCGACACCGTCGACATGCCCGCTGACCAGGTGACCGCCCAGGCGGCTGCTGGGGGTCAGGGCTTTTTCCAGGTTGACCGGGCTGCCGCTCTTCAAGTCGTCGAAGGCAGTGCATTCCAGGGTTTCGCGGCTGACGTCGGCCCAGAAGCCGTCGCCTGGCAGTTCTACTGCGGTGAGGCAGACGCCGTTGACGGCAATGCTGTCGCCCAGTTTCACATCGCCCAGGTCGAGCTTGCCGGTGGCGACGTAAACCCGCACGTCGCCGCCTTTAGGGGTCAACGAGCGGATGCTGCCGATGGATTCGATAATGCCGGTAAACATGAGTCCTCCTCGAGAACAGCGGTGCGCTGATGGCGCCAGCCGCAAATTATACGCTGGGCGCTGGCACAGGAATGGCAGTGACTCGCCAGTCATCGCCAACCGCGCGCATTTCAGTGATTTTCAGTGCAGGCGCCTCGCTCATCCGGGCCAGTGGCCAGTCGAGCAGCGGGCGGGCACTGGAGCCGAGAAACTTGCCGGCAATGAACAGTTGGAACTCGTCGACCTGACCACGCTGGGCGAAGGCGCCAGCCAGGCCGGGGCCGGCCTCGACCAGCACTTCGTTGACGCCGCGGCGTGCCAGTTCGACGAGTAGCGCGTCCAGGTCGACCTGGCCGTCGGCGCCAGGCAGTTGCAACAATTCGTGGCCGGCAGCGACATAGCGCGGGTCGACGGCGGCAGCCGTGACCACCAGCGCCGGGCCGGCCTGGAAGAACGGCGCGTCCAGCGGCAGGCGCAAACGCCCGTCGATCAGTACGCGCAGCGGCGGGCGGGCCATGGCCAGCGCGGTGGTCTCGGCGTCGAGGCCGAGCGCTTCGCCGCGCACAGTCATCCGCGCATTGTCAGCCAGTACGCTGGCGGCGCTGCTCAGGACCACGCTGGAGCGCGCGCGCAGGCGCTGCACCGCCGAGCGCGCGGCCGGGCCAGTGATCCACTGGCTTTCACCGCTGGCCATGGCTGTACGCCCGTCGAGGCTCATCGCCAGTTTTACCCGCACATATGGCAGGCCGTGTTCCATGCGCTTGAGAAAGCCGGGGTTGAGCGCCCGCGCATCCTGTTCAAGCACACCGCTGGCCACTTCGATGCCGACCTCGGCCAACCGCGCCAGGCCCTTGCCGGCCACTTGCGGGTTGGGGTCCTGCATGGCAGCGACCACCCGGGCAACCCCAGCCTTGACCAGCGCCTCGGCGCACGGCGGCGTACGCCCATGGTGGCTACACGGCTCCAGGGTCACGTAGGCGCAGGCGCCACGGGCCAGCTCGCCGGCCTGGCGCAAGGCATGCACTTCGGCATGCGGTTCGCCGGCACGCACGTGCCAGCCTTCGCCGACGATCTGCCCATCGCGGACGATCACGCAGCCAACCCGCGGGTTGGGATGGGTGCTGTACAGACCCTTGCGCGCCAGTTCCAGCGCGCGGGCCATGTAGTGGGCGTCGAGTACCGCGCGTTCGCTGGGCATGCTCACTCTTTAGCCGGCTCGCGCGCCAGGCGATCGATTTCTTCGCGGAACTCGTCCAGGTCCTGGAACCGCCGGTAGACCGAGGCGAAGCGGATGTAGGCGACTTCGTCGAGCTTCTGCAGCTCGCTCATCACCAACTCGCCGACGACCAGCGACTTGACCTCGCGCTCGCCAGTGGCGCGCAGCTTGTGCTTGATATGCGCCAGCGCCGCTTCCAGCCGCTCGACGCTGACCGGGCGTTTTTCCAGCGCCCGCTGCATGCCGGCGCGCAGTTTGTCTTCGTCGAACGGTTGGCGGCTGCCGTCCTGCTTGATCAGGCGAGGCAGTACCAGCTCGGCGGTTTCGAAGGTGGTGAAACGCTCACCGCAGGCCACGCATTCGCGGCGACGGCGGACTTGCTCGCCCTCGGCGACCAGTCGCGAGTCGATGACCTTGGTGTCGTTGGCACCGCAGAAGGGACAGTGCATGGTGGCAGGCAACAAAAAAAGGGAGGGCCATGGTAGCGCATCCCACTGGCAAGACAAGCCAAAGGGGTTACCATCCAGTGAGGAAATATGCCCCTTAAGGATTTCACCATGTCGATTCGAGCGCTTGTTGTGCTCAGTTTTGCTGTCCTGCTGGCCGCCTGCGGCAGCGACACACCCAAATCCCAAGCCCCGCAAACCGCGCCCGTCGCCGTGAAAAAAACCGCCGGCGCCGGCCCACTGCCCGCCTATCAGCGCGAGCTGAGCGGCAGCCTGCTCGGCGTACCGACGGGCTCCGAAGTCGAGCTGGCACTGCTGGTGATCGATGAGCGCGGACGCCCACAACGCCTGCTGGCCAGCAGCACGCTGAACGGCAATGGCCAGGACCTGCCGTTCCAGCTGCGCTTCAACCCCGAGGCGTTCCCGGCGGGGGCACGGGTCGAATTGCGTGGCCGTGCCAGTCAGTCCGGGCAGTTGATCCTGCACCTCAAGCCGGTGCCGATTGCCCAGGCACACACCCAGGCCACTGGCCAACTGCGCTTCGAAAAAGCCCCATGACTGCACCAGTTCACCTGCAACAGGCGCTAAGCGGGCTACTGGGCGATGCGCAACTGGTGGTCAGCGAGCTGCCCGAGTGCGCGCTGAAGCTATGGCTGATCGATGCCGAGAACATGGACCGCGCCTTCAGTCCGGAAGAAACCCGGCGCATCCTGCACGAGCCGCCGTACTGGAGTTTCTGCTGGGCCAGCGGCCTGGCGCTGGCCCGTTACCTGGCAGCGCAACCGCACTGGGTGGCGGGCAAGCGCGTACTGGATTTCGGTGCCGGCTCCGGCATCGCCGGAATCGCGGCGGCGCGGGCCGGGGCGCGGGAGGTGGTAGCCTGCGACCTCGACCCGCTGGCGCTGGATGCCAGCCGGGCGAACGCTGCACTCAATGGCGTGGAGCTGAGTTATTCCAGCGATTTTTTCGCCGAAGCCGACCGTTTCGACCTGATCCTGGTGGCCGACGTGCTCTACGACCGCGCCAACCTGCCGCTGCTCGACGCCTTCCTCAGCCGCGGTCGCGAGGCGCTGGTGGCCGATTCACGGGTGCGCGATTTCCGTCACCCGCTGTACCGTCAGTTGGACACGCTGCACGCCCTCACCCTGCCCGATCTGGCCGAGCCCCACGCGTTCCGCCAGGTGAGCCTGTACCACGCCAGCCGCTGAGCCTTATAGTGCTGGCATTCAAGGATTTGCGAGAATCGCGATGAGCCAAGACACCCCGTACATTTTCGACGCCACCGACGCCGATTTCGATCAGTCGGTCATTCAGAATTCCTTCCACAAGCCGGTCCTCGTCGACTTTTGGGCCGAATGGTGTGCGCCGTGCAAAGCGCTGATGCCACTGCTGGCGAAGATTGCCGAGGACTATCAGGGCGAGTTGCTGCTGGCCAAGGTCAACTGCGACATTGAGCAGGATGTCGTTGCCCGCTTCGGCATTCGCAGCCTGCCGACCGTGGTGCTGTTCAAGGATGGTCAACCGGTCGACGGCTTTGCCGGGGCCCAGCCGGAATCGGCGATTCGGGCCTTGCTCGAACCGCATGTACAGATGCCGCCAGCGGCCGCAGCCGACCCGCTGGAGCTGGCGCAGGCGCTGTTCGCCGAAGGGCGTTTCAGTGAAGCCGAGGCCACGCTGAAGGCGCTGCTGAGCGAAGACAACAGCAATGCCGGGGCGCTGATCCTCTATGCACGCTGCCTGGCTGAACGGGGCGAGCTGAATGAAGCGCAAGCCGTGCTGGATGCGGTGAAGAGCGATGAGCACAAGGCCGCGCTGGCTGGCGCGAAGGCGCAACTGACCTTCCTGCGGCAGGCAGCGAGCTTGCCGGAAGTGGCCGAACTAAAATCGCGCCTGGCGCAGCATGCCGAGGATGACGAGGCGGCGTATCAGCTGAGCATTCAGCAGTTGTCGCGCCAGCAGTATGAGGCGGCGCTGGATGGGCTGTTGAAGCTGTTCATGCGTAATCGCGGCTATGAGGGCGGGTTGCCGCACAAGACGCTGCTGCAGGTGTTCGAGCTGCTGGGCAGCGATCATCCGCTGGTGGGGGTGTACCGGCGCAAGTTGTTTGCGGCGTTGTACTGACCTTCAGCGCCTCATCGCGGGACAAGCCCGCTCCCTGTAGGAGCTGGCTTGCCTGCGCCTACAGCCCCACCCAGTGATACTCCGGCGCGTCGGCCCCGCTCTCTACCTTCACCTCGGCGCTATGGCGCAAACGCACCAGCAGGCGCTTGCCACTCGCCGTATTCCCGGCCAACCCTTCCAGCTGTTCCAGCAACTGCGGCCCGCTCAAATGCCCGGCCTTGCGCAGCACCTCGCGCGCGGCCTGCCAGAGCGAATCGTCCGGCCGCGCCGACACCGCCGGCGCAGCACCCGTCACCACCGCCGGTGCCACCGCAGCCAAGTGCCCACCCAACTGGGCCCACTCCGCCGGGTCCAGCTCTACAGTCAAATCCACCGGCCAATCGCCGATGTGCCCTCGAATTCGCACGCTCGCACCCTCCTGTGTTCAGACGCCCATGCTCCCACGCACACACCCCGTCGCCAAGCAGTGCTAGCATCCATTACAAAACTTGTTATAACATTTCAAAACATGTCCAACGCCCTTGCGGAGTACTCTCCATGCGTCGTCTGCTGCTCGCCTTGCCGCTCGCCCTGCTGCCCCTCGCTGTAGCCCATGCACACGATGACCACGACGACCATGCCCATGGCAGCCTCGGTGCCCATGAGCACGGGGTGGCCCGGGTCAATGCGGTGCTCGACGGCACTACCCTGGAGCTGGAACTGGAAAGCCCGGCGATGAACCTGCTGGGCTTCGAACACGCTGCCGTCAGCGCCGCCGACAAGGCCACGGTCGCCACCGTGCGCAAGCAGCTGGAGCAACCACTGAGCCTGTTCGCCCTGGGCAACGCCGCTGGCTGCACAGAAACCGATCAGGACCTCGACAGCCCACTGTTCGACGATGCCCCGGCCAAGGACGACGATGCCGATGACGACGAGCACGACCACGCACACAGCGAGATCCACGCGCATTACCAATTCACCTGCAGCGAACCGGCAAACCTGACGCAGCTGGACCTGAGCCCGCTGTTCAAGGCGTTCCCCGCCACCCAAAAAATCCAGCTGCAACTGATCGGCCCGAGCGGCCAGCACGGTGTCACCGCCACGGCGGCCACCCCGACGACCAAATTCTGACCATGCGCCAGGCCCTGATCGAACTGACCGACCTGCGCTTTGCCTGGCCTGGCCAGGCGCCGCTGCTGGACATTCCGGCGCTGCGCCTGGAGGCCGGCGCGTCGCTGTTCCTCAAAGGCCCCAGCGGCAGCGGCAAAACCACCCTGCTCGGCCTGCTCGGCGGCGTGCAAAAGCCCGACAGCGGCAGTGTGCGTCTGCTCGGCCAGGAACTGGGCGAGCTGACGTTGTCGGCCCGTGACCGCTTTCGGGTCGACCACACCGGCTACATCTTCCAACAGTTCAACCTGCTGCCGTTTCTCTCGCTACGCGAGAACGTCGAGCTGCCCTGTCGCTTCTCGCGCAGCCGCGCCGAGCGCGCCGCGCAACGCCATGGCAGTGTCGATGCCGCTGCCGCCACCCTGCTCGCTCACCTCGGGCTGAGCGACCCGGCGCTGCTCAACCGCCGTGCCGACAGCCTGTCGATCGGCCAGCAGCAACGGGTAGCCGCCGCGCGGGCGCTGATCGGGCAACCCGAGCTGGTGATCGCCGACGAGCCCACTTCGGCGCTCGATGCCGATAGCCGCGAAGCCTTTATCCGCCTGCTGTTCGCCGAATGCCGCGAGGCCGGTTCGAGCCTGCTGTTCGTCAGCCACGACCAGAGCCTGGCGCCGCTGTTCGACCGTCAGTTGTCGCTCGCCGAACTCAACCGCGCCGCCCGCACCGCCAGCGATCTGGAGGCCTGATGTACCTGCTTCGTCTTGCCCTGGCGAGCCTCGCCAACCGTCGTTTCACCGCCTTCCTCACTGCCTTCGCGATTGCCCTGTCGGTGGGCCTGCTGCTGGCCGTCGAGCGGGTGCGCACCGAAGCCCGCGCCAGCTTCGCCAGTACTATCAGCGGCACCGACCTGATCGTCGGCGCGCGCTCAGGTTCGGTGAACCTGCTGCTGTACTCGGTGTTTCGCATCGGCAACGCCACCAACAACATCCGCTGGGACAGCTACGAGCATTACGCCAACAACCCCCGGGTGAAATGGGCGATCCCGATTTCCCTGGGCGACTCGCACCGCGGTTACCGAGTGATGGGCACTACCGAGGCGTACTTCGAGCACTACCAGTACGGCCGCAAACAGAACCTGCAACTGGGCCAGGGACGGGCCTTCGCCAGCGACCCGTTCGAAGTGGTGCTCGGCGCCGAAGTGGCCGAGGCGCTGCACTACCAGCTCGGCGACAAGCTGGTACTGGCCCACGGTGTGGCCGCTATCAGCCTGGTGAAACACGACGACAAGCCGTTCACCGTGGTCGGTGTGCTCAAGCGCACCGGCACCCCGGTCGACCGTACGCTGCACATCAGCCTGGGCGGCATGGAAGCGATTCACATCGACTGGCAGAACGGCGTACCGGCGCGCGGGGCCAGCAAGGTCAGCGCCACTCAGGCGCGCAACATGGACCTCACGCCCAAGGCCATCACCGCCTTCATGCTCGGCCTGAACAACAAGATCGCGACCTTCACCCTGCAACGGGAAATCAACGAATTTCGCGGCGAGCCGTTGCTGGCGATTCTGCCCGGGGTTGCCTTGCAGGAATTGTGGAGCCTGATGGGCACCGCCGAACAGGCACTGTTCGTGGTGTCGCTGTTCGTCGTGCTGACCGGCTTGATCGGCATGCTCACGGCAATCCTCACCAGCCTCAACGAGCGCCGGCGCGAGATGGCGATTCTGCGCTCGGTGGGCGCGCGACCGTGGCACATCGCCGGGCTGCTGGTACTGGAAGCGTTCTCGCTGGCGCTGGCAGGTATCGTCGTCGGCCTGGGTCTGCTTTACTTCGGCATCGCCGTGGCCCAAGGCTACGTGCAATCGAACTACGGTCTGTACCTGCCGCTGGCGCTGCCGAGCGCACATGAATGGAGGTTGCTGGCGGTCATCCTCGGGGCTGCCGTGCTGATGGGCAGTATTCCGGCCTGGCGTGCCTATCGGCAATCGCTGGCGGACGGCTTGTCCATCCACTTATGAGAACCCCAACGATGCCGCGCGTTCTGTTGATGCTGTTGTTGATGCTTGGGCAAAGCGCGTGGGCCGGCGAGCCGCGCACCCTGCAATGGCCGCAATTGATCCCCGAGGGGGCACCGCTGATCAAGCCACAGATGACCCCGCTGCATGACCTGTCGCAACTGAGCAGCGCGCTGGCCGGCGAGTCGGCCCCGGCCGCGCAGCAGCAGGCGCCGGATGCGCCGGTGGTGCAGGCGCTCGATGGCCAGCAGGTGAAACTTCCCGGCTATGTGGTGCCGCTGGAAGTCAGCGAAGAAGGACGCACCACCGAGTTTCTGCTGGTGCCGTATTACGGCGCGTGCATCCATGTGCCGCCGCCACCGTCGAACCAGATCGTCCATGTGTTCAGCGAAATCGGTATCAAGGTCGAGGACCTCTACCAGCCGTACTGGATCGAAGGGCCGATGCAGGTCAAGGCGTCGAGCAGCGAGCTGGCCGAGGCCGGCTACCGGATGGAGGCCGAGAAAATCTACGCCTATGAACTACAATGAACAGCCGCGCCATAGCGCTTGAGTTTTCATTGAGCTGCGTCAAGATCCCCCCTGCGCGGCCTCCCTACCATTGGACACATTAAATTCTAATCGTCCTTTGGGAGCTTCCATGAACAAGTCCTTGCTCAGCGCCTCGCTCATTGCCCTGGCGCTTGCAGCCCCTGTTGCCCACGCCCACCAGGCGGGTGACTTCATCCTGCGTGCCGGTGCGATCACCACGGCTCCCAACGAAGACAGCGGCGAGATCAAGCTCGACGGTGCCAAGGCTGCGGGCACCAAGGCGACCCTGACCAGCGACACCCAACTGGGCCTGGCCTTCGCCTACATGCTCACCGACCACATCGGCCTGGAGTTGCTGGCGGCAACCCCGTTCCAGCACGAAGTCGGGGTCAAGGGCCTGGGCGCCGGCCTGGACGGCAAGCTCGCCGATATCAAGCAACTGCCACCGACCCTGTCGCTGCAGTACTACCCGATGGAGCCAACCTCGAAGTTCCAGCCATACGCAGGTATCGGCCTGAACTACACCCTGTTCTTTGACGAAGACCTGAGCAGCAACCGCAAGGCCCAGGGCTTCAGCAACATGAAACTGAAAGACTCGGTCGGCCTGGCCGGTCAGTTGGGCATGGACTACATGCTCACCGACAACCTGCTGCTGAACGCCGCCGTCTGGTACGTGGACATCGACACCCAGGCCAGCATCGACGGCCCAAGCGCCCTGGGCGTTGGCAAGACCAAGGTGGATGTGGATGTCGACCCATGGGTGTACATGGTCGGTATCGGCTACAAGTTCTAAGCATCGGGTAACAGAAAGGCCGCGACGTGGTGGGCGTCGCGGCCTTTTTTTGTGCCCGGCTTTTCGGCCTTGCCGGTGATGCGCTTAACGGCCGAGCAATTTCGCTAGGCCCTGCGCCAGCGGTGTCGGCTCAGGGAACTGGAAACGCGCCAGCAAGCGCGCATTGTTCGCCCGCGAGTGGCGAATGTCGCCCGCGCGCGCCGGCCCATGGCTGACCGCCGGCAAGCTGCCAACCACAGTGCGCAATGCCTCCAGCAACTGGTTCAGCGACGTGGCCTGGTTCAGGCCGATATTCACCGCGCCCTCTTCCACCTGCGCCAGCTCCAACGCCTGCACCATCACCGTGACCAGATCGCCGACGTAGACAAAGTCGCGGGTCTGCTCGCCATCGCCGAACAGCACGATCGGTTGCCCGTTCAAGGCTCGCTCGCTGAAGATGCTGATCACCCCGGAATACGGCGACGACGGGTCCTGGCGCGGCCCAAAGATGTTGAAGAAGCGGAACACCACCGGCTCCAGAGCATGCTGACGACGGTAGAAATCCAGGTACTGCTCGCCCGCGAGCTTGTCCACCGCATAGGGTGTGAGTGGCGCCTTGGGCGTGTCTTCGACGATCGACTCGCCTTCGCCATTGTTGCCATACACCGCCGCACTGGAGGCAAACAGCACGCGCTTGATGCCATTGAGGCGCATCGCCTCGCAGACGTTCAGCGTGCCGATAAAGTTGCTCTGGTGGGTTTTCACCGGGTCTTCGACCGAGGCCTGCACCGAGGCCACCGCGGCCAGGTGCACCACCGCGCGACAGCCTTCGACCGCCTTGCCCAGCAGCACCGGGTCGGCGACATCGCCTTCGATCAGTTGCAGGCGCGGGTTGTCCAGTTGCAGGTTGCTGCGCTTGCCGGTGGACAGATCGTCCAGCACGCGGACTGCGTAACCCTTTTCCAGCAGCGCATCGCTCAGGTGCGAACCGATGAAGCCAGCGCCACCGGTGATCAGAATGGGAGCATCAGCCATGACGGTAGAATCGATCCAGTAAGGTCGGCAGGCCAGCACGCCAGGCGCGCGGCTTGATGCCGAAAGTGTGCAGAATTTTCTTGCAGGCCAGCACCGCGTGCTGCGGCTCCTCTGCCGCATCCGGGCGCGCGGCATGGGCCTGCGCGGTAGGCGTTTCAACCGCCAGTGTGTGCAACTGCGACGCCTCGCTGAGGATCGCCTGCCCCAGCGCCAGCGGCGTGGTCGCCTCGTTGCCGGCGTAGTGGTAGGTGCCCCACAGCGGCGCGGCGCAATCGAGCTGCTTGAGTACCGAGAGGATCACCCGCGCGGCATCGTCGACGGGCGTCGGGTTGCCACGACGATCGTCGGCCAGCAGCAGCTCCTGGGCTTTTTCGGCGCGGGTCAGGAAGCGCCCGAGCACGCCGTCGATGCTCTCGTCGAGGACCCAGCCAAACCGCAGCAGGACATGCTGCGGACAGGTCGCACGCACGCTCTGCTCCATCCGCCACAGGGCCTGGCCACGCTGACCGAGCGGCACCGGCTCGTCCTTCTCGCTGTAGGCGGTCGCCCGCGAGCCATCGAAGACCCGGTAACTGGAAGGTTGCAGCAGGATGATGTTGTGGTGCTGACAGAGCTCGGCCAGGCGCTCGACCGAGCGCTCCTGGACAGCCAGGCGCTGTTCGCTGACCGATTCGGCCTGGAACCAGTCGAAGTAGTAGGCCAGGTTGATCAGGGCATCCGGGCGGGTGTCGTCGAGCAGCTGGGTCAGGCTCGCCGCGTCCCAGCCCTGGTCGGGCGGGCGCGGTGCGAGAAAGCCGATATCTTCCTCGGCCCCGAGACGAATCAGCGCTTGCCCGAGGGCATTTCCACCACCCAACAGCATCAGGCGCATTCGCATAGAGTCAACAAGTCCGCTCAGGTCGATTGAGGAAAGGCTCATTTTGCGGTTTCCGGCCGGGGAAGTCCAACGCAGGGCCGGCAGAGCGCCAACGAAGGCCGACCTATCAAGCCTTTTTATTTCCGCTTACACAAAATAGGAAACTGCCTATACTGCGCGCGGAATGAGCTTACAGACGCGGACGGAATAACCGCGTTGAATAGTTAGCTCAGTCGATTGCCGGTTGCCAGACGCCCTGTCTGATATCCGGCCGGCACGGATTGCCCGACAAGACCAATAACAAGGAATGTTTCCCATGCAGGAATCGGAAGTCGCGTACCTGAGTTTCGACCAGGACCAGGCCCGCACGCTGGCGGCCGCCAGCCAGAACCTCGCCGAGCTCGGCGGCCCCCAGGCCCGCGGAGTCGCCGCCCTGGCCCGCCAGTGGGCACAGCGCATCCAGCCAACCCTCGATGCCAGCCAACAGGCCGCGTTGCAGCACTTCGCCGATGGCAGGCTGGCGGCACTGATGTGCACGCAGATGACCTGCCCCGGCAGCGATCCGGCCCCCGCACTGCTCCCCGACTTGCCCACCCTGACACAGAGCGAGCGCTGCCTGTACCTGGCCTCGCGCAACCAGTTGCTGCTGGAGCTGGTGCACTACCGCGCCTTCGCCTTCGACATCGATAACGAAGGCCAGGTGGTGCGTCTGGTCGGTAACTTCAAGGGCGGCGGCAGCGTACTGCGCCCTGGCGAAGACCCCACTAGCCGCATCGAGCTCAGCTCACATGCCGGCCTGCGCCTGGGGCCGCACACCGAGGCGCCCTACAACTGCTCGGTGCAAGCCCGCGAGGGCCGCTCGCCGGCACCGTCGGCACTGATCCTCAGTGCGCGCTGGAACCCGGCCAATGAGCCAACGCGAATCATCCCGCTGCGCCCGGTCATCGAAAAACTCGGCAGCCTGCATGCCCTGGCGCTGACCTCGGCGTCCTTCGACTTCACCCGCAGTGACTGCTTCGTCGCCGGCCAGGGTGAGGCCGGCAAGGCCACTTCGATGCTGCAGTTCGATCCCGACGGCGGCTTTGCCATGCGCTACAACGCCTACCGCTTCTCGCTCAACGATCACGCCAGCGAAGCCGCCGGGCGCGCTTTCGATGCGTTCCAGGCCTTGCTCGGCGAGAGCGAAGCGCTGCCCTTTGTGTTGCAGCCCGACAACGCGCTGCTGATCAACAACAGCCGCGCCCTGCATGGCCGCGACATTCTCCAGGACAACCGTCGCCTGCTGGTGCGCCTGTTCGGCTATTCACGCTTCG
Source organism: Pseudomonas sp. SDI (assembly GCF_003105155.1). Taxonomy (GTDB): domain Bacteria; phylum Pseudomonadota; class Gammaproteobacteria; order Pseudomonadales; family Pseudomonadaceae; genus Aquipseudomonas. Next base: position 43,924 of record NZ_QETK01000007.1, on the reverse strand, counting down.
CCCAACCGGCGGTACTCAGCGAAGACCCGCTGCTGGTACGCGGCTGACCACAAGGACCCCTCCCGATGATGGAAATTGATATCACGTTGTTGCTGACCCTGGCGTCGGTGGCCCTGATGGCCGGTTTTTTCGACGCCATCGCTGGCGGCGGTGGGCTGATCACCCTGCCAGTGCTGTTCGTCGCCGGCATCGACCCGTTGGCCGCCATCGCCACCAACAAGTTCCAGGCCGCCTCGGCCACGGTCTCGGCCACCTATGCCTTCGCCCGCAAGGGCATGATCGACTGGCAGAACGGCTTGCCAATGGCCGCCATGGCGTTTGCCGGGGGCGCCCTCGGGGCGTTGTCGGTCAGCCTGATACCAAAGGAATTCCTGCAGGCCTGTGTGCCGGTGCTGCTGATCCTGGTGGCGGCCTACTTCGCCTTCAGCCCCAAGCCGGACGAGCACGCGCGCAAGGCGAAAATCTCGGTCAGCCTGTTCTGCCTGGCCGTGGCGCCGCTGATCGGCTTCTATGACGGCATCTTCGGCCCAGGCGTGGGCTCGTTCTTCATGGTCGCCTGCGTCATCCTGCTCGGACAGACACTGCTGCGTGCGGTGTGCAACGCCAAGCTGCTGAATGCCTCATGCAACCTTGGGGCGCTGTCGGTGTTCGCCCTGAGCGGCGCCATCGTCTGGCCGCTGGCGCTGGCGATGGCCGCAGCAGCGTTTGTCGGTGCACAACTCGGGGCTCGCTGCGCGGTGCATTTCGGCCCTAAACTGATCAAGCCGTTGCTGGTCTGCGTCTGCTGCATCATGGCGCTCAAGCTGCTGCTCAGCGCCGGCAATCCACTTGGCGAATGGCTGCATCATCAGTTCCTCTAGGCGGTGTTCATGCTCCCCGAAGCGACCTCGACCCAACGCGACACCTGGCAATACGACGAACCCGCTCCCGGCATGGAGCGCTTTGTCAGCGAAGACTTCGGCAGTTATCAACAGCAGGCACGCCTGCTGTTGCCCGACACGGAACGTGCGCCACCGCTGTTTGTGGTCGGCGGCGCACGCTCCGATTTCACTCGTTTGAGCCCCCTGCTCTATCGCCTGCAACAGCGCGGCATCGGCTCGCTGACCGGCAACCTGTCCGGGCACAGCCGCGCCAGCGAACCGGGCGCGCCAGCACCGTCGCTGAATACCAACCTGGCCGAAGCCAAGCGCTTTCACCGGCATATCGCCGCGCAGTGCAAAACGCTGGTCGGGCACAGCCTGGGCGCGGCCATCGCGCTGAAACTGGCAGCGCAGACCCCGGCCATCGACAAGCTGGTACTGATCTGCCCGGCGGTGTACCCGGACGACGCCCACGACGCACCGTTCGGCCCGGCCTTTACGGCGGCAATCAGCAAGCCCTACGGCTTTCTCGATTGCGACAGTTTTGAATTTTTGCGCCAGTTCTCCGGCCGGGTGTTGCTGGTGATGGGCGAGTACGACGGGCTCAACTCGCGGACTCACGGCCAGGGCGAAGGCCGCTCGGCCGGCACCTTGTGGCTGGCCGGTGCGCAACGCTACAGCCCGATCCCCGAGGAGGTCACACGCAGCCTGCTCGCTGCGGTGCCGCCGCCACACCTGGAGTGCCTGCTGCTCGCCGACTGCGACCATGGCATCGCCGCCCACCTGCGCAACACGCCAGCAGTCGCCGATCAGGTGGCGCAGACAGTGGCTGAATTCATCCTCGGCTGAGCCGGCCTATTCGATCTCGAACAGGCCGTTGCTGATCGGCCCGACATTCAGGCGCTCGCGCACGTCGTCGTCGATGCGCGGGTCATCGGGCCGGTAGAGCTTCACCTGGCGATAGGCATTGATGCGGTTGATCTCCGCACCGAGGTATTCCCAGACCACCCGGGTGCAGGCCGGGGTACGCCGGTCACCGCTGGAAACCCCGGTTTTCAGGCCGTTGAGGCGGGTGATCCGACTCTTGAAGCTGGGAATGAGGATGGTCTGGCTCATCTCATTGAGCGTCAGCGACTCGTAGTCCATCAGGAACAGGCGGTCCTGCAACTGGAACGCCGCGCCCAGATAGCGACAACGCACCCAGTCTTCAGCCTGCACGTCGGTACTGCTCGATCGCTCCTGGCGCTCCTGGCGCTCGAACAGGTAGGTGCCGCGCTCCTCGCGCAGGTGCACCAGCGAAAGCAGAATGGTGCCCGGCACCGACATGCAGTTGGAATACTCGAAGTAGTAACCGCAGTAGCGCGACAGGTTGCCGGCATGTTCGCGCAATGGCCGCAGCAAGTCGACCAGCGGATCGCCCTGTGCCGTATTGGCCTGGGCAGTACTGCGCGCGCCGATCAGCCGGGCGAACTGTTCCGGCGGCAATCCCAGCTCATATTCCTCCACACCGAAGAAATCACCGATGCGCTTGAGGTTGTAAGCCGTCGGACGGCTCTGCCCGCTGAGGTACTTGTTGAACTGCCCGCGATTGATCGACAGCTGCCGGCAAACCTCTGAAATAGAGCGGTAGTGGCTACAGGCCAATTTCAGGTTGGTCGCAAAAAACTCACTCATGAACGCAGGTCCGGCTGATGCGAAAGGCGCCAGTTTAGCATCAAGTCGCATCAATTCAGAGCAACCCGCGAAATTGTAACGACTGGTGTCATAGCCAACCATGCGCCCCCATGGACTACGGCATTTCTGCCTGTACCTACGTCTTTCATGCAAAGAATAAGAATCGAGGTCTTCACCCATGCTCGAAGTGCTCAATGATTTCCTTTCGGGGAAACTCCTCATCGTGCTGATCGTCGGACTGGGCAGCTACTTCACGCTGCGCTCCCGTTTCGTCCAGTTCCGTCATTTCGGCCATATGTTCGGCGTCTTCAAGGAATCCCTGCGGGGCCAGGCAGGCCAGCTGAGCTCGTTCCAGGCCCTGATGCTGAGCCTGGCCGGCCGCGTTGGTGCCGGTAACATCGCCGGGGTCGGCATCGCCGTGACCCTGGGTGGCCCAGGCGCCGTGTTCTGGATGTGGGTGACCGCACTGGTCGGCATGTCCAGCAGCTTCTTCGAATGCACCCTGGCCCAGGTCTACAAGCGCGCCGATGGCGATGGCCTGTACCGCGGCGGCCCGGCGTACTACATCCTGCACGGCCTGAAGCTGAAGAAAATGGCAGTGCTGTTCTCGCTGCTGTTGCTCGTCACCTACGGCTTCGCCTTCAATGGCCTGCAGTCGTACACCGTAACTCACTCACTGCAGAACGCCTTCGGCTTCGCCCCCGAGCACAGTGGCATTGCCCTGGCCGTGCTGCTGGCAATCGTCTTCCTCGGCGGCATCAAGCGCATCGCTTCGGTCTCCGACCTGCTGGTACCGGTGAAGACCCTGGCCTACATCGGCGTGACCCTGTACGTGATCGGCAGCCAGATCGAACATGTTCCGGCCATGCTGGAAACCATCTTCAAGAGCGCTTTCGGCCTTGATCCTGCGTTCGGCGGCCTGCTCGGCAGCGCCATCGTCATGGGCGTGAAGCGCGGCGTGTTCGCCAACGAAGCCGGCCTGGGCAGTGCGCCGAACGTCGCTGCCGTTGCCGCCGTGCGTCACCCTGGCGCACAGGGTGTGGTACAGGCCTTCAGCGTGTTCCTCGATACCTTCGTGATCTGCACCTGCACCGCGCTGCTGATCCTGCTCTCGGGCTTCTATACCCCGGGGTTCGAAGGTGACGGCATCGTCCTGACCCAGAACTCGCTGGCCGCCGTGGTCGGTGACTGGGGCCGCCTGTTCGTCAGCGTCGCGCTGTCGCTGTTCGTCTTCACCTGCATCCTCTACAACTACTACCTGGGCGAAACCAGCCTGCAGTTCCTCACCCGCAACCGTGTGGTGCTGATGAGCTACCGCGCACTGGTACTGGCGCTGATCGTCTGGGGCTCGGTGCAGAACCTGTCGACCGTATTCGCCTTCGCCGACATCACCATGACCTGCCTGGCGTTCGTCAACCTGATCGCCCTGGCCCTGCTGTTCAAGATCGGCCTGCGGGTGATGCGCGACTACGACGAACAACGCAAGGCCGGCATCAAGCAGCCGGTGTTCGACGCATCGAAGTTCAGCGACCTCGACCTCGACCCGCAAGCCTGGCCAACCGCGCCGCGCGCCGAGGCCAGCAGCACCGTCGTCGTAGGTGAGGCTCAAGCGCAACGCTGAGCCGCCTACGCAGAAGCCGCCCCACTCGCGGGCGGCTTTTTTCTTTCCGCCCTTTCCTTTCACCTGCCCGGAAGCCTGACCATGCGCGCAGTCAAGAACCTCCTCGTCCTCTATACCGGGGGCACCATCGGCATGCTGGAAACGCCGCAAGGCCTGGCGCCAGCGGGCGGCTTCGAGACGCGCATGCGGGCCTATCTGGAGACGGCGGTGGATGCACCGCAGATCGCTTGGCAGTTGCGCGAACTGTTGCCACTGCTCGACAGCGCAAACATGCAGCAAGCCAACTGGCTGGCGATGTGCGACGCGATTGTCGAGGCAGTGAAACGCGATGGCCACGACGGCATCCTGCTGCTGCACGGCACCGATACCCTGGCGTACAGCGCAGCGGCCTTGTCGTTCCTGCTGCTCGGGCTGGACGTGCCGGTGCTGCTGACCGGTTCGATGCTGCCGGCCGGCGCGCCGGACAGCGACGCCTGGGACAATCTATGCGGCGCGCTGCGGCAGTTCGAGACCGGTGTGCCGGCTGGCGTGCAGTTGTACTTCGCCGGTCAGTTGCTGCATGGCGCCCGCGCCAGCAAGCTGCGCAGCGAAGCCTTCGATGCCTTTGCCGCCTTGCCGCGCCATCGCGAAGGACAAAAGGCCCTGGAACTGCCGGCAGTGCTGACATACTGCCAGCCGCGGATCCCGGTGAACCTGGCGGTGCTGCCGGTATTCCCGGGCTTGCAGGCGGTGCATCTGCGGGCGCTGCTGGACACTGGCGTGAAGGGCTTGCTACTGGAGTGCTATGGCAGCGGCACCGGACCGTCCGACGACGAAGCCCTGCTCGCCGCCGTGCGCGAGGCGTGCCAACGCGGAGTACTGGTGGTAGCAATCAGTCAGTGCCCACAAGGCAGCGTGATGTTCGATACCTACGCCGCCGGCAGCCGTCTGCGCGATAGCGGGCTGGTATCGGCTGGCGGCATGACACGCGAAGCCGCCTTGGGCAAGTTGTTCGCCTTGCTGGGTGCCGGGCTCGATGCACTCACGGCGCAGCATTGGTTTGCCCTGGACCTGTGTGGCGAGCGCGTCGACTGACTACCCCAGCGTTCTCTACGCCATAAAAAAACCCATCCGAAGATGGGTTTTTTACATTCAGCTCAGCGCAAGGATGGCTTAGAACGGAATATCGTCGTCGAAGCTGTCGAAATCGGCCGCCGGCTGTGGCGCTGGCTGTTGCGGCGCAGGGCGCTGTGGCGCCTGTTGCGGACGCGGAGCCTGCTGACGTGGTGCCTGGTTGTAGTTGTTGCCACCGCCCTGCTGCTGAGAACCGTCCTGGTTCTGCGGACGACCGCCGAGCAGCTGCATGGTGCCTTGCATGTCGACGATAATTTCAGTGGTGTAACGCTTGATGCCGTCTTTTTCCCACTCGCGGGTTTGCAATTTGCCCTCGATGTAGACCTGGGAGCCCTTGCGCAGGTACTCGCCAGCGATCTCGGCGACCTTGCCGAACATCGAAACGCGGTGCCACTCGGTGCGCTCGACCTTCTGGCCGGTTTGCTTGTCGGTCCACTGCTCGCTGGTGGCCAGGCTCAGGTTGGTCACGGCGTTGCCATTTGGCAGGTAGCGAACTTCAGGGTCCTGGCCGCACGTGCCGACCAAAATGACTTTGTTAACCCCACGGGCCATAACGTTCTCCTAGGCTTCGCACGCCGCGGGCGTCGGGTTTACCAGACGCTCCAGGGCCGAACGATCCAAAATTTTCGTATCCAATTTGATATAGATGGCGGCTTCTTCTGCTACCACTACTGCGTCGGTCACACCCGGTACAGCCATGAGGCGTTCGGTCAGACCGGCTTCACGAACCGCTTCCGGCGACAGCGGCATGCGCAGGCTGGTCACGTACGGCGGCTCGCGCATGCTGAATGCAACGATCAACCACACCGCACACAACGCGGCACATCCGAGGAACACCGTGCTCAGGCCACCGTGCTGATACAACCAGCCGCCGATGATCCCGCCCAGCGCGGCACCCAGGAACTGGCTGGTGGAGTACACCCCCATCGCCGTGCCCTTGCCACCCGCCGGTGAAACCTTGCTCACCAGCGAAGGCAGCGATGCCTCCAGCAGGTTGAAGGCGGTGAAGAATATCACGGTGCCGATCACCAGTTCGCGCAAGTTGACCGCTGACACCCAGAAGAATAGCTCTGTGAGCATCAGAACAGCGACCGCCCCCAATAAAACGCGTTTCATCTTGCGCTTTTTTTCGCCATAGATGATGAACGGAATCATTGCGAAGAATGAAATCAGCAACGCGGTGAGGTAAACCCACCAGTGCTGTTCTTTCGGCAGGCCGCCACGCTCGACGAACGCCAGCGGCAAGGCGACGAAGCTGGCCATCAGGATGGCATGCAGGACGAAGATGCCCACGTCCAGGCGCAGCAGGTCCGGATGGCGCAGCGTCGGCCCAAGGGCTTGCCTGGCCACACCCGACTCGCGGTGCTGCAGCGCGCCGTGCGAACGCGGCACCACAAAGGCGATGATCATGATCCCTACCAGGGCCATCGCCGCCGTGGCCAGGAACAGCCCGGACAAGCCGAACGCGCGGGTCAGCAACGGGCCGACCACCATGGCCACGGCGAACGACAGGCCGATGCTCATGCCGATCATGGCCATGGCTTTGGTCCGGTGCTGTTCGCGGGTCAGGTCAGAGAGCAGCGCCATCACCGCCGCCGAGATGGCCCCGGCACCTTGCAGCACGCGGCCGGCAATCACCCCCCAGATCGAGTCGGCCTGAGAAGCGAGCACACTGCCGAGGGCGAAGATCACCAGGCCCAGGTAAATCACCGGCAGTCGACCGATGCGGTCGGAGATGACCCCGAACGGAATCTGCAATACCGCCTGGGTCAGGCCATAGGCACCAATGGCCAGGCCAATCAGGGCCGGCGTGGCACCAGCCAGGTCCATGCCATAGGTCGCAAGCACCGGCAGGACCATGAACATGCCCAGCATTCGGAACGCGAACACCAGGGCCAGGCCGCCTGCGGCGCGAGTCTCGCTGCCGCTCATGCGTTCGCTATGGGGATCGTGCATGGATAAACCTCGTGTGAACCGGCGGCGATTCTATCAGTCCCACCGCTTAACGGCATATACAGTGACGCTTTGCCGCGTAGTGGCGCCGCGCCGTATACTCCTTCGTTTATGCCCGCAGAGCGAGGCCGCAGTGGACAAGATCCTGATTCGTGGGGCACGGACCCACAACCTGAAGAACATCGACCTCACCCTGCCGCGCGACAAGTTGATCGTGATTACCGGCCTGTCCGGCTCCGGCAAGTCGTCCCTGGCCTTCGACACGCTGTATGCCGAAGGTCAGCGCCGCTATGTCGAGTCGCTGTCAGCCTACGCCCGGCAGTTCCTGTCGATGATGGAAAAACCCGACGTCGACACCATCGAAGGTCTGTCACCGGCGATTTCCATCGAGCAGAAATCAACCTCGCACAACCCGCGGTCGACCGTCGGCACCATCACCGAAATCTACGATTACCTGCGCCTGCTGTATGCCCGCGTGGGGACGCCGCGCTGCCCCGACCACGACATCCCGCTGGAAGCCCAGACCGTCAGCCAGATGGTCGACCTGGTACTGGCCCAACCCGAAGGCAGCAAGCTGATGCTGCTGGCGCCGGTGATCCGCGAGCGCAAGGGCGAGCATCTGGCGGTATTCGAAGAGTTGCGCGCGCAAGGGTTTGTTCGTGCGCGAGTAAACGGCAAGCTGTTCGAGCTGGACGAGCTGCCCAAGCTCGACAAACAGAAGAAGCACAGCATCGACGTGGTGGTGGATCGCTTCAAGGTTCGCGAAGACCTGCAACAGCGCCTGGCCGAGTCGTTCGAGACAGCACTGAAGCTGGCCGACGGTATTGCCCTGGTGGCACCGATGGACGACGAGCCAGGTGAAGAGATGATCTTCTCCGCGCGCTTCGCCTGCCCGATCTGCGGCCACGCGATCAGCGAGCTGGAGCCCAAGCTGTTCTCCTTCAACAACCCCGCGGGCGCTTGCCCGACCTGCGACGGTCTCGGGGTGAAGCAGTTCTTCGATACCAAGCGCCTGGTCAACGGTGAGTTGACCCTGGCCGAAGGAGCGATACGCGGCTGGGATCGCCGCAATATGTACTACTTCCAGATGCTCGGCTCGCTGGCCGCGCATTACGGCTTCAGCCTTGAGGTGCCCTTCAAGGAGCTGTCGGCCGAACACCAGAAAATCATCCTCAGCGGCAGCGGCAGCAAGAACGTCGACTTCAAGTACCTGAACGACCGTGGTGATATCGTCAAGCGCTCGCACCCGTTCGAAGGCATCGTGCCGAACCTGGAGCGACGCTACCGCGAAACCGAATCGGCCACCGTGCGCGAAGAGCTGGCCAAGTTCCTCAGCACCCAGCCCTGCCCGGATTGCCGTGGTACCCGTCTGCGCCGCGAAGCACGCCATGTGTGGGTCGGCGAGAAGACCCTGCCGGCGGTGACCGGGTTACCCATCGGCGACGCCAGCGACTACTTCGCCGGCCTGAAACTGAGCGGACGCCGCGGCGAGATCGCCGACAAGATCCTCAAGGAAATCTGCGAGCGCCTGCAGTTCCTGGTCAACGTCGGCCTCGACTACCTGACCCTGGACCGCAGCGCCGACACCCTCTCCGGGGGCGAAGCGCAGCGTATCCGCCTGGCCAGTCAGATCGGTGCGGGCCTGGTCGGGGTGATGTATATCCTCGATGAGCCATCGATCGGCCTGCATCAGCGCGACAACGACCGTCTGCTGGCCACCCTCAATCACCTGCGCGACATCGGCAACACGGTGATTGTGGTCGAACACGACGAGGACGCGATCCGTCTCGCCGACTATGTGGTGGACATCGGCCCTGGCGCCGGAGTGCATGGCGGACAGATCGTCGCCGAAGGGACGCCGCAACAGGTCATGGACCACCCTGACTCGCTGACCGGCAAATACCTTTCCGGACGCAAGAAGATCGCCGTGCCGGCCACGCGCACGCCGCGTAACAAGAAACTCTCGCTGAAGCTCAAAGGCGCACGCGGCAACAACCTGCAGAGCGTCGACCTGGAAATTCCAATCGGTCTGCTGACCTGCGTGACGGGCGTATCCGGCTCGGGCAAGTCGACGCTGATCAACAATACCTTGTTCCCCCTCGCCGCCACCGCGCTGAACGGTGCCAGTACCCTCGAAGCCGCCGCCCATGACAGCTGCGACGGCCTGCAGCATCTGGACAAGGTGGTCGACATCGACCAGAGCCCGATCGGCCGCACGCCGCGCTCCAACCCGGCGACGTATACCGGCCTGTTCACGCCGATCCGCGAGCTGTTCTCCGGTGTGCCGGAATCGCGCTCGCGTGGCTACGGCCCTGGGCGGTTCTCGTTCAACGTCAAGGGCGGCCGCTGCGAGGCCTGCCAGGGCGACGGCCTGATCAAGGTGGAAATGCACTTCCTGCCAGACATCTATGTGCCGTGCGACGTGTGCAAGAGCAAGCGCTACAACCGCGAGACCCTGGAGATCAAGTACAAGGGCAAGAACATCCACGAGGTGCTGGAAATGACCATCGAGGAAGCCCGCGAGTTCTTCGATGCGGTACCGGCGCTGGCGCGCAAGCTGCAAACGCTGATGGACGTGGGCCTGTCGTATATCAAGCTGGGGCAATCGGCAACCACCCTGTCCGGTGGCGAGGCGCAGCGGGTCAAGCTGTCCCGCGAGCTGTCCAAGCGCGATACCGGCAAAACCCTGTACATCCTCGACGAGCCGACCACCGGCCTGCACTTTGCCGATATTCAGCAATTGCTCGATGTGCTGCATCGCCTGCGCGACCACGGCAACACGGTGGTGGTGATCGAGCACAACCTGGACGTGATCAAGACTGCCGACTGGCTGGTCGATCTCGGCCCTGAGGGTGGCTCCAAAGGCGGCCAGATCATCGCCTTCGGTACCCCGGAGGAACTGGCCGAGATGAAGCAGTCGCATACCGGCTACTACCTCAAGCCGTTGCTGGAACGCGACCGGGCCTGAGCCCATGAAAAAGCCCCTGTCGCTCACGCGCCAGGGGCTTTTTTGTATCTGGGGGAAACTTACATCTGCGATTGCAGGTAGTTTTCCAGGCCGATGGCCTTGATCAGGCCCTGCTGCTTCTCCAGCCAATAGGTGTGATCTTCTTCGGTATCGGCCAGTTGCAGGCGGAGGATGTCGCGGCTGATGTAGTCCTTGTGCAGCTCGCACAGCTCGATGCCTTTGCACAGTGCAGCACGGACTTTGTATTCCAGGCGCAGGTCGGCGGCGATCATTTCGGGAACCGTGGTACCCACGTCCAGATCGTCCGGGCGCATGCGCGGGGTGCCTTCCAGCATCAGGATACGGCGCATCAGTGCGTCGGCGTGCTGCGCCTCTTCTTCCATTTCGTGGTTGATACGCTCGTAGAGCTTGCTCAAGCCCCAGTCTTCGTACATCCGCGAATGGATGAAATATTGGTCGCGTGCCGCCAGTTCGCCCGTCAGCAACGTGTTGAGGTAATCGATTACGTCCGGGTGACCTTGCATCGCCCTGCCTCTCCCTGTGTGAAAGCCATAGTTTGAACCAGGATGACCGGGAGGTCACCTGCAATTACGGTAAAAGTGGCAAAATCCGGTAAAAAAGCAGTTAAACAGTAGTCAATTGCATTGAAAAACCGCCCTAATGAGGGCGGTTCTTTTTATCATTTCGACTTAGGCCAAATTCGCCCCAAGCGCCTTGGCGACACCTTCGCCGTACGCCGGATCAGCCTTGTAGAAATACTGCAATTGGCGCTGCACCACCTCCTCGCTGACCCCGGCCATGGCACCGGCAATGTTGCTGATAAGCAGCGCTTTCTGCTCAGCACTCATCAGACGGAACAGCGCACCCGCATGGCTGAAGTAATCACTGTCTTCGCGGTGATCATAACGATCGGCCGCACCGCTCAATGCCAGCGCCGGCTCTGCGTACCGCGGTGCCTGTTTCGGCGCATTGCCGTAGCTGTTCGGCTCGTAGTTAGGCGCCGCACCACCATTGCTGCCAAAGGCCATCGAGCCGTCGCGCTGGTAGGTATTCACCGGGCTACGCGGCGCGTTCACTGGCAGTTGCTGGTGATTGGTGCCCACACGGTAACGGTGCGCATCGGCGTAGGCGAAAACACGCCCTTGCAGCATACGGTCTGGCGACAGGCCAACACCTGGAATCATATTGCTCGGGCCGAACGCCGCCTGCTCGACTTCGGCGAAATAGTTCTGCGGGTTGCGGTTGAGCTCCAGCACGCCAATCTCGATCAGCGGGTAGTCCTTCTGCGACCAGGTCTTGGTCACGTCGAACGGATTCTCGGCGCGGCCGGCGGCTTCAGCTTCGCTCATCACCTGAATGCATACGCTCCACTGCGGGAAGTCGCCACGCTCGATGGCTTCAAACAGGTCACGCTGAGCGTAATCCGGATCGGTACCCGCCAAGCGCGCGGCATCTGCCGGCGAGAGATTCTTGATACCTTGCTTGGTCTTGAAGTGCCATTTGACCCAGGTGCGCTCGCCCTGGGCATTGATCAGGCTGTAGGTATGACTGCCGAAACCGTGCATGTGGCGGTAGCCATCCGGGATACCCCGGTCGGAGAACAGAATGGTGACCTGGTGCAGCGCTTCCGGCGAATGCGACCAGAAGTCCCACATCATCTGCGCGCTTTTCAGGTTGCTCTGCGGTAGGCGTTTCTGGGTGTGGATAAAGTCTGGGAACTTCAGCGGGTCGCGGATGAAGAACACTGGGGTGTTGTTGCCGACGATGTCCCAGTTGCCTTCCTCAGTGTAAAACTTCAGGGCAAAGCCGCGTGGGTCACGCTCGGTATCGGCCGAACCGCGCTCGCCACCCACGGTGGAGAAGCGCAGGAAGGTCTCAGTTTGCTTGCCGAGCGTGTCAAACAGCTTGGCACTGGTGTATTGGGTGATATCCCGGGTCACGGTGAAGGTGCCATAGGCGCCCGAGCCCTTGGCGTGTACGCGACGCTCCGGGATATTCTCGCGGTTGAAGTGCGCGAGCTTTTCAAGCAAGTGGAAGTCATCCAGCAGCAGTGGCCCACGTGGACCAGCCGAACGCGAATTCTGGTTGTCGGCAACCGGGGCTCCGCTTGCGGTGGTCAACGTTGTGTTCTGGCTCATGGTTACTCTCCCTTATCAGACTCTGGCTGCCGGCTAATCGGCTGAGAGAGAGTATTGACCATGAACATGACACCATCAAATTCATTACATGACTTGAATCAATAGATTCCATCAATGTATGCAGACACAAAAAACCGGGCACTAGGCCCGGTTCCTTGTTTAAGACTGTTCGTCTTACTCAGCAGCTTCTACAGCGCCGCCAACTGGACGATCGACCAGTTCGACGTAAGCCATAGGTGCGTTATCGCCAGCGCGGAAACCGCACTTGAGGATACGCAGGTAGCCGCCCTGACGGGTGGCGTAACGCTTGCCCAGATCGTTGAACAGCTTGCCGACGATTTCTTTCGAACGAGTACGGTCGAAAGCCAGACGACGGTTTGCAACGCTATCTTCCTTGGCCAGGGTGATCAGCGGCTCGGCAACGCGGCGCAGTTCTTTGGCTTTTGGCAGAGTAGTTTTGATCAGCTCGTGCTCGAACAGCGACACCGCCATGTTCTGGAACATAGCCTTGCGGTGAGAGCTGGTACGGCTCAGGTGACGTCCACTTTTACGATGACGCATGGGTTCATTCCTTACCAAACACTACGTTCGGTGATTACGACGATCAGGCAGTCGCCTTGTCGTCCTTCTTAAGACTTGCAGGCGGCCAGTTGTCGAGGCGCATGCCGAGGGACAGACCACGGGAGGCCAGAACGTCCTTGATTTCGGTCAAGGATTTCTTGCCCAGGTTCGGAGTCTTCAACAGTTCTACTTCGGTACGCTGAATCAGGTCGCCGATGTAGTAAATGTTCTCCGCCTTAAGGCAGTTGGCCGAACGCACGGTCAATTCCAGATCGTCAACCGGACGAAGCAGGATCGGATCGATCTCGTCTTCCTGTTCGACTACCACAGGTTCGCTGTCACCTTTGAGGTCGACGAATGCAGCCAGCTGCTGTTGCAGGATGGTTGCAGCACGACGGATAGCCTCTTCAGGATCCAGAGTACCGTTGGTTTCCAGATCAATAACCAGCTTGTCCAGGTTGGTACGCTGCTCGACACGGGCGTTTTCCACCACATAGGCGATACGGCGAACCGGGCTGAACGAAGAGTCGAGCTGCAAGCGACCAATGCTGCGGCTTTCGTCTTCATCGCTCTGACGCGAGTCGGCTGGCTCGTAACCACGACCACGAGCTACGGTGAGCTTCATGTTCAGGGCGCCATTCGACGCCAGGTTAGCGATTACGTGATCGGGGTTAACGATCTCGACATCATGATCCAGCTGAATATCGGCAGCGGTAACCACCCCCGAACCCTTTTTCGACAAGGTCAGCGTAACTTCGTCACGACCGTGCAGTTTGATAGCCAGGCCTTTCAGGTTCAACAGGATTTCAATGACGTCTTCCTGTACACCTTCGATTGCCGAGTACTCGTGGAGTACACCGTCAATCTCGGCCTCGACTACTGCACAGCCAGGCATGGAGGACAACAGGATGCGGCGCAGCGCGTTGCCCAGGGTATGGCCGAAACCACGCTCGAGAGGCTCGAGCGTGATTTTAGCGCGGGTTGGACTGACGACCTGCACATCAATATGGCGGGGCGTCAGGAACTCATTTACCGAAATCTGCATGGATGCACCTATTTTCTAGCCCTTACTTGGAGTAGAGCTCGACAATCAGGCTTTCGTTGATGTCGGCAGACAGATCGCTACGAGCAGGAACGTTCTTGAAAACGCCCGACTTCTTAGCAGTATCTACGTCTACCCACTCAACGCGGCCACGCTGGGCGCACAGTTCAAGGGCTTGAACAATGCGCAGCTGGTTCAGCGACTTCTCGCGAACCGCGACCACGTCACCCGGACGAACTTGGTAGGACGGAACGTTTACAGTCTTGCCGTTGATGCTGATCGCTTTGTGCGAAACCAGCTGACGGGATTCAGCACGGGTAGCGCCGAAGCCCATACGATATACAACGTTATCCAGACGGCATTCGAGCAGTTGCAGCAGGTTCTCACCGGTAGCGCCTTTTTTGGCAGCCGCTTCCTTGTAGTAACCGCTGAACTGACGCTCGAGAACGCCGTAGATACGACGGACTTTTTGCTTCTCACGCAGCTGGGTGCCGTAGTCGGACTGACGACCACGACGCTGACCGTGAATACCTGGGGCTGCTTCGATGTTGCACTTCGATTCCAGAGCGCGAACGCCGCTCTTCAGGAACAGATCGGTGCCTTCACGACGAGACAGTTTGCATTTTGGACCAATGTAACGTGCCATTTATCTGTCTCCTGATTACACGCGGCGCTTCTTCGGCGGACGGCACCCGTTATGCGGGATTGGCGTCACGTCGGTGATGCTGGCGATCTTATAGCCACAGCCGTTCAGAGCACGAACAGCGGACTCACGACCTGGACCTGGACCCTTGACGTTAACGTCGAGGTTCTTCAGACCATATTCCAGCGCAGCTTGACCAGCACGCTCAGCAGCTACCTGAGCAGCGAACGGGGTGGACTTGCGAGAACCGCGGAAACCCGAACCGCCGGAGGTAGCCCAGGACAGAGCGTTACCTTGACGATCGGTGATGGTCACGATGGTGTTGTTAAAAGAGGCATGGATGTGGGCGATGCCATCAACCACTGTCTTTTTGACTTTTTTACGAGGACGAGCAGCAGGTTTTGCCATTTCTAAATTCCTGTCGATTCGCTGGTGCGATTACTTGCGGATCGGCTTACGCGGACCTTTACGGGTACGCGCGTTGGTCTTGGTACGCTGACCGCGTACTGGCAGACCCCGACGATGACGCAGGCCGCGGTAGCAACCCAGGTCCATCAACCGCTTGATTTTCATGTTGATGTCACGGCGCAGATCACCTTCGGTGATGTACTTCGCAACTTCAGTACGCAGCGATTCAACCTGCTCGTCGCTCAGATCCTTGATCTTTGCGGCTGGGTTGACCCCAGTCACTGCACAGATGCTCTGCGCAGTAGTGCGACCAACACCATAGATGTAGGTCAGCGAGATAACAGTGTGCTTGTTATCTGGAATGTTGACGCCTGCAATACGGGCCATTCAGTGGGACTCCAATTGACAGCTACCTACGCCCCGGAAGCCAAGAAATAGGGCGCGAGATAATATCGCTGTAGAAACAAATAATCAACCCAGCAGCGCACTAGCTGCTGGGTTTGAAGCACAGATCACACTCAGCCTTGGCGCTGCTTGTGACGTGGTTCCGCGCTGCAAATTACTCGAACAACACCTTCGCGGCGAATAATTTTGCAGTTACGGCACAGCTTTTTCACCGATGCACGAACTTTCATCACCAACTCCTCGAACCTTAAGGGTCAATCAGCGCAGCAGACCGCTGCCACCGTAGCCTTTCAGGTTGGCTTTCTTCATCAGGGATTCGTACTGGTGCGAAACGAGGTGCGATTGTACTTGGGACATGAAGTCCATCACAACCACTACCACAATCAGCAACGAGGTCCCGCCAAGGTAGAACGGAACGTTTGCCGCTACCACCAGGAACTGGGGGAGGAGACAGACGGCCGTCATATAAAGAGCACCGAACATGGTCAAACGGGTCAGAACGCCATCAATGTAGCGCGCCGACTGCTCACCAGGACGGATGCCCGGAATAAAGGCACCGGACTTCTTCAGGTTTTCCGCTACGTCTTTCGGATTGAACATCAACGCCGTATAGAAGAAGCAGAAGAAAATAATCCCTGCACTAAACAGCAGAATATTCAACGGCTGACCAGGAGCGATCGACTGCGAGATGTCCTGCAGCCAGCCCATACCTTCAGACTGACCGAACCAGGCACCCAGCGAAGCCGGGAACAGCAAAATGCTGCTTGCGAAAATAGCTGGGATTACACCAGCCATGTTCACTTTCAACGGCAAGTGGCTAGTCTGCGCAGCGAAGACCTTGCGACCCTGCTGACGCTTGGCATAGTGAACGGCGATTCGACGCTGACCACGCTCAATGAACACCACAAAACCGATAATCGCTACTGCCAGCAAACCGATAGCGACCAGAGCGAAAATGTTGATATCGCCCGTACGCGCAGACTCGAAAGACTGCCCGATTGCTCTCGGAAGACCGGCGACGATACCTGCGAAGATCAACATCGAGATACCGTTGCCTACACCGCGCTCCGTGATTTGCTCACCCAGCCACATCATGAACATCGCACCCGCCACAAAGGTGGAGACCGCAACGAAATGGAAGCCAAAGTCAGCAGAAAACGCTACACCCTGGCCGGCCAGACCAATGGACATGCCAATGGCTTGGACCAGCGCCAGGATGACGGTGCCGTAGCGGGTGTACTGGCTGATCTTGCGACGGCCAGCTTCACCTTCCTTCTTCAACTGCTCCAGCTGCGGGCTGACGGCGGTCATCAGTTGCATGATGATCGATGCCGAAATGTACGGCATGATCCCCAATGCAAAAATGCTCATCCGCTCCAGCGCGCCGCCGGAAAACATGTTGAACAAGCTAAGAATGGTCCCCTCATTCTGTCGAAACAGTTCCGCCAGCCGGTCCGGGTTGATGCCTGGAACTGGGATGTGTGCGCCTATCCGATAGACGATGATCGCCAGAAACAGAAAACGCAGACGAGCCCAAAGTTCAGACATCCCGCCTTTACCGAGCGAAGAGAGAGCACCTTGCTTAGCCATTTATTCCTCGAACTTGCCGCCAGCTGCTTCGATAGCCGCACGCGCACCTTTGGTGGCTGCGATACCCTTGATGGTGACCGCGCGAGTAACTTCGCCGGACAGCATGATTTTCACACGCTGTACGTTTTGGTTAATCACGTTGGCATCCTTCAGGGATTGCACGGTGACAACGTCGCCTTCCACTTTGGCCAGCTCGGACAGACGCACTTCTGCGCGGTCCATGGCTTTCAGGGAAACGAAGCCGAACTTCGGCAGACGACGGTGCAGCGGCTGTTGACCGCCTTCAAAGCCTGGAGCGATGGTGCCACCGGAACGGGAGGTTTGACCTTTGTGACCACGGCCACCAGTCTTACCCAAACCGCTACCGATACCACGACCCGGACGATGCTTCTCGCGACGGGAACCCGGCGCTGGACTCAGATCATTGAGTTTCATCGATTAACCCTCGACGCGCAGCATGTAGTAAGCCTTGTTGATCATCCCGCGATTCTCGGGAGTATCCTGGACTTCTACAGTGTGACCGATGCGGCGCAGACCCAGACCCTTAACGCACAGTTTGTGGTTAGGGATACGGCCGGCGGTGCTTTTGATCAGCGTTACTTTAACGGTAGCCATGATCAACGGATCTCCTCAACGCTCTTGCCGCGCTTGGCAGCAATGGACTCAGGAGATTGCATAGCCTTCAGACCCTTGAAGGTGGCGTGAACCACGTTCACTGGGTTAGTCGAGCCGTAGCACTTGGCCAGGACGTTCTGAACACCAGCAACTTCCAGGACAGCACGCATCGCGCCACCGGCGATGATACCGGTACCTTCCGAAGCAGGCTGCATGTACACCTTCGAGGCGCCATGAGCAGACTTGGTAGCGTACTGCAGAGTGGTGCCGTTCAGGTCGACTTGAATCATGTTGCGACGAGCAGCTTCCATGGCTTTCTGGATCGCAGCAGGTACTTCGCGCGACTTGCCACGGCCGAAGCCGACACGACCTTTACCATCACCAACCACGGTCAGCGCGGTGAAGGTGAAGATACGGCCGCCTTTAACGGTTTTCGCTACGCGGTTAACTTGAACCAGCTTCTCGATGTAGCCTTCGTCGCGCTTTTGATCGTTATTTGCCATAACTTAGAACTCCAGCCCGCCTTCACGAGCAGCATCAGCCAGCGCTTTGACGCGGCCATGGTACTTGAAGCCGGAACGGTCAAAGGCAACTTGAGATACACCGGCGGCTTTCGCACGCTCAGCTACCAGCTTGCCAACCTTAGTGGCCGCGTCGATGTTGCCAGTGGCGCCATCACGCAGTTCTTTGTCCAAGGTCGAGGCGCTGGCCAGAACCTTGCTGCCGTCGGCCGAAATGACCTGGGCATAGATGTGCTGCGAGGAGCGGAACACGCAGAGACGCACGACTTCGAGTTCGTGCATTTTCAGGCGTGCTTTGCGAGCGCGACGCAGTCGAGTAACTTTTTTGTCGGTCATTTGCTAGGCCCTACTTCTTCTTGGCTTCTTTACGACGGACGACTTCGTCCGCGTAACGCACACCCTTGCCTTTGTACGGCTCTGGTGGACGGAAGTCGCGGATTTCAGCGGCCACCTGACCTACCAGCTGCTTATCGATGCCCTTGATCAGGATATCGGTCTGGCTTGGGGTCTCAGCGGTGATGCCGGCTGGCAGCTCGTAGTCCACTGGGTGCGAGAAGCCGAGCGCCAGGTTCAGCACGGTGCCTTTGGCTTGTGCTTTGTAACCAACACCGACCAGCTGGAGCTTACGCTCGAAGCCTTGGCTTACGCCCTGGACCATGTTGTTTACCAGCGCACGGGTAGTACCGGCCATAGCGCGGGTTTGCTGGTCGCCATTGCGAGCAGCGAAACGCAGCTCACCGGCTTCTTCGGTAATTTCTACAGACGAGTGAACATTCAGTTCGAGAGTGCCCTTGGCACCCTTCACCGAAAGCTGCTGGCCGACGAATTTGATTTCGACACCGGCTGGCAGCTTAACGGGGTTCTTAGCGACGCGAGACATGCTTATCCCCCCTTAGAACACTGTGCAGAGAACTTCGCCGCCGACACCGGCAGCGCGCGCAGCACGATCAGTCATCACACCTTTGTTGGTGGAGACGATAGACACGCCCAGACCGCCACGTACTTTCGGCAGTTCTTCGACGGACTTGTACTGACGCAGGCCTGGACGACTTACGCGCTTGACTTCCTCGATGACCGGACGGCCTTCGAAGTATTTCAGCTCGATGGACAGCGAAGGCTTAACTTCGCTGCTGACCTGATAACCCGCGATGTAACCTTCGTCTTTCAGAACTTTGGCTACAGCCACCTTCAGGGTCGAGGACGGCATGCTTACGACGGACTTTTCAGCCATCTGGGCATTACGGATTCGAGTTAGCATGTCCGCTAACGGGTCCTGCATACTCATGGGCTAGACGCTCCTGATACAAGAAAAATTAGCCTTTCGGCTACTACAGTCCCCTGAACGCACAGGGCAAAAAACCCGGGCTCAGGAGAGCCGGTCATTCTAGACACATCCCAAAAACGAAACAAGCCCCAAAAGGGGCTTGTTTCGTTGCAAGATCACCGGTGGTCGGAAGATCACTCCCCCGCCACCAGGACGCTGCCGGTACGTCTTACCAGCTGGCTTTAACCAGACCTGGAACGTCACCGCGCATTGCTGCTTCACGCAGCTTGTTACGGCCGAGGCCGAACTTGCGGTAAACGCCGTGTGGACGACCGGTGATGCGGCAGCGGTTACGCAGGCGCGAAGCGCTGGCGTCACGTGGCTGCTTCTGCAGAGCTACAACAGCTGCAAAACGCTCTTCTGGAGTTACGTCCAGGTTCACGATGATAGCTTTGAGCTCAGCACGCTTCTTGGCGAACTTAGCAACCGTGAGCTGACGCTTCAGCTCGCGGTTTTTCATGCTCTTCTTGGCCATTTTCCTACTCCAATCAGTTGCGGAACGGGAATTTGAAAGCACGCAGCAAGGCGCGACCTTCGTCATCCGTACGAGCAGTGGTGGTCAGGGTAATGTCCAGACCGCGCAGAGCATCGATCTTGTCGTAGTCGATTTCCGGGAAGATGATCTGCTCTTTCACGCCCATGCTGTAGTTGCCACGACCGTCGAAGGACTTGGCATTCAGGCCGCGGAAGTCGCGAACCCGAGGCAGGGAGATCGCCAGCAGGCGGTCCAGGAACTCGTACATACGATCACGGCGCAGAGTGACTTTAACGCCGATCGGCCAGCCCTCACGGACTTTGAAGCCCGCGATGGATTTCCGAGCGAAAGTCACAACGGCTTTTTGACCGGTGATCTTTTCCAGGTCAGCTACAGCATGCTCGATGACTTTTTTGTCGCCGACAGCTTCGCCCAGACCCATGTTCAGGGTGATCTTGGTAACGCGCGGAACTTCCATCACGTTCGCCAGCTTAAGTTCTTCCTTAAGCTTGGGAGCGATTTCCTTCCGATAAATCTCTTTCAGTCGTGCCATGGTCTTCTACCTAGCAGTGTTCAAGCATCAACCGCTTTTTGGGTCGACTTGAAGACACGAATTTTTTTGCCTTCTTCTACTTTGAAACCAACGCGGTCAGCCTTGTTGGTTTCGCCGTTGAAAATGGCGACGTTGGAAGCGTGCAGTGGCGCTTCTTTCTCGACGATACCGCCTTGTACGCCCGACATCGGGTTAGGCTTGGTATGACGCTTCACCAGGTTGATCCCACCAACGACCAGACGGTCGTCAGCGAGTACCTTCAGCACCTTACCGCGCTTACCTTTGTCTTTGCCGGCGATCACGATGATCTCGTCGTCACGACGAATCTTTTGCATGTCGGATCTCCTTACAGCACTTCTGGGGCGAGCGAGACGATCTTCATGAACTTCTCAGTACGAAGTTCACGGGTCACTGGCCCAAAGATACGGGTGCCGATCGGCTCTTGCTTGTTGTTCAGAAGAACAGCAGCGTTGCCATCAAAGCGGATGATGGAGCCGTCTGCACGACGGACACCGTGGCGAGTGCGGACTACAACAGCAGTCATCACTTGGCCTTTCTTCACTTTACCGCGAGGAATTGCTTCCTTGACGGTTACCTTGATGATGTCACCGATACCGGCGTAACGGCGGTGAGAACCGCCGAGCACCTTGATGCACATGACGCGACGAGCGCCGCTGTTATCGGCCACATCGAGCATGGATTGAGTCTGAATCATAAAATTTCTCCGACCCTTAGCCCTTAGACTTCAACAGCGCGTTCGAGAACTTCAACCAGTGCCCAAGCCTTGGTCTTGGCCAGCGGACGGGTCTCACGAATGGAGACCTTGTCGCCGATGTGGCACTGATTGGTTTCGTCGTGCGCGTGCAGCTTAGTCGAACGCTTAACGTATTTACCGTAGATCGGGTGCTTAACGCGACGCTCGATCAGTACGGTGATGGTTTTGTCCATCTTGTCGCTGACAACACGGCCAGTCAGCGTACGGACGGTTTTTTCGGCTTCAGCCATGATTACTTACCTGCCTGCTGGTTGAGCACAGTTTTCACGCGAGCGATGTCACGCTTCACTTGCGAGAGCAGGTGAGACTGCCCCAACTGGCCAGTTGCTTTCTGCATACGCAGATTGAACTGGTCGCGCAGCAAGCCGAGCAGTTGCTCGTTCAGTTGCTGTGCTGATTTCTCACGAAGTTCATTCGCTTTCATCACATCACCGTCCGCTTAACAAAGGAGGTGGCGAGCGGCAGCTTCGCAGCTGCCAAGGCGAATGCCTCACGCGCCAGCTCTTCAGAAACACCCTCGATCTCGTACAGGACCTTGCCTGGCTGGATCTGGGCAACCCAGTACTCCACGGAACCTTTACCTTTACCCATCCGCACTTCGAGAGGCTTCTTGGAGATCGGCTTGTCCGGGAACACACGGATCCAGATCTTACCGCCACGTTTTACGTGACGAGTCAGGGCACGACGTGCCGATTCGATCTGGCGAGCGGTGAGACGACCGCGAGCAACAGCTTTCAAGGCGAATTCGCCGAAGCTTACTTTGCTACCGCGCAGTGCCAGACCACGGTTGTGGCCAGTCATCTGCTTGCGGAATTTTGTACGCTTAGGTTGCAACATTTGGCGTACCCCTTACTTAGCAGCTTTTTTACGAGGCGCTGGTGCTTGTGGTTTCAGCTCTTCTTGGCGACCACCAATTACTTCGCCTTTGAAGATCCAAACCTTGACACCGATCACACCGTAAGTGGTGTGAGCTTCGTAGGTGGCATAGTCGATATCGGCACGCAGGGTGTGCAGTGGCACACGACCTTCGCGATACCATTCAGTACGTGCGATTTCAGCACCGCCGAGACGACCGCTCACTTGGATTTTGATGCCTTTGGCACCAATGCGCATGGCGTTCTGTACGGCGCGCTTCATGGCGCGACGGAACATCACACGACGCTCCAGCTGCTGAGCTACGCTCTGAGCAACCAGCATACCGTCGAGTTCCGGCTTGCGGATCTCTTCGATATTGATGTGCACAGGCACACCCATTTGCTTGGTCAGGTCCTGACGCAGTTTCTCAACATCTTCACCCTTCTTCCCGATAACGATACCTGGACGAGCGGTGTGGATGGTGATGCGTGCAGTTTGTGCCGGACGATGGATATCGATACGGCTAACGGACGCGCTTTTTAGTTTGTCTTGGAGGTACTCACGCACATTCAGATCTGCGAGCAAATAGTCCGCATAAGTCCGACCGTCTGCGTACCAGACGGAGGTGTGCTCCTTGACGATTCCCAGGCGAATGCCAGTGGGATGTACTTTCTGACCCATCTGATCGACTCCGTTACTTGTCCGCAACCTTGACAGTGATATGGCAAGACCGCTTGACGATGCGATCAGCGCGGCCTTTGGCACGCGGCATGATGCGCTTCAGCGAACGCCCTTCGTTGACGAAAACGGTGGAGACCTTCAGGTCATCAACGTCTGCGCCTTCGTTATGCTCGGCGTTGGCTACGGCCGACTCGAGGACTTTCTTCATGATTTCAGCGGCTTTTTTGCTGCTGAAGGCCAACAGGTTGAGCGCTTCGCCCACCTTCTTCCCGCGGATCTGGTCGGCGACCAAGCGGGCTTTCTGGGCGGAGATGCGAGCGCCCGACAACTTAGCGGCTACTTCCATTTCCTAACCCCTTAACGCTTGGCTTTCTTGTCAGCCACGTGCCCGCGGTAGGTGCGGGTACCGGCAAACTCGCCCAGTTTGTGGCCGACCATGTCTTCGTTCACGAGAACTGGGACGTGTTGACGACCGTTATGTACCGCGATGGTCAGACCGACCATTTGTGGCAGGATCATGGAGCGACGCGACCAGGTCTTAACTGGTTTGCGATCGTTCTTTTCCGCCGCCACTTCGATCTTCTTCAGTAGGTGAAGATCAATAAAAGGACCTTTTTTCAGAGAACGTGGCACTGTCGTATCCCTCTATTTACTTGCGACGACGGACGATCATGTTGTCGGTACGCTTATTACCACGAGTCTTAGCACCCTTAGTCGGGAAGCCCCATGGCGATACCGGATGACGACCACCGGAGGTACGACCTTCACCACCACCGTGCGGGTGGTCAACCGGGTTCATGGCAACACCACGAACGGTTGGGCGAACGCCACGCCAGCGTTTGGCACCAGCTTTACCCAGCGAACGCAGGCTGTGCTCGGAGTTCGAGACTTCACCCAGGGTCGCACGGCATTCAGCCAGGACTTTACGCATTTCACCAGAGCGCAGACGCAGGGTCACGTAGACACCTTCGCGAGCGATCAGCTGAGCCGAAGCACCAGCGGAACGAGCGATTTGTGCACCTTTGCCCGGCTTCAGTTCGATGCCGTGAATGGTGCTACCCACTGGGATGTTACGCAGTTGCAGGGAGTTGCCTGGCTTGATTGGAGCCAGAGCACCTGCGATCAGCTGATCGCCAGCTACAACGCCTTTAGGGGCGATGATGTAGCGACGCTCGCCGTCTGCGTAGCAGAGCAGTGCGATGTGAGCAGTACGGTTTGGATCGTATTCGATACGCTCGACAGTGGCGGCGATGCCGTCCTTGTCATTGCGACGGAAGTCGACCAGACGATAATGCTGCTTATGACCACCACCTACGTGACGAGTAGTGATGCGGCCATTGTTGTTACGACCACCAGACTTCGATTTTTTCTCGAGCAGCGGTGCGTGAGGAGCGCCTTTGTGCAGCTCCTTGTTGACCACCTTGACCACAAAACGGCGGCCAGGGGAAGTCGGTTTGCATTTAACGATTGCCATGATGCACCCCTTCCTTACTCAGCACTGCTGCTGAAATCGAGATCTTGGCCTGGCTGAAGGGAGACGATCGCCTTCTTCCAGTCATTACGCTTGCCCAGACCACGTGCGGTACGCTTGGTTTTACCCAGAACGTTAACAGTCGACACGTTTTCGACTTTTACGCCGAACAGGCCTTCGACAGCTTTCTTGATTTCCAGCTTGGTTGCATCAGTAGCAACCTTGAATACGAACTGGCCTTTTTTCTCAGCCAGAACGGTAGCCTTCTCGGAAACATGCGGGCCAAGGAGGACTTTAAATACGCGTTCCTGGTTCATCCCAGCAGCTCCTCGAATTTCTTCACGGCCGACACAGTGATCAACACTTTGTCGTATGCGATCAGACTGACCGGATCGGAACCCTGTACGTCACGTACGTCGACGTGCGGCAGGTTACGAGCAGCCAGGTACAGATTCTGATCAACAGCGTCAGAAACGATCAGTACGTCGCTCAGACCCATGCCGTTCAGCTTGTTCAGCAGGTCTTTGGTTTTCGGCGCTTCAACAGCGAAGTCCTGAACCACGACCAGACGGTCGGTACGCACCAGCTCGGCGAGGATGGAACGCATTGCTGCGCGGTACATCTTCTTGTTGAGCTTTTGCGAGTGGTCTTGAGGACGAGCTGCGAAGGTGGTACCGCCGCCACGCCAGATTGGGCTACGGATAGTACCGGCACGAGCGCGACCAGTACCCTTCTGACGCCATGGGCGCTTACCGCCACCAGCAACGTCGGAACGGGTTTTCTGTTGCTTGGTGCCTTGACGGCCGCCGGCCATGTAGGCCACGACTGCTTGGTGAACCAGCGTCTCGTTGAATTCGCCACCGAAAGTCAGTTCGGAAACTTCGATCGCTTGAGCGTCATTTACATTTAGTTGCATGTCAGCTTCCCCTTAACCGCGAGCCTTGGCAGCCGGACGCACAACCAGATCGCCGCCAGTAGCGCCAGGAACGGCACCCTTGACCAGCAACAGATTGCGTTCAGCGTCGACGCGCACTACTTCCAGGGACTGAACGGTCACGCGCTCGGCGCCCATGTGACCGGACATTTTTTTGCCCTTGAATACACGACCAGGAGTCTGGCACTGGCCGATAGAGCCCGGGACGCGGTGGGAAACGGAGTTACCGTGGGTATTGTCTTGACCGCGGAAATTCCAACGCTTGATGGTACCGGCGAAGCCTTTACCTTTCGACTGACCGGTAACATCTACCATTTGGCCAGCTGCGAAGATTTCTGCATTGATCAAGTCGCCAGCCTGGTACTCGCCTTCTTCAAGACGGAATTCCCAGACACCGCGACCAGCGGCAACGTTCGCTTTAGCGAAGTGACCTGCCTGAGCAGCAGTCACACGCGAAGCACGACGCTCGCCGACAGTGACTTGCACTGCACGGTAGCCATCGGTTTCTTCGGTTTTGAACTGGGTGACGCGATTCGGCTCGATCTCAATGACCGTGACCGGAATGGAGACACCTTCTTCGGTGAAAATACGGGTCATACCGCATTTACGACCGACTACACCAATAGTCATGTTGTAAACCTCATGAGTGTACGGGGCTTTCACCCGCTATGGCCGCCCATTTCAGAGCGTTACACGACTAAGACCCAAGTCTTAGCCGAGGCTGATCTGCACTTCCACACCTGCTGCAAGATCAAGCTTCATAAGCGCATCAACGGTTTTATCCGTTGGCTGGACGATGTCCAGAACGCGCTTATGAGTACGGATCTCGTACTGGTCACGCGCGTCTTTGTTGACGTGCGGGGAGACCAGAACGGTGAACCGCTCTTTGCGAGTAGGCAGTGGAATTGGACCACGCACTTGAGCACCAGTACGTTTCGCGGTTTCCACGATTTCCTGGGTGGATTGGTCGATCAGGCGATGGTCAAAAGCCTTCAACCTGATACGGATTTGCTGATTTTGCATTGGATTTCAGACTCCAGGCTGCTATTCCCACCGGGCGCACTACGCCCGTTAAAAGGAGGCGTGATTCTATAGACGCCCCTATTGGGTGTCAACCCAATAAAAAAAGCCCCCGCTGAGCGGGGGCTTTTTCAACCTATCGAGAATTACTCGATGATTTTGGCTACGACGCCAGCGCCGACGGTACGACCGCCTTCACGGATAGCGAAACGCAGACCATCTTCCATTGCGATGGTTTTGATCAGGGTAACAGTCATCTGAATGTTATCGCCTGGCATTACCATTTCAACGCCTTCTGGCAGCTCGCAGTTACCGGTCACGTCAGTAGTACGGAAGTAGAACTGTGGACGGTAGCCTTTGAAGAACGGAGTGTGACGACCGCCTTCTTCCTTGCTCAGAACGTAAACTTCTGCAGTGAACTTGGTGTGCGGCTTAACCGAACCCGGCTTAACCAGAACCTGACCACGCTCAACGTCGTCACGCTTGGTGCCACGCAGCAGAACGCCGCAGTTCTCGCCAGCACGACCTTCGTCCAGCAGCTTGCGGAACATCTCAACACCGGTGCAGGTGGTGGTGGTGGTGTCACGCAGACCAACGATTTCCAGCGGATCCTGAACGCGGACGATACCACGCTCGATACGACCGGTAACAACGGTACCACGACCCGAGATCGAGAACACGTCTTCGATTGGCATCAGGAACGGCTTGTCGATAGCGCGCTCTGGCTCTGGGATGTAGCTGTCCAGAGTTTCAACCAGTTTCTTGACGGCAGTGGTGCCCATCTCGTTATCGTCTTTGCCTTCCAGCGCCATACGAGCCGAACCGATGATGATCGGGGTGTCGTCGCCTGGGAAGTCGTAGGTGCTCAGCAGGTCGCGAACTTCCATCTCGACCAGTTCCAGCAGCTCAGCGTCGTCTACCAGGTCAGCCTTGTTCAGGAAGACCACGATGTACGGAACGCCAACCTGACGGGACAGCAGGATGTGCTCACGGGTTTGTGGCATCGGACCATCAGCGGCCGAGCAAACCAGGATCGCGCCGTCCATCTGGGCAGCACCGGTGATCATGTTCTTCACGTAGTCAGCGTGACCTGGGCAGTCAACGTGAGCGTAGTGACGAATGTTCGAGTTGTACTCGACGTGCGCGGTGTTGATGGTGATACCACGAGCCTTTTCTTCTGGCGCGCTGTCGATCTTGTCGAATTCAACGACAGCCGAACCGAAAACTTCGGAGCAGACGCGAGTCAGAGCAGCAGTCAGAGTGGTTTTACCGTGGTCAACGTGACCGATGGTGCCAACGTTGACGTGCGGAAGGGAACGATCAAATTTTTCTTTAGCCACGACAGTGAACCTCTTGCCTAAAGGGCTGGATTAGCCTTGTTTTTTAACGAGTGCTTCGACGATATTCGACGGAGCTTCGGCGTATTTGGAGAATTCCATGGAGTAGCTCGCGCGACCCTGAGACATGGAACGGACGTCGGTCGCATAACCGAACATTTCTCCGAGCGGAACTTCAGCACGGACAACCTTGCCGGACACCGAATCTTCCATACCCTGGATCAGACCACGACGACGGTTCAGGTCACCCATCACGTCACCCATGTAGTCCTCAGGGGTCACAACTTCTACCTTCATGATCGGCTCAAGCACTTTACCGCCGCCTTTGGCTGCGAGTTGCTTGGTCGCCATGGAGGCCGCTACCTTGAACGCCATCTCGTTGGAGTCGACGTCGTGGTAGGAACCATCAAACACGGTTGCCTTCAGGCCGATCAGCGGATAGCCGGCAACGATGCCGTTCTTCATCTGCTCTTCGATACCCTTCTGGATAGCCGGGATGTATTCCTTCGGAACCACACCACCAACAACTTCGTTGGTGAACACCAGGCCTTCGGTGATGTTGCCGCTTGCATCCACTTCTGGCTGCGAGAAACGGATCCAGCAGTGACCGAACTGACCACGACCACCGGACTGACGAACGAACTTACCTTCGATCTCGACGTTGTCCTTGGTGATCTGCTCGCGGTACGAAACCTGCGGCTTACCGATGTTGGCTTCGACGTTGAATTCACGCTTCATGCGGTCAACGAGGATGTCCAGGTGAAGCTCGCCCATACCGGAAATGATGGTCTGGCCGGTTTCTTCGTCAGTTTTGACGCGGAACGACGGGTCTTCCTGAGCCAGCTTGCCCAGTGCGATACCCATCTTCTCCTGGTCCTGCTTGGTCTTCGGCTCAACAGCTACCGAGATCACCGGCTCAGGGAAGTCCATACGCTCAAGAATGATTGGCTTGTCGGCGTTGCAGAGGGTGTCACCAGTGGTGACGTCCTTCATACCGATCAGAGCGGCGATGTCGCCCGCCAATACTTCTTTGATCTCTTCACGCTGGTTGGCGTGCATCTGCACCATACGACCAACGCGCTCTTTCTTGCCCTTGACCGAGTTGATCACGGAGTCGCCGGATTGCAGCATACCCGAGTAAACACGGACGAAAGTCAGCGTACCAACGAACGGGTCGGTGGCAATCTTGAACGCCAGAGCCGAGAACGGCTCGTTGTCGTCGGCGTGACGCTCATCGTAATCAGCGTCGACCAGCTCGTCCTTCGGCTTCTCGATCAGGTCAGGATGGATACCCTTGATCGCAGGAATTTCGGTCGGAGCAGGCAGGAAGTCGATGACAGCATCGAGAACCAGAGGAACGCCCTTGTTCTTGAAGGAAGAACCACAGACAGCCGGAACGATCTCGCTGGCCAGGGTGCGCGCACGCAGACCGGCTTTGATTTCTTCGACGGTCAGCTCACCTTCTTCAAGGTACTTGTTCATCAGCTCTTCGGTGGCTTCTGCAGCGGCCTCAACCATATTGGCGCGCCATTCTTCAGCCAGCTCCAGCATATCGGCAGGAATGTCTTCCTCGCGATAGGTGGTGCCCTTGTCGTCTTCGTTCCAGTAGATAGCCTTCATCTTGATCAGGTCAACCTGACCCTGGAAGTTATCTTCCGAACCGATAGCCAGCTGGACAGGAACCGGGGTGTGACCCAGACGGTTCTTGATCTGACCAACTACGCGCAGGAAGTCAGCACCTGCACGGTCCATCTTGTTCACGTAAACAACACGTGGAACGCCGTACTTGTTGGCCTGACGCCATACGGTTTCGGACTGCGGCTCAACACCGGAGGTACCGCAGAACACAACGACCGCGCCGTCGAGCACGCGCAGCGAACGTTCTACTTCAATGGTGAAGTCAACGTGGCCGGGGGTATCGATGACGTTTACGCGATAGTTGTCGTACTGGCCACGGGAACCTTTCCAGAAGGTAGTAACAGCAGCGGAGGTAATGGTAATACCCCGCTCCTGCTCCTGCACCATCCAGTCGGTGGTCGCGGCGCCGTCATGCACCTCGCCCATTTTGTGGCTCAGACCTGTGTAGAACAGGATCCGCTCAGTAGTAGTGGTCTTGCCCGCATCAACGTGCGCGCAAATACCAATGTTACGGTAGCGGTTGATAGGAGTAGTACGAGCCATAGAGCCCTCGCAAAAATAGTGATGCCTGAATTAGAAGCGGTAGTGCGAGAACGCTTTGTTGGCTTCGGCCATACGGTGTACGTCTTCACGCTTCTTGACTGCAGCACCTTTGCCTTCAGCGGCATCCAGCAGTTCGCCAGCCAGGCGCAGAGCCATGGACTTCTCGCCGCGCTTACGGGCGAAGTCTACCAGCCAGCGCATTGCCAGGGCGTTACGACGGGATGGACGAACTTCGACAGGAACCTGGTAAGTAGCACCGCCAACACGGCGCGACTTCACTTCGACCAGCGGAGCGATGGCGTCGAGAGCTTTCTCGAAGATTTCCAGGGGATCGCTGTTCTTGCGTTCTTTGACCTTTTCCAGAGCACCGTAAACGATACGCTCTGCAACGGCCTTTTTGCCGCTTTCCATCACGTGGTTCATGAACTTGGCGAGAATCTGCGATCCGTATTTTGGATCGTCGAGAATCTCACGCTTGGCTGCTACACGACGTCTTGGCATTGATAAGCCCTCAAACGGTCTTCAGGTTAGCCCGGGACAGGAGACCCAACGGTCCGTGCCCGACCTTACTCTTATCGACTCAATAAAATGAATAACTGCAAACTGCTGCAAACGGCCGATTACTTCGGACGCTTGGTACCGTACTTCGAACGGCCTTGGTTACGACCTTTAACGCCGGAAGTATCCAGGGAACCGCGAACGGTGTGGTAACGAACACCCGGCAAGTCTTTTACACGACCGCCGCGGATCAGTACCACGCTGTGCTCTTGCAGGTTGTGGCCTTCACCGCCGATGTACGAGGAAACCTCGAAACCGTTGGTCAGACGCACACGGCATACTTTACGCAGTGCCGAGTTAGGTTTTTTCGGCGTGGTGGTGTACACACGGGTGCACACGCCACGACGTTGCGGGCAGTTCTGCAGCGCAGGAACGTCGGATTTCTCGACGATACGCTTACGCGGCTGACGTACCAGCTGGTTGATAGTTGCCATCTACTAGCTCCACTGTTGTCTTGCGACGCTATTGTCTTGCAAGAAAAGCAAAAATGGCAGGACAGAGTCCCACCAAATTTAGGGGTACAAGAGTCTAAAGAGGATCTTGCGCCCAGTCAAGGCGAGGCCCCAGCCTCCCCTTCCCGACCGTCGGCAACAAAATATGTCACCGACGACCGGATTGAGGTGGCCGGGGCCCTACCCTTAGTTGCCGCTGGAGTTCAGCGCTTCGGTCAGTGCAGCTTCCACTTCACTGGCGCTAACACGCAGCGGCTTGTCGGCATCACGGCGACGCTTACGCTCGCTGTGGTACGCCAGACCGGTACCGGCCGGGATCAGACGACCCACGACCACGTTTTCTTTCAGACCACGCAGGTAGTCGCGCTTGCCGGTTACCGCCGCTTCGGTCAGAACACGGGTGGTTTCCTGGAAGGAAGCCGCCGAGATGAACGATTCGGTCGACAGCGAGGCCTTGGTGATACCCAGCAGCACACGCGAGAACTTCGAGATGAACTTGTCTTCGGAGGCGAGACGCTCGTTCTCGACCAGCACCTGAGTCAGTTCCATCTGGTCGCCCTTGATGAAGCTGGAGTCACCCGATTCAGCGATCTCAACTTTACGCAGCATCTGACGCAAAATGGTCTCGATGTGCTTGTCGTTGATCTTCACGCCTTGCAGACGGTAAACGTCCTGGATCTCGTTGACGATGTACTTGGCCAGCGCGCTCACACCCAGCAGACGCAGGATGTCGTGCGGATCGCTCGGACCGTCGGAAATAACTTCACCGCGGTTCACTTGTTCGCCTTCGAAGACGTTCAGGTGACGCCACTTCGGAATCAGCTCCTCGTACGGATCGCTACCGTCGTTCGGGGTGATGACCAGACGGCGCTTGCCTTTGGTCTCTTTACCAAACGCGATGGTGCCGCTGACTTCAGCCAGAATCGAGGCTTCTTTCGGACGACGGGCTTCGAACAAGTCGGCAACCCGTGGCAGACCACCGGTGATGTCACGGGTCTTCGACGTTTCTTGCGGAATACGCGCAATAACGTCACCAACACCGATCTGTGCACCGTCGGCAACACCGACCAGGGCGTTCGCCGGCAGGAAGTACTGAGCCGGTACGTCGGTACCTGGCAGCAGCAGATCCTTGCCATTGGCGTCGACCATCTTGATTGCAGGACGGATTTCCTTGCCTGCAGCCGGACGGTCTTTGACGTCCAGAACTTCAATGTTGGTCAAACCAGTCAATTCGTCAGTCTGACGCTTGATGGTAATGCCTTCTTCCATGCCCACGAAGGTCACGGTACCTTTCATTTCGGTAACGATCGGGTGGGTGTGCGGGTCCCACTTGGCGACGATTGCGCCAGCGTCGACCTTGTCGCCTTCCTTCACGGAAATGACAGCACCATACGGCAGCTTGTAGCGCTCACGCTCACGACCGAACTCGTCGGCAATTGCCAACTCACCGGAACGCGAAACGGCTACCAGGTTACCGTCGGCACGCTCAACCTGCTTCAGGTTGTGCAGACGAACCATACCGCCGTTCTTCACCTGGACGCTGTCGGCAGCCGAGGTCCGGCTTGCAGCACCACCGATGTGGAACGTACGCATGGTCAGCTGGGTACCCGGCTCACCGATCGACTGGGCAGCGATAACGCCGACAGCCTCACCGATGTTCACCTGGTGACCGCGAGCCAGGTCACGACCGTAGCACTTGGCGCAAATACCGTAACGGGTTTCGCAGCTGATTGGCGAGCGCACGATTACTTCGTCGATGCTGTTCAGCTCGATGAACTCAACCCACTTCTCGTCGACCAGGGTGCCTGCAGGGACGATCACGTCGTCGGTGCCTGGCTTGAACACGTCACGGGCGATTACACGACCCAGTACACGCTCACCCAGCGGCTCTACAACGTCGCCGCCTTCAATGTGCGGCGTCATCAGCAGGCCTTGCTCGGTACCGCAGTCGATCTCGGTAACGACCAGATCCTGGGCAACGTCTACCAGACGGCGCGTGAGGTAACCGGAGTTCGCGGTTTTCAACGCGGTATCCGCCAGACCTTTACGAGCACCGTGAGTCGAGATGAAGTACTGGAGTACACTCAGACCTTCACGGAAGTTCGCGGTGATCGGCGTCTCGATGATCGAGCCGTCCGGCTTGGCCATCAGGCCACGCATACCGGCCAGCTGACGAATCTGAGCTGCCGAACCCCGGGCACCGGAGTCAGCCATCATGTACATCGAGTTGAAGGACTCTTGCTCGACTTCATTACCTTCGCGGTCGATGACCTTTTCTTTCGAAAGGTTGGCCATCATCGCCTTGGAAACTTCGTCGTTCGCCTTGGACCACAAGTCGATAACTTTGTTGTACTTCTCGCCCTGGGTTACCAGGCCGGAGGCGTACTGGCTTTCGATCTCTTTCACTTCGTCGGTAGCAGCACCGATGATGCGCGCCTTCTCGTCAGGGATAACGAAGTCGTTAACACCGATCGAAACGCCGGAAATGGTCGAATAAGCGAAACCGGTGTACATCAGCTGGTCAGCGAAGATAACGGTCTCTTTCAGACCCACCACGCGATAGCACTGGTTGATCAGCTTGGAGATCGCCTTCTTCTTCATCGGCTGGTTGACCACGTCGTACGACAGACCTGGTGGCACAACCTGGAACAGCAGCGCACGGCCGACGGTGGTGTCGACGATACGGGTGTTCTTGACGCTACCGCCATCACGGTCGTTCACGGTTTCGTTGATACGAACCTTGATCTTCGCGTGCAGGGCAGCTTCGCCGGCGCGGAATACGCGGTCGACTTCTTGCAGGTCGGCGAATACGCGACCTTCGCCCTTGGCGTTGATGGCTTCACGGGTCATGTAGTACAGACCCAGTACAACGTCCTGCGACGGAACGATGATTGGCTCACCGTTGGCTGGCGACAGAATGTTGTTGGTCGACATCATCAGCGCGCGCGCTTCGAGCTGGGCTTCCAGCGTCAGCGGCACGTGCACGGCCATTTGGTCACCGTCGAAGTCGGCGTTGTACGCGGCACAGACCAGCGGGTGCAGCTGGATAGCCTTACCTTCGATCAGTACTGGTTCAAAGGCCTGGATACCCAGACGGTGAAGGGTCGGTGCACGGTTGAGCAGTACGGGGTGTTCGCGAATCACTTCGGCGAGAACGTCCCACACCTCAGGCAGCTCGCGCTCGACCATCTTCTTGGCGGCCTTGATGGTGGTCGCCAGACCACGCATTTCCAGCTTGCCGAAAATGAACGGCTTGAACAGCTCAAGGGCCATCTTCTTCGGCAGACCGCACTGATGCAGACGCAGGGTCGGACCTACGGTAATTACCGAACGGCCCGAGTAGTCAACACGCTTACCGAGCAAGTTCTGACGGAAACGACCTTGCTTACCCTTGATCATGTCAGCCAGGGATTTCAGAGGACGCTTGTTCGAGCCAGTGATGGCACGGCCGCGACGACCGTTGTCGAGCAAGGCATCTACTGCTTCCTGCAGCATGCGCTTTTCGTTGCGCACGATGATGTCAGGCGCGGACAGGTCGAGCAGGCGCTTCAGACGGTTGTTACGGTTGATCACCCGACGGTACAGGTCGTTCAGGTCGGAAGTCGCGAAGCGACCACCATCCAGCGGAACCAGTGGACGCAGGTCTGGCGGCAGAACCGGCAGAACGGTCAGGACCATCCACTCAGGCAGGTTGCCCGAGCCCTGGAAGGCTTCCATCAGTTTCAGACGCTTGGACAGCTTCTTGATCTTGGTTTCCGAGTTGGTCTGCGGAATTTCTTCGCGCAGGCGGCCGATCTCGTGCTCCAGGTCGATAGCGTGCAGCAGCTCGCGGACAGCCTCGGCACCCATACGGGCGTCGAAGTCGTCGCCGAACTCTTCCAGCGCTTCGAAGTACTGCTCGTCGTTCAGCAACTGACCCTTTTCAAGGGTAGTCATGCCCGGATCGATAACGACGTAGCTCTCGAAGTAGAGAACGCGCTCGATATCACGCAGGGTCATGTCCATCAGCAGGCCGATACGGGACGGCAGGGACTTCAGGAACCAGATGTGGGCAACTGGGGAGGCCAGTTCGATGTGAGCCATGCGCTCACGACGGACCTTGGCCAGGGCGACTTCAACGCCGCACTTCTCACAGATGACACCACGGTGCTTCAGGCGCTTGTACTTACCGCACAGGCACTCGTAGTCCTTGACTGGGCCAAAGATCTTGGCGCAGAACAGACCGTCACGCTCAGGTTTGAACGTACGGTAGTTGATGGTTTCCGGCTTTTTAACTTCACCGAACGACCACGAACGGATCATCTCAGGCGATGCCAGTCCGATACGGATGGCGTCGAACTCTTCGACTTGACCCTGGTTTTTCAGCAAATTCAGTAGGTCTTTCAAGGCCTTTCCTCCTGGCGGAGCAGGGAGCGGGCTTTTCAGCCACGCTCCCGATTCGCGTCACGTGTTATTCGGTTTCCAGATCGATATCGATACCGAGCGAACGAATCTCTTTGATCAGCACGTTGAAGGACTCGGGCATGCCCGGCTCCATACGGTGATCGCCGTCCACGATGTTCTTGTACATCTTGGTCCGACCGTTCACGTCGTCCGACTTCACTGTGAGCATTTCTTGCAGGGTGTATGCCGCGCCGTATGCTTCCAGCGCCCACACTTCCATCTCCCCGAAACGCTGACCACCGAACTGCGCCTTACCACCCAGCGGCTGCTGGGTAACCAGGCTGTAAGAACCAGTGGAACGCGCGTGCATCTTGTCGTCCACCAAGTGGTTCAGCTTGAGCATGTACATGTAACCCACGGTCACATGGCGCTCGAACTTGTTACCGGTACGGCCATCGAACAGCTGCATCTGGCCGCTTTCTGGCATGTCTGCCAGTTTCAGCATGGCCTTGATCTCACGCTCCTTGGCACCGTCGAAGACTGGAGTGGCCATTGGCACACCGCCTTTGAGGTTCTTCGCCAAATCCAGGATTTCCTGGTCGGAGAAGTCTTCCAGGCTTTCCTGACGACCACCGATCTCGTTGTAGATCTCGGTGAGGAACTTGCGCAGCTCGATGACTTTGCGCTGCTCTTCAAGCATGCGGTTGATCTTCTCACCCAGACCTTTGGCTGCCAGGCCCAGGTGGGTTTCAAGGATCTGACCGACGTTCATACGCGATGGTACACCCAGTGGGTTGAGTACCACGTCAACCGGCGTACCGTTGGCGTCGTGCGGCATGTCTTCGACCGGCATGATCACGGAGACCACACCTTTGTTACCGTGACGACCGGCCATCTTGTCGCCCGGCTGGATGCGACGACGGATTGCCAGGTAGACCTTGACGATCTTCAGTACGCCCGGAGCCAGGTCATCGCCTTGCTGCAGCTTGCGCTTCTTGTCTTCGAACTTGTCGTCGAGCAGGCGGCGACGGTCAACGATGTAAGCCTGAGCTTTCTCGAGCTGCTCGTTGAGCGCGTCTTCTGCCATACGCAGCTTGAACCACTGACCGTGCTCCAGACCGTCCAGGACTTCATTGGTAATGACAGTGCCCTTCTTCAGGCCTGCACCACCATCGACTACCTGGCCGTTCAGGGCCGAGCGCAGACGCTCGAAGGTTGCGCCTTCGACGATGCGGAACTCTTCGTTCAGGTCCTTGCGGATTTCGTCCAGCTGCATCTTCTCGATGGACAGCGCACGGCTGTCGCGCTCGACGCCATCACGGGTGAAGACCTGTACGTCGATGACGGTACCTTTGGTGCCGGTAGGCACGCGCAGGGAGGTGTCTTTGACGTCGCTAGCCTTCTCACCAAAGATCGCGCGCAGCAGTTTTTCTTCCGGAGTCAGCTGGGTTTCGCCTTTTGGCGTTACCTTGCCGACCAGGATGTCGCCAGCGCCAACTTCAGCACCGACGTAAACGATACCGGCTTCATCCAGCTTGTTCAGCGCAGCTTCACCCACGTTCGGGATGTCCGCGGTGATTTCCTCTGGGCCAAGCTTGGTGTCACGGGCCACACAGGTCAGTTCCTGAATGTGGATCGTGGTGAAGCGGTCTTCCTGAACCACACGCTCGGACAGGCAGATGGAGTCTTCGAAGTTGAAGCCGTTCCATGCCATGAACGCGATGCGCATGTTCTGACCCAGTGCCAGTTCACCCATGTCGGTGGACGGGCCGTCGGCCATGATGTCGCCACGCTGAACCGAATCACCCTTGTTCACCAGCGGACGCTGGTTGATGCAGGTGTTCTGGTTCGAGCGGGTGTATTTGGTCAGGTTGTAGATGTCGACACCGGCTTCGCCAGTTTCAACTTCGTCATCAGCAACGCGAACCACGATACGACTGGCATCGACGGAATCGATCACACCGCCACGACGAGCCACGACGCAAACGCCGGAGTCACGTGCAACGTTGCGCTCCATGCCGGTACCTACCAGCGGCTTGTCGGCGCGCAGAGTCGGTACAGCCTGACGCTGCATGTTCGAACCCATCAACGCACGGTTGGCGTCGTCATGCTCGAGGAACGGAATCAGCGACGCTGCAACCGAAACTACCTGCTTCGGCGAAACGTCCATCAACGTGACGTCTTCTGGCGCCTTGACGGTGAATTCGTTCAGGTGACGAACAGCTACCAACTCGTCGATCAGCTGTTTCTTGTCGTTCATTGCGGCCGAAGCCTGAGCAATGACGTGATCCGCTTCTTCGATTGCCGACAGGAACACGATCTCGTCGGTAACCACACCCTCTTTCACCACACGGTACGGGCTTTCAAGGAAGCCGTACTGGTTGGTGCGGGCGTAGGCCGCCAGGGAGTTGATCAGACCGATGTTCGGACCTTCAGGCGTTTCGATCGGGCACACGCGGCCGTAGTGGGTCGGGTGTACGTCACGGACCTCAAAGCCTGCACGCTCACGGGTCAAACCACCAGGGCCGAGTGCAGAGACACGACGCTTGTGAGTGATCTCGGACAGCGGGTTGTTCTGGTCCATGAACTGCGACAGCTGGCTGGAACCGAAGAACTCTTTCACCGCCGCCGCAACGGGCTTGGCGTTGATCAGGTCTTGCGGCATCAGGCCTTCGCTTTCAGCCATCGACAGACGCTCTTTGACCGCGCGCTCTACACGCACCAGGCCAACGCGGAACTGGTTCTCGGCCATCTCGCCGACGCAGCGAACACGGCGGTTACCCAGGTGGTCGATGTCGTCGACGATGCCTTTGCCGTTACGGATGTCGACCAGGGTCTTCAGAACCTCGACGATATCTTCCTTGCTCAGCACGCCCGAACCTTCGATCTCGGTGCGACCGATACGACGGTTGAACTTCATGCGGCCAACAGCCGACAGGTCGTAACGCTCGGCGCTGAAGAACAGGTTGTTGAACAGGGTCTCGGCAGCATCCTTGGTTGGCGGCTCGCCAGGACGCATCATGCGATAGATCTCGACCAGCGCTTCCAGCTGGTTGCTGGTGGAGTCGATCTTCAGGGTGTCCGAGATGAACGGACCGCAGTCGATGTCGTTGGTGTACAGGGTCTCGATGCGAACAACCTGAGCCTTGGCAATTTTCACCAGGACGTCGGTGCTCAGCTCGGTGTTGCACTCAGCCAGGATCTCGCCAGTTGCAGGGTGCACGATTGCCTTGGCAGTAGTGCGGCCCAGGACGTATTCCAGAGGAACGTCCAGCTGCTTGACACCAGCTTTTTCGAGCTGGTTGATGTGGCGAGCGGTAATACGGCGACCCTGCTCGACAATGACCTTGCCGCTGTCGTCATGGATGTCCATGACCGCGATTTCACCACGCAGACGCTGCGGAACCAGTTCCAGGCTCAGTTTTTCGCCGGACACATGGAAAACGTTGGTGGTGTAGAAGGCGTCCAGCACTTCTTCAGTGCTGTAGCCCAGCGCACGCAGCAGCACCGAAGCAGGCAATTTGCGGCGACGGTCGATACGGACGAATACGCAGTCTTTCGGGTCGAACTCGAAGTCCAACCACGAACCGCGGTAAGGAATGATCCGCGCCGAGTAGAGCAGCTTGCCCGAGCTGTGAGTCTTGCCACGGTCGTGGTCGAAGAACACACCTGGCGAACGGTGCAGCTGGGAAACAATTACACGCTCGGTACCGTTGATAACGAAGGTACCGTTTTCAGTCATCAGGGGGATTTCACCCATGTAGACTTCTTGCTCTTTGATGTCCTTGATCGCTTTGTTCGACGATTCTTTGTCGAAAATGATCAGGCGCACTTTTACCCGCAGCGGTACGGCGTAGGTTACGCCACGCAGCACGCATTCTTTGACATCAAAAGCTGGTTCGCCCAGACGATAGCCAACGTACTCCAGGGCAGCATTGCCGGAGTAGCTGATGATCGGGAAAACCGATTTGAAGGCCGCATGCAGGCCCACGTCGCGGAACTGATCTTTGGTCGCTCCCGCTTGCAAGAATTCACGATACGAATCCAGCTGGATGGCCAGGAGGTAAGGCACATCCATGACGTCCGGCAACTTGCTAAAGTCCTTGCGGATACGTTTTTTCTCAGTGTATGAGTAAGCCATCAGCGTTCCCCAGCTTGGTCACCTGCTTGTTTGGCTTCTCCCGACGGGAGCAGCCAGAAAATCGTGCAAACCCCATGGTTTGCGCCACCGTCATCGGTGGTTGAAGCACGTTATTGGCGCCGACCTGATCAGCCGCCAATAACGGAAAAAGGCCGGTGGCAAGAGCCACCAGCCATCAGCCGTTTGCTTAGCGCTCGGGCTGGAGTCGCAAAGTCGAAATTACTTGAGTTCGACTTTAGCGCCTGCTTCTTCCAGCTTCTTCTTGGCGTCTTCAGCAGCTTCTTTCGAAACGCCTTCAGCGACAACCTGAGGAGCGCCGTCAACTTTCTCTTTGGCTTCTTTCAGGCCCAGACCGGTCAGTTCACGAACGGCCTTGATCACGTTGACTTTCTTATCGCCGGCTTCAACCAGAACAACGTTGAACTCGGTTTGCTCTTCAACAACGGCAGCAGCAGCAGCTGGGCCAGCAGCGGCAACAGCAGCGGTAACGCCGAAGGTTTCTTCCATTGCTTTGATCAGCTCAACAACTTCCAGAACGGTTTTCTGGCCGATTGCTTCGATGATTTGCTCGTTAGTCAGAGACATGACTATTAATTCCTGTATTGGGGTGACAGCCTACGCAGCCATCAAATTAAACATGTGATTTTGAAAGTGCTCTGCGTGCCTTAGGCAGCGGTAGCTTCTTTCTGGTCGCGAATAGCTGCCAAAGTACGAGCCAGCTTGCTGGTAGCGCCTTGGATCACGCTCATCAGTTTCGCGATAGCTTCGTCGCGGGTCGGCAGGGTAGCCAACACGTCGATTTCGTTAGCGGCAAGGAACTTGCCGTCGAACGCAGCTGCCTTGATCTCGAACTTGTCCTGACCCTTGGCGAACTCTTTGAACAGACGGGCGGCGGCGCCCGGGTGCTCGTTGGAGAATGCAATCAGGGTAGGGCCAGTGAAGGCGTCGTTGAGGACACTGAATTCAGTATCAGCAACAGCGCGCTTGAGCAGGGTGTTACGTACAACACGTACGTAAACGCCAGCTTCACGAGCCTCTTTACGGAGTCCGGTCATTGCGCCTACAGTCACACCACGGGCATCAGCCACGACAGCGGACAGAGCGACTTTGGCAGCCTCGTTGACTTCAGCGACGATGGCCTTCTTGTCTTCGAGTTTAATTGCCACGGGTAAAACTCCTGCTTGTTACCGTTTCATCTGGCCGAAGCCGGATGTCGTTTTGGTGTCTGATTCGGTAAGGAACCGGGAGCACCATCTGCGTAGGCTCAGGGTTTAAGGCTTGCGCCGCCTACGGTCTTGGATAGCCCCCGCCAGGCAGGGACCCCAATCTTGCAGCAGGCGTGATCACTCACGCCGGCGTTTGTCTTACGCGTTCAGCGAGCTCTGATCGATAACCAGACCTGGGCCCATAGTGGTGCTCAGGGTAACGCGCTTAACGTAGATACCTTTCGAGGAAGCTGGCTTGATACGCTTCAGATCAGCGATCAGGGCTTCAACGTTTTCCTTCAGCTTGCCAGCTTCAAAGCCGATTTTGCCAACGGAAGTGTGGATGATGCCGTTTTTGTCGGTGCGATAACGGACCTGACCAGCCTTGGCGTTCTTAACCGCGGTGGCTACGTCTGGAGTTACGGTGCCGACTTTCGGGTTAGGCATCAGGCCGCGAGGACCCAGAACCTGACCCAACTGACCTACAACACGCATTGCGTCCGGGGAAGCAATAACGACGTCATAGTTCAGGTCGCCGCCTTTCATTTCGGCAGCCAGGTCGTCCATACCTACACGGTCAGCGCCGGCAGCCAGAGCGGCCTCAGCAGCTGGACCCTGGGTGAAGACGGCAACACGTACGGTCTTGCCAGTGCCGTGTGGCAGCACAGTAGCGCTACGAACGACCTGGTCGGATTTACGTGGGTCAACGCCGAGGTTGACGGCAACATCGAAGGATTCGCTGAACTTCACGGTGGACAGTTCGGCCAGCAGGGTTGCTGCTTCTTCGAAGTTGTAGACTTTGCCCGCTTCGATTTTCGAAGCGATAGCCTTTTGGCGCTTGGTCAGCTTAGCCATTACACACCCTCCACGTTGAGGCCCATGCTGCGAGCAGAACCGGCGATGGTACGCACGGCTGCATCCATGTCAGCAGCGGTCAGATCAGCATTTTTGGTTTTTGCGATCTCTTCCAGCTGAGCACGGGTCACAGTACCGACTTTAACGGTGTTAGGACGTGCAGAACCGCTGGTCAGGCCAGCTGCCTTTTTCAGCAGGACCGAAGCAGGGGTGCTTTTGGTTTCGAAGGTGAAGCTACGGTCACTGTAAACAGTGATGATCACAGGAGTCGGCAGGCCGGCTTCTTGACCCTGAGTACGGGCGTTGAAGGCCTTGCAGAATTCCATGATGTTCACACCGTGTTGACCCAGTGCTGGACCAACGGGTGGGCTAGGGTTGGCCTGGCCGGCCTTTACTTGCAGCTTGATGTAAGCCTGAATCTTCTTAGCCATGAGCTACTCCAATATCGGGTACGAACGCCATGAGGCTCCCCGGGTTACTTACGTTTTATCCCAGTGACGACAAAACCCCGCAGCACATAGGGCTGCGGGGTATGGGATGCTTCGTTCTGTCAGACCTTTTCGACCTGGCTGAACTCGAGCTCCACCGGGGTAGAGCGACCGAAAATAAGCACAGCCACCTGGAGCCTGCTCTTCTCGTAGTTAACTTCTTCGACAGTGCCGTTGAAATCAGCAAACGGACCATCGGTAACACGAACCACTTCACCCGGCTCGAAGAGCGTCTTCGGCTTAGGCTTGTCACTGCCATCGGCAACGCGACGAAGAATGGCTTCAGCCTCTTTATCGGTGATTGGCGCAGGCTTATCTGCAGTACCACCAATGAAGCCCATGACACGCGGGGTATCCTTGACCAAGTGCCAAGTCCCTTCGTTCATGTCCATCTGCACCAGCACATAGCCAGGGAAGAACTTACGTTCGCTTTTGCGCTTCTGGCCATTGCGCATCTCAACCACTTCTTCAGTGGGGACCAGAATTTCGCCGAAGCCGTCTTCCATGCCTGCCAGCTTTACGCGCTCGATCAGCGAGCGCATCACATGCTTCTCGTAACCCGAG
Organism: Pseudomonas sp. SDI; assembly: GCF_003105155.1. Lineage (GTDB taxonomy): Bacteria > Pseudomonadota > Gammaproteobacteria > Pseudomonadales > Pseudomonadaceae > Aquipseudomonas. The sequence continues at coordinate 1,560 of NZ_QETK01000007.1, read as the reverse complement.
TATGCATGCACAACGTACCAACGCTTAGCCACAGGACACCCTTAGCCAACAATCAAGGAAATCAACCAGCCGAGCAGGGAGTCAAGACCCCACAACAGCAGCGCCATGACCAGAACGACAGCCACAACAATCAGCGTGGTCTGCATGGTCTCTTGGCGGGTCGGCCATACGACTTTACGAATCTCGGTGCGAGCTTCCTTTGCCAGCGCAAAGAACGACTTGCCTTTTGCAGTCTGAAGCGCGATAAACGCAGCAGCCGCAGCAAGGACAAGCAGCACAATAACGCGATACAGAATCGGAGAGGCGGAGTAGTACTGGTTACCGACTACACCGACGACCACCAAAGCGACAACAGCCAGCCACTTGAGCAGATCAAAACGAGAGTCTTGGGCTTCAGCCTTGGGAGTCATCTAGGAGGATCCTGTGAAAAGAAAGCCAGACACACGAGGTGAATCTGGCAGGTCAGGAGGGAATCGAACCCCCAACCTACGGTTTTGGAGACCGTCGCTCTGCCAATTGAGCTACTGACCTAAAAGCTTAATCAGGCCGACCATTATGTCGGCCCGATCGAGATAAATCAACTACTTATTCGATTACTTTGGCTACGACGCCAGCGCCGACGGTACGACCGCCTTCACGGATAGCGAAACGCAGACCATCTTCCATTGCGATGGTTTTGATCAGGGTAACAGTCATCTGAATGTTATCGCCTGGCATTACCATTTCAACGCCTTCTGGCAGCTCGCAGTTACCGGTCACGTCAGTAGTACGGAAGTAGAACTGCGGACGGTAGCCTTTGAAGAACGGAGTGTGACGACCGCCTTCTTCCTTGCTCAGAACGTAAACTTCTGCAGTGAACTTGGTGTGCGGCTTAACCGAACCCGGCTTAACCAGAACCTGACCACGCTCAACGTCGTCACGCTTGGTGCCACGCAGCAGAACGCCGCAGTTCTCGCCAGCACGACCTTCGTCCAGCAGCTTGCGGAACATCTCAACACCGGTGCAGGTGGTGGTGGTGGTGTCACGCAGACCAACGATTTCCAGCGGATCCTGAACGCGGACGATACCACGCTCGATACGACCGGTAACAACGGTACCACGACCCGAGATCGAGAACACGTCTTCGATTGGCATCAGGAACGGCTTGTCGATAGCGCGCTCTGGCTCCGGGATGTAGCTGTCCAGAGTTTCAACCAGTTTCTTGACGGCAGTGGTGCCCATCTCGTTATCGTCTTTGCCTTCCAGCGCCATACGAGCCGAACCGATGATGATCGGGGTGTCGTCGCCTGGGAAGTCGTAGGTGCTCAGCAGGTCGCGAACTTCCATCTCGACCAGTTCCAGCAGCTCAGCGTCGTCTACCAGGTCAGCCTTGTTCAGGAAGACCACGATGTACGGAACGCCAACCTGACGGGACAGCAGGATGTGCTCACGGGTTTGTGGCATCGGACCATCAGCGGCCGAGCAAACCAGGATCGCGCCGTCCATCTGGGCAGCACCGGTGATCATGTTCTTCACGTAGTCAGCGTGACCTGGGCAGTCAACGTGAGCGTAGTGACGAAT